>JAIPCE010000227.1 GCA_021738345.1 Rhodoferax sp. | reverse complement strand
GTCGTCTTGGTGCGGCTGGCGGGGATCGAACCCACGACCCTTGGCTTCGGAGGCCAATACTCTATCCACTGAGCTACAGCCGCAACAGAGCGCGATTGTAACCGTGGCCGATCACTGATCGCGCATACATTCCGACGCGCGGCAAGTCCGTGCAACAGCACACGCGTGCGCGCATTGGCATCGCACACTCGAACTTCCGGCTTGAATTGACCCGGCGGGTGTGCGTTTTTTGACGGTTTCTTTTGGTGCAGGCATTGTTTTTGCTTTTGGGCTAGGCGATCAAATATTTTCACCTTTGCCCCCGGAGCCTTCATGCAAAAACGTACCTTCCTCAGTGCGCTCACTTTCGCAGTATCGTTGCTGTCTGCCAACACCTCCCATGCGCAGTCCACGGCATTGAAGTTTCAGTTGGACTGGCGGTTTGAAGGTCCGTCCGCGCTCTTCCTAAGCCCTGCGGCCCGGGGATACTTCAAGGACGCCCGGCTCGATGTCAGCATTGACGCAGGCAATGGCTCGGGCGGCACGGTGACGCGGGTGGCTTCGGGTGCCTATGACATGGGGCTGGCTGATCTGGCCGCGCTGATGGAATTTCACGCCAACAACCCGGATGCTCCGAACAAGCCGGTGGCGGTGATGATGGTCTATAACGACACACCAGCTTCGGTGATGACCCTCAAGAAGTCAGGCATCAAGACGCCCGCAGACCTGGCGGGGAAAAAGCTCGGAGCCCCGGTATTTGACGCCGGTCGTCGCGCTTTTCCGATCTTTGCCAAGGCCAATAACATCGGTGCGGTGCAGTGGACTGCCATGGACCCGCCCCTGCGTGAGACCATGCTGGTGCGCGGTGATGTCGACGCGATCACTGGGTTTACTTTCACTTCGCTGCTCAACTTGGAGGCCCGGGGAATCAAGGCGGACGATGTGGTTGTCATGCCCTATCCCAATTTCGGTGTCAAGCTGTATGGCAACGCCATCATCGTCTCACCCAAGCTGATCAAGGAAAACCCTGGCGCCATCAAGACGTTCTTGAGCGCATTTGCCAAAGGTGCAAAAGAGGTTATCAGCAACCCCACCGCAGCCATTGCTGACGTCAAGGCGCGTGATGGAATTATCAATGCGGAGCTAGAAACCAGGCGACTGAAGCTGGCCATCGACACCGTCATTAACAGCCCCAACGCGCGTGCCGAGGGCTTTGGTCAGATCAACCCGGGGCGCCTCGCACTGATGGCAAGCCAGGTGTCGGATGCCTTCAATACCAAGACCCGTGTCAACCCCGATGCCGTATGGAATGGCGCGTTCCTGCCAACCCAGGCTGAGCTGGCGATTTTGCCCAAAAAATAGGCACGGCCCTGTCGGGACAATGCACCTAACCCAGGACGCGCCTTATGGACAAAACCTTGTCGGACCAGGTGCCCTGGTTTGTTGACTTTCAGGACGTTTGGCTTGCCTATAACGAGGCCTTGCTCAAAGAGAACCACTTTGCCGTCGAGGCGATCGATCTCAAGGTAAAAAAAGGTGAGTTCATCGCAATTGTGGGACCCTCGGGTTGCGGCAAGTCAACTTTCATGAAGCTCGCCACGGGCCTTCGGATGCCGTCCATGGGCAAAATCCGGATCGACGGCAAGCCCGTGACCGGTCCCGTCAAAATTACCGGGATGGCGTTTCAGGCGCCCTCGCTGCTGCCATGGCGCACCACCGTGGACAATGTTCTATTGCCGCTGGAGATCGTGGAGCCGTTTCGCAGCAATTTCAAAGCTCGGCGGGCCGAGTACGTAGAACGGGCCAGGCGCCTGCTGCAAAAAGTGGGCTTGGGCGGTTACGAGGACAAATTTCCCTGGCAGCTCTCAGGCGGCATGCAGCAGCGGGCCAGCATCTGTCGCGCCTTGATCCACGAGCCGCAGATGCTGTTGCTCGATGAACCGTTTGGTGCGCTGGATGCCTTCACGCGCGAAGAATTGTGGTGCATTTTGCGCGACCTCTGGACCGAACAGCAGTTTAACGTCATCCTGGTCACCCACGATCTGCGCGAGTCGGTCTTTTTGGCCGACACGGTCTACGTAATGAGCAAGAGTCCGGGGAGGTTCGTGGTCAAACGCGATATCGATTTGGCACGGCCGCGTGACCTGGAAATGACCTATAGCAAAGAATTCACCGATTTGGTGCATGATTTACGTGGCCACATCGGTGCATTGCGACATGTTGGTGCGCCAGCACAATAGCAATTGACAATTAAGGTGCAAGCGTGAATAAAAGACAAGTGGAATTGTGGTCGCCCTGGATATTGCTGTTCGTCTTTATTGTGATGTGGCAGATCATCTGTTCAGCGTTTGACGTCTCAGAGTTCATTTTTCCGAGTCCTTACCGGATATGGAGCCAGTTTCTGGAATACAAGGGAATCATCGCCGGGCATGCTTGGCGTACTTTCTGGGTCACGATGGCGGGTTTTGGCCTGGCGATTGTGGTGGGGGTGTTGCTGGGGTTTGTCATTGGAAGCTCCCGTTTGGCCTATGCCGCCGTGTATCCGCTCATGACAGCCTTCAATGCGCTGCCGAAAGCCGCCTTTGTGCCGATTCTGGTGGTGTGGTTCGGAATTGGCGCGGGTCCGGCAATACTCACCGCGTTTCTGATCAGCTTCTTTCCCATCATGGTGAATATCGCTACCGGCCTGGCAACGCTCGAACCTGAGCTGGAAGATGTGCTGCGGGTGCTGGGTGCCAAGCGCTGGGACGTGTTGATCAAGGTCGGCTTGCCCCGCTCCATGCCTTACTTCTACGGCTCGCTCAAAGTCGCAATCACCCTGGCGTTTGTCGGTACTACCGTATCCGAAATGACTGCCGCCAATGAGGGGATTGGCTATTTACTGATCTCGGCCGGTTCGGCCATGCAGATGGGGCTGGCCTTTGCTGGTCTGGTGGTGGTCGGAGTCATGGCCATGGTGATGTATGAACTGTTCAGCGTCATTGAACGGCACACCACCGCCTGGGCACATCGGGGCTCACATCACGGTTGATGTGGGGTGCGATTCAAAGCGATTGTGTCGTTCATCTTGCTGAGGGAAATAGGGAGGTGGCTCCAACGTCCACCAGGGACGGGCGCCGCTATAATCGGCCGCTAGTTTGCCAGCCCCTGACTTTTCGAGGACATTATGAGCAACAACAGCACTGCGCCCGTGCACGAAGAAGACCATACGGGTCCGATCAAAAACCCCAAGCAATTGCTATTGTTTGCGTCGTTTGCCTTTGTTGTTCCGATCTTTGTGATCATCGGCCTGGTGTATTCGGTCACGACCCAGAATAAGCCAGCCGCCGGTGCGGTCGATCTTGAAATGGCCGTGATGCAGCGGATTCAAAAGGTCGGCATGGTGGAGATTCGCAATGCCAACCGTGAGGCCCGCAGCGGCGAGCAGGTGTACAAGGCACAATGCACCAACTGCCACGCAGCAGGCTTGGTCGGGGCTCCCAAGTTAGGTGATACCGCCGCCTGGGCTCGTCGTCTCAAAACCGGGTTTGAGACCCTGGTGACTTCCGCACTCAAAGGCAAGAACGCCATGGGTGCACAAGGTGGCGGAGAGTTTGACGACTTTGAGATCGCGCGTGCGGTTGCTTATATGGGCAATGCTGCCGGAGCCAAATTCACCGAGCCACCCAAGCCCGCAGCGGCTCAGCCGGCCAAATAAGCGGATCGATTGATTGATCTAGCCAGCGCCCGAAGCGCTGGCTTTTTTTTGCGCAGTCGCTGGGCTGCACACATAGCCATAGCGCAGGGGGAGTTCGCTATGGTGAAGACGTTCGATATGCCAGTGCCCAGAATCGAGGGCCTCGGCAACGGTCTCGACATCGAAAGTGTGAACCAAGCCCAGGCCCAGCGGTGTTTCGAGATAGACCCAACCGCGCTCATCCGACATGCACCGAGTCGCGTGGGTGGTGATGCCGGTCTGTGACACGACGCTCAAACTTTCTGCAATCCGCCATACCCAGGGCGTTACTTCCAGCTCGACATACACCCGCTGCGGACCATTCTGAAAATACCATTGACCGTGGTCGTCGTGCGCATAGTTGCGCTGGATGAAGGAAATCAGTTTGTCATGCTGCAACAGCGAGCCTTTGGCGCCTGGCAAGCGACTCGCGAAGGCACCGGCAGCCTGCGCTCCATCGTCGCGCAGGTACCAATGCCCCCGCATGTCAAGCCCCAGCCAACCGTAGCAATGCGGCACATTGGGCCACTTCGCCATTGCCTGCTGAACCATCTCATCCATGGCGAAAGCTCCTCGTTATGTTCGTGAATTGCAGCAACCAGGGACCCACCGTCTCGGGCAGCATGCGCACATGACCCGGCGGACCTCCCTGCGCAAACCCGACATGTCCGCCAGCGGCGGGCTGCCAGAGTGTCACTTGCGGTCCTGCTTCGCGGCGTGATGGTAGGGACCATGCGGGAACAAACGGGTCATTGCGGGCGTTGAGCACCAGCGCGGGTAACGCAATGTCCTTGAGTCGGGGTTTGGCTGAGGCACGGCTCCAATAGTCTTCAGTGTTGCGAAATCCATGCAGGGGCGCGGTAAAAACATTGTCAAATGCATGCAGGTCTCGAGCTTGCAATAAGGTAGCTTTGTCAAACAGACCCGGATACTGATCCAGCTTGCGCAAGGCCTTGGGCACCATGGTGTTGAGAAACATGCGGTTGTAGACCAGGCGATTGAAGCCACGTCCCATCGCGTTACCCCCGGCGGCCAGATCAATCGGGGCGCTTACCGCAGCAATAGCCGCGACGTCTTGTACTGCCTGTGTGCCTGCCTCTTGCGCCCAGCGCAGCAGCGCATTGCCGCCCAGTGAAACACCGATTGCAACAATGGGGCCTCGGTGCTGCTTTTTGAAGCGCGCAAGAATCCAGCCAATTTCCTCATGATCGCCTGAATGGTAGGCCCGCGGCGCCAGATTCAATTCGCCGCTGCAGCCTCTGAAGTGAGCCACCGCGAACGACAAGGCGTTCGCGCCGGCAAATGCGGCAAATGCCCTGGCATAGTGGCTGCCAGAAGATCCTTCCAGGCCATGAAACATCACCATCAGCGCCTTGTTTTGCGGGCCGTCTACCCAATCGACGTCGACAAAGTCAGCGTCGGGCGTGGCCCAGCGCTCACGCCGGTACGGCGGATGCGGGATTAGGTTCCGGCGCGCGTAAAGAGCGGGCCAGATCGTCTGGAAATGCCCGCCGGGCAGCCACGATGGTGCGCGGTAGTTCATGTGGCAGCCGCCAGCACCATAAAACGGACCATCTTCTATTTCCGCCCTTAGTGCAGCACCTGCGGCGCCTGCACCACTTCCTGCGCATCGCCTTGACTTCCGGGACTTGCGTGGTGGAGCACCAGACGCCAGCCTTGTGCGGTTTTATGGTACACATTGCTTGCCAGAAGGTGTGCGTAAACCGGACCCTCGGGGGTCAGCACCTCAATACGTTCAACCACACTGTGCACAGCGCTGCCCATGGCTTCGACGCGCCGTATGGCCTCGGGCTTGACCCTTAGCGAGCCTGAATGGGCAAATATATGGTCAAACGCAGCGCGGATGGCACCGACACCGACCACGCGCATGCCACCCGGATGAATGCAAACAATATCGTCCTCGTCCGCCCAACAGGCCATCAGACGGTCCAGGTCCGCCGCCTGCAGGGCTTCATAAAACGCACATTCCACGTCATCCGGGGTGCCGCCAAGTGCGGCAACTTGCTGGGGTGTTTTGGCCATAAGTGGAGAATATACAACTGGGGGCGAACAAAAAAAGAAAACCGCCTTGCGGCGGTCATTCACAGGAAGCGCAGGCAGGCGCTTACTTCTTTTGCCGGTATTTGCGCAGCGCCGCGATCTGGGCTGCCATGACGGCGAGTTCGGACTGGGCCTTGGCCAGATCAATGTCGCTCTTGGCATTTTTGATGGCCTCTTCGGCGGCTGCCTTGGCGAGGTTGGCCTTTTCGTCGTCCAGGTCCTTGCCGCGAATGGCGGTGTCAGACAGCACCGTCACGCAATGCGGTTGCACCTCCAGAATGCCGCCCGCCACGAATACAAACTCTTCGCTTCCGTCGGCGTTCTCGATGCGCACCGAGCCGGGCTTGATGCGGGTGATCAGCGGGGTGTGGCGCGGAAAGATACCCAGTTCACCGGCTTCGCCTGGCAATGCGACAAAGCGGGCCTCGCCCGAGAAGATGGACTCTTCGGCGCTAACGACATCAACGTGAATGGTATTCATGCGTTTTCCTGTTGGAACGGTGGATTAAGCGACTTTCTTGGCCTTTTCGAAGGCTTCGTCGATGGTGCCCACCATGTAGAAGGCCTGCTCCGGCAGATGGTCGCACTCGCCCGCAACAATCATCTTGAAGCCGCGAATGGTCTCGGCCAGGGTCACGTACTTGCCCGGGGAGCCGGTAAACACTTCTGCCACGTGGAACGGCTGGCTCAGGAAACGCTGAATCTTACGGGCCCGAGCGACCGTGAGCTTGTCTTCCGGTGCCAATTCGTCCATGCCCAAAATCGCAATGATGTCGCGCAATTCTTTATAGCGCTGCAGAGTGCCCTGCACTGCACGTGCGGTCTCGTAGTGGTCTTCGCCGACCACCAGTGGATCAAGCTGGCGACTAGTCGAGTCGAGCGGGTCCACGGCCGGGTAAATACCCAGCGAGGCAATGTCACGCGACAGTACCACGGTGGAATCCAGGTGGGCGAATGTGGTCGCGGGAGACGGGTCGGTCAAGTCGTCGGCAGGCACGTAAACCGCTTGAATCGAGGTGATGGAGCCGACCTTGGTGGAGGTAATGCGCTCTTGCAGGCGACCCATTTCCTCGGCCAGCGTAGGCTGGTACCCCACGGCAGATGGCATGCGTCCCAACAGAGCGGACACTTCGGTACCGGCCAGCGTGAAACGGTAAATGTTGTCGACAAAGAACAGCACATCTTTGCCTTCGTCACGGAACGACTCGGCAATGGTCAGCCCGGTCAGGGCCACGCGCAGGCGGTTGCCCGGTGGCTCATTCATCTGACCGTAGACCATAGACACTTTGGACTTGGGGAGGTCTTCCAGGTTCACCACGCCAGAGTCGGCCATCTCGTGGTAGAAGTCGTTGCCCTCGCGGGTACGCTCGCCCACACCGGCAAACACGGACAAACCGCTGTGCGCCTTGGCGATGTTGTTGATCAGTTCCATCATGTTCACTGTCTTGCCCACGCCAGCACCGCCAAACAGGCCGACCTTGCCGCCTTTGGCAAAGGGGCATACTAGGTCAATCACCTTGATGCCCGTTTCAAGCAACTCCTGTGACGGGCTCAGCTCGTCATAGGTCGGTGCCTTGCGGTGGATAGACATGGTCTTTTCGGAATTCACCGGGCCACGCTCGTCGATGGGTGCACCGAGCACGTCCATGATGCGGCCCAGCGTGGCTTGGCCCACGGGCACCATGATGGGTTTTTCGGTGTTGCTGACCATCATGCCGCGACGCAGACCGTCAGAAGTGCCGAGCGCAATGGTGCGCACGATGCCGTCACCCAGCTGCTGCTGCACTTCCAGCGTCAGGGTAGAGCCCTCCATTTTCAGTGCGTCATAGATGCCAGGCATCTTGTCGCGGGGAAACTCGACGTCCACCACCGCGCCAATACACTGAACAATTTTTCCCTGAACTTGGGAGTTAGCTTGAGCCATTTTTCGCTCCAAAAATTAAAATCTTTAACTATTACGTTGCCGGATCAAACGCTTGCGCCGGTTTACACCGCTGCCGCACCCGCCACAATTTCGGACAATTCTTTGGTAATTGCTGCCTGGCGGGTCTTGTTGTAGACCAGCTTCAACTCGCCTATAACGCTACCTGCGTTGTCGGTGGCAGCTTTCATGGCGACCATGCGTGCAGACTGCTCCGAGGCCATGTTTTCGGCGACCGACTGGTACACCAGGGCTTCCACATACCGAGTCAGCGTTTCATCGATGACCGACTGGGCATCCGGCTCATAGATGTAATCCCACTCGTGTCGCCGTCCGCTCGCATTGGCCTCGGCCTGCAAAGCAACCGCAGACAGTGGCAGCAGTTGTTGTACCACCGCCTCTTGCTTCATGGTGTTGATGAACTTGGTGTAACACAGGTACACCGCGTTGACCTCACCCTTGGCGTAGGCATCTAGCAGGACCTTGACCGGGCCAATGAGCTTTTCCAGGTGTGGTGTGTCCCCTAGATGGGTGGCATGGGACACTACCTTGGCACCGATGCGGCCCATAAACCCCAGCCCCTTGTTGCCGATGGCAACCGTTTGTGCCGACACACCGGTGGCCTGCAGGTCACGCAATTTGGCTGTC
>JAIPCE010000226.1 GCA_021738345.1 Rhodoferax sp. | reverse complement strand
AGTGGGGTCGCCTGCTAGGCTGAGGGCCATGGCGGTCTCGGCAAAGTCAAGCACCTTGGCCTGGCAACTTTTCATACGTTCCATATACGGTGGGTAAACCCGCGCGCCAGTCAGCAGTAACTCGGTTGCAGCGCGGTTGCTGCAAAAGCGCATGCCCAGTGTCTCGACCACCGCATCGATCTCGTTCACCTGGATTGCCTTGCTGGCGAGCATCGACATCAGCGCGAGCAGATTCCCCGCTGACTCAAAGTCGAAGGCCGGCGTGATGACAGCGCCAGCGCGGGCACTGACTGCATCAACGGCAAGGGCAAATTGGTTTTGCTGTATGAGCGTGAGGGTGGCAACGATGTCAGCCAGGCGAAGTTTGCGCGGATTGTCAGGGTTTTTGTCGAGGATGCGGGCAAAGTCATCCTGGCAACGCTGCAAGCCTTTGCGGTCGCCAAGTTCCAGGCGAAGCAAAGCTAGCATGACTAACACCTGGCAGTCGAACATCTTGGATTCGACCCCCATGCGCACGGCGCGATCCAGCAGTTTTTCTGCGTCCGGGCGCTCGCCGACATGGTAGGTCAGCATAGCCAGGTTTTGCATGCGGCTGATCGATGCGGGCGTCAGCGTGGCGGCGACTTTGTAGGTCTCCAAAGCCTGGTCATAGCGACCCTGCTCAAACTGGGCACGCGCCAGAAGGTCATGGGCATCTGCATAAGCGGAGTCGGCGCTGATGATGTTTTCGAGGGTGCTGATGGCCTGGTTGGCAAACCCGGCATCGAGCTGGGAACGGGCCACGCCTAGCTTGGCCCAGGGCAGCGATTTGGTGTCATCTACCGATTGGTACAGGGTCTGGGCGTCGGAGAATCGCCCGGTGCGCAGCATAAGTTCTGCGCCCACCCGCGCAGCATAGAGCCAGAATTTGTCTCGGGACCGGAATCGCTCGGCACACAGTCGGGCGGCACGGTCCAATTCTTCACGTTCGATCGCGGTAAAGATGTCCTGCAGCGACTTCTTGCGGACCCGCGCCTGGCGCAGGCGGTCTCCCAGGTGCGCGGCCTTGTGGGGCTTGAGCAAATACCCGTCGAGTGCGGACTCTGCGGCCTCTGCCACTTTGGCATAGGTGGCCTCCCCGGTGATCATGATGAAAACCGTGGAAAAAGGCAGCAGCTGGTTGCGCCGCAAGTCATCGAGCAGGTCTTGACCGGAGGTGGTGTCATCGTCAAAGTGCAGCTCGCACAGCACAAAGTCGAAGGTGCGGTATTCCAGGTGCCGACGTGCGTCGGTGGCGCGCGAGGCCCCCACGACATTGCCGACGCCAAAGTCGCGCAATTGGGTAATCAGCAGCGAACGCGCGGTGGGGTTGCCCTCCACCACCAAAGCGGAGCAAGCCGAATAGTCTTCGTCGAAAGTCGCCATCTGATGGGGTCTGCCACTGCTCCGAGATTCACAAGTTTGCGCCGACAGTGGGTTTTGCCAGTCGTCACATTATGAAAATAAGTTGTTACTCAGAACTTCACGCCGTTCGGGCTGAGCTTGTCGAAGCCTTGCCTATCTGCATCAAGCACTTCGACAAGCTCAGTGCGAACGGGGTCATTGAATTTCACCAAGACCTGAGTAGTCACGAAAATAATAGCATTAACCAAGAGCAGTTTCTTCAAAATCGAGAAATCACACCCAATTGCCTGGATTGCGGTTTTCAAGGCAATGGCAGCGAATTGACGGCGGGTCAGGTGCCTGTCAACATGCCCTTGGTTTCAATAAACGAAACCACTGCATCGACCCCAGACAGGGTTTTGAGGTTGGTCATGACGAACGGGCGCAAGCCTTGTGGCGTGCTGCGCATGCGGGTGGTGTCGGCTGCCATGACCTCCAGATTGGCGCCCACATAGGGTGCGAGATCGGTTTTGTTGATGACAAACAAATCGCTCTTGGTGATCCCGGGGCCGCCTTTGCGTGGGATTTTTTCACCGGCGGCCACATCGATGACATAAATCGTGAGGTCTGAGAGTTCGGGGCTAAAGGTGGCGGCCAGGTTGTCGCCGCCTGACTCGATGAACACGATGTCGGCATCGGGAAATTCGATCAACATGCGGTCAATGGCTTCGAGGTTGATCGAGGCATCTTCGCGGATGGCGGTGTGTGGGCAGCCGCCAGTCTCGACGCCCATGATGCGCTCGGCTGGCAAGGCACCACTGACGGTCAGCAAACGCTGGTCTTCCTTGGTGTAGATGTCGTTGGTGATGGCCACTAGGTCGTAGCGCTCGCGCATGGCTTTGCACAGCATTTCGAGCAAGGTGGTTTTGCCGGAACCTACCGGCCCGCCAATGCCCACGCGCAGGGGCGGCAGCTTTTTTGTGCGGTGGGGGATGTGGTGCAGTGCGGTCATGGGAGGTGCTTTGAGTCGGGTGGTGAAGGGTAGGGATGAAGTAGCACAACAGGTGCAGGGCTTCAGGAGCGAAATAGGCGTGAGTATTGCATTTCATGCTGGCCGCTCAGTATGGCCAGCATGGGTGCAAAGGCCTGGCGCGTGGTGTCGGTCAGCGTCAATGCGTGGTCGACTGCCTGCGGGATCTCAGCGGCCAGCGCGGACAAAATGCGTTGCCCCACGCTTTGGCCCAAGGGTACCGATTTGATCGCGGCCTGGGTCATGTTTTCTGCCCAGCCGAAGGCGAAGGCCAAGAGGCAATCGCGCACCGGTGCCTGCGTGGCGCTGGCCGCTAGCGCAAAGGCCACCGGGTAGGTCGGTGTTTGCGCAGCCAGTGACTCGATTTGTTGGGTTGTCGCGGTGGTGTGGTTGCGCAGCCATTCCAGCAGGCTTTTGCCCATTTGCTCGGCCTGCGCTCGCAATTCACTGCTTTCTCGGGTTTGCAGTACCCAGGCGTTGAGTTCCCGGATGCGGCTAGCGTCGCACTCGCGCCAGGCCACTACGGCTTGGGCCACTACGGGCAGTTCGGAGCGCGCCAGGATCAGGTGCAGTTGGTCGACCAGCCAGGCGCGGGCAGTTGCTTCGGTCGCCGCCGAGCCCGTGTCGACCGCCGCCTCCAGACCCTCGGAATATGAGAATCCACCAATCGGCAAGGCCGGCGAGGCCAGCCAGAGGAGCTGGAGCAAACTGCTGTCCTGCATGCGATGGAGGCCTAATGCTTGTGGTCGTGGTCGTGGTCATGCGCATGGCCAAGTCCGCCATGGCTATGGCCACCCGTTGCATAGGCACCGTTTTCTGGCTCAAACGCTGCCTCGACCGCATCCACGATCAGGTGCATGGAGCGCAGCATGTCAGCCAGCACGTGGTCGGGCTCAATCATGAGATGGTCTGGTTGCAGGGCGATGGGGACATGGCGGTTGCCCAGGTGGTAGGCGGCGCGAATCAGATCAAACGGCGAGCCATGCGCTGGGCAATGGGTGATTTTGAGCACAGCCTGCGGCGCCGCCTGTACCTGAATCAGAGAGCCATCTTCTGCCACCAGCACGTCTTTGTCCCGTACCACGGTGCCGCGCGGTAAAAACACTCCCACTTGGCGTCCCGTCGAGTCGGTGATTTCAAAGCGGCTTTTCTGGCGCACATCCCAGTCCAGCACGACGGTTGATGCGCGCCTGAGCAAAGCCGGGGCCAACCCTTGCGCCCTGGGTATCAATTTATTGACGGTCAACATGGAGAAAGCGGTGTGCGAATTAAAACAAGAAGTAGCGCTGCGCCAGCGGCAAACTGACTGCGGGCTCGCAGGTCAGCAGTTGCCCATCGGCCCGCACCGTATAGGTTTGCGCATCAATTTCCATGGTCGGCAAATACCGGTTGTGCACCATGTGCTGTTTGCGCACGCCACGGATGTTTCGCACCGCGCTCACATTTTTGGCCAAACCAAAACGCTCCTTGATGCCGGCGCTCAGGCCCACTTGCGACACAAAGGTAAGCGAACCCCGTGCCAGCGCACCGCCATAGGCGCCAAACATGGGCCGGTAGTGCACCGGCTGCGGTGTGGGTATGCTGGCATTGGGGTCGCCCATGGCGGCCAGGGCGATGAAGCCTCCTTTGAGGATAAGCGCCGGTTTGACGCCAAAAAATGCCGGTTTCCAGACCACCAGATCGGCCCACTTGCCGACTTCGATGCTGCCCACCTCGTGGCTGATGCCGTGGGCAATCGCCGGGTTGATGGTGTATTTGGCGACATAGCGTTTGGCGCGAAAGTTGTCGTTGCGCTGCTGCGCCTGCGTGGTGGTGTATTTGGAGATGCCTGGATCGAGTGGATCGGGGGCCAACCAGCCGCGCTGGGTTTTCATCTTGTGCGCGGTTTGCCAGGTGCGGACAATGACTTCACCCACCCGACCCATGGCCTGGCTGTCACTGCTCATCATGCTGATGGCACCCAGATCGTGCAACACGTCTTCGGCCGCTATGGTTTCCTTGCGAATGCGGCTCTCGGCAAACGCCAGGTCTTCGGCAATGCCCGCGTCCAGGTGGTGGCACACCATGAGCATGTCCACATGCTCGTCGAGGGTGTTGACGGTGTAGGGCATGGTGGGGTTGGTGGAGCTGGGCAAAAAATTGGCCTGGCCCACCACTTTGAGAATGTCGGGAGCATGGCCACCGCCAGCGCCCTCGGCATGGAAGGCGCACAAGCCGCGTCCCTTGGTTGCAGCAATGGTGTTCTCGACAAAACCAGATTCGTTCAGGGTATCGGAGTGGATGGCTACCTGCACATCACTGGCCTCGGCCACGTCCAGGCAGTTGCTGATGGCTGCCGGTGTGGTGCCCCAGTCTTCGTGCAGCTTCAAGCCGATGGCCCCGGCGAGCACCTGTTCATGCAGCGCATCGGGCAGCGATGCATTGCCTTTACCCATGAAGCCCAGGTTCATGGGAAAGGCATCTGCGGCCTGCAGCATGCGCTCGATGTTCCAGGGGCCGGGCGTACAGGTCGTCGCAAAAGTACCGGTGGCTGGTCCGGTGCCGCCCCCGAGCATGGTGGTGACGCCGCTGGCCAGCGCCTCTTCAATCTGCTGCGGGCAGATGAAATGAATATGGCAGTCGATGCCACCCGCGGTGACGATAGTGCCCTCGCAACTGATCACCTCGGTGCCCGGCCCGATGACAATGTCGACACCGGCTTGGGTATCGGGGTTGCCGGCCTTGCCAATGGCCACAATGCGCCCGCCCTTGAGGCCAATGTCGGCCTTGACAATGCCCCAGTGGTCAAGAATCAGGGCATTGGTCATGACGCAGTCGACCGCGCCGCCCGCTTGCGGGCCTTGGCCATTGCCATCCCGGGTGCGCTGTGACTGCGCCATTCCGTCACGTATGGTTTTACCGCCGCCAAACTTCACTTCTTCGCCGTAACTGCCGGCTGTCAGGGTGAAATCGTGTTCCACTTCAATCAACAGGCCGGTGTCAGCCAGGCGAACCCGGTCGCCGGTGGTGGGTCCAAAAATTTCCGCGTAGGCGCGGCGCCCGATGCTTGCCATTATGTTTGCTCCTGCGTGCCCGAATCAGCGGGGCCTTGAGTCTTTGCGCGAAAACCAAACACCAGGCGCAGACCGGCATAGTCCACCAGCTCGACGGTGCGTTGCTGTCCAGGTTCAAAGCGCACCGCAGAACCTGAGGCAATGTTGAGGCGCATGCCTTGTGCAGCGGCCCGGTCGAAGCCCAGGGCACCATTGGTCTCGGCAAAATGGTAGTGCGAGCCTACCTGTATTGGCCGATCTGCGGTGTTTTGCACCACCAAGGTACAGGTTCGACGCCCCAGGTTCAGCGGGTGGTCGGGGCCGTCAGTCAAAATTTCTCCAGGAATCATGGGGCTCTCCAATGGGCTAAATATCAGGCTAAACAATGGGCTGGTGCACAGTGACCAATTTGGTGCCATCGGGGAAAGTCGCTTCAACCTGTATGTCGGGGATCATTTCGGGGATGCCCTCCATCACATCAGCGCGCGCCAAAACAGTGCGCCCTTCGCTCATGAGCTGCGCCACGGTTTTGCCATCCCGTGCGCCTTCCATCACCGCGGCACTGATAAGGGCGATGGCCTCCGGGTAATTCAGTTTCAGGCCTCGCGCCTTGCGACGCTCGGCAAGCAGTGCCGCGGTAAACAGCAGTAGTTTGTCTTTTTCTCGGGGGGTCAGTTCCATAGGGCTCTTCCAGGTTTCTGTCTTGGTGCACGCACTGAATGCAAGCAATATTAATGCCCAATATCGTGCGGCAGGGCGGCAAAAACTTGCCCCAGACTGGCAAAACCAGGTTCCTTGCGAGAGTAGAGCGCAACCCGATGTCGTCGTTCCCCGAACATTTGGCACGGTGTTTGCGTAAAGGTCATTAGCCGTTTGAATTCGAACTGCCCAACCCGCTTAACTTTCTGGAGAATCATGATGAATCGTCGAGGACCACTCAAGGCTATTGCCGTCGCTGCAGCGATCGCTACAGGCGCGCTGACTTTCGCCACGCAAGCGATGGCGGCAGACACTATCAAGGTGGGTGTCCTGCACAGCCTGTCTGGAACCATGGCCATCTCGGAAACCGTATTGAAGGACACTGTGCTGATGGCCATTGACGAGATCAATGCCAAGGGCGGTGTGCTAGGCAAGCAACTTGAGCCGGTGGTGGTCGATCCCGCTTCCAACTGGCCCCTGTTCGCAGAAAAGACCAAGCAGTTGCTGACCCAGGACAAGGTCTCGGTCATCTTTGGTTGCTGGACTTCGGTGTCGCGCAAGTCGGTATTGCCGGTGGTGGAGGAGCTCAATGGCTTGCTGTTCTACCCGGTGCAGTATGAGGGCGAAGAGCTGTCCAAGAACGTGTTTTACACCGGTGCAGCCCCCAATCAACAGGCCATTCCTGCAGTGGACTACCTCATGAGCAAGGACGGCGGCGGTGCCAAGCGCTGGGTGCTGTTGGGCACCGACTATGTGTACCCGCGCACCACGAACAAGATTTTGCGCGCCTACCTCAAGAGCAAAGGCGTGAAAGACACCGATATTGATGAGAAGTACACCCCGTTTGGCCACTCCGATTACCAGACCATTGTGGCCGACGTGAAGAAGTTCGCGGCTGGCGGCAAGACCGCCGTGGTGTCGACCATCAATGGCGACTCCAATGTGCCGTTCTACAAAGAGCTGGGCAACGCTGGCCTCAAGGCCAAGGACGTACCCGTGGTGGCGTTCAGCGTGGGTGAAGAAGAGTTGCGCGGTGTCGATACCAAGCCATTGGTTGGTCACCTGGCCGCCTGGAACTACTTCATGAGCATCAAGAATGCAGACAACACCGCGTTCATCAAGAAGTGGAGCGACTACGCCAAGGCCAAGAACATTGCCGGCCACAAGGACAAGGCACTGACCAATGACCCGATGGAAGCTACCTACATCGGCATCAATATGTGGAAGCAAGCGGTCGAAAAAGCCAAGTCAACCGATGTGGACAAGGTGATCGCAGCGATGGCCGGCCAGACCTTCAAGGCTCCGAGCGGTATTGTGAGCAAGATGGATGAGAAAAACCACCACCTGCACAAATCGGTGTTCATTGGTGAAGTCAAGGCCGACGGTCAGTTCAATGTGGTTTGGAAGACCCCCGGTCCGGTCAAGGCCAAGCCCTGGTCACCCTTCATCGAAGGCAACGACAAGAAGCCTGACGAGCCGGTCAAGAAGTAATTGGACCACCGGGTCGGCAGCGGGACTAGGCGCGCCCAGTCCCACTGCCAAGAATCCCTGGTAAGTTCACTACTCAGCACCTCAGCACCTCAGCCGAGCCACTGGTGAGATTCGATAACCCCGTTCGCGCTGAGCTTGTCGAAGTGCTTGTTGCATTCCGGAAAGGCTTCGACAAGCTCAGCCTGAACGGTATGAAGCTCAGTGAACGGTATGCAGCTCAGCCTGAACGGTATGAAGCTCAGCCCGAACGGTATGCAGATATTTCAGATTGACCCATGCCTGCAATTAGTCCTTAAAAAGGTTTTGACTTGAACCGGTTCCTCTTATTTTTTGTCTTTGCAGTCTTCAGTAGCCAGGCCTATGCCCTGACCGCCACTGAAGCAGCAAGCATGGCAGTGGGCGAGGGCGATGCACGCGTCGAGGCGCTGCGGGCGTCGGTTGCAAAGGCCGATGCAAAGACGATGGAGTTCATCCAGGCGATGGGCGACGATGAGGTCAAGATCGTTGCCGGCAAGCCAGTCATTGTGCGAGACGGCAAGGCGTTTGATCCGGTCTCGGGTGCGCCCACCAATCTGACCGACACGGCGGAAGACATATTGAACAATAACCGCATGCGGGGCGAGATCGAATCCGCGCTGGCGGCACTGCAATTGCTGTCGCCTGACGAAAAACTGCGACGGGCGGCGGTAAAGACCCTGCAAGGTAATGTGGACGAGGCCAAATTGCCCCTGATTGACAAGGCACTGGCGCAAGAAGCGGTGGCC
>JAIPCE010000225.1 GCA_021738345.1 Rhodoferax sp. | reverse complement strand
CTGTCGATCGCGCTCTGATGTACCAGGGGCGGGCGGTTCGTCTGCCGGTGAATGTGGTGCGGGAACTTCAGCAAATACTCAAGGCACGCCGAGCACTGGAGAACGACGCGACTTTGTTGGCCTTACGCCCCGAGGGCATTCGCGTCGAGGATATCGCGGCCTTGCTTGGCCGTGAGCCTCACGACGTGGCGGATTTGCTGGCAATGGCTGAGGCGCCGCGCTCACTTGACGCTGCGCTGGACCGATCGGGTGACGAGCAGACCCTGGGCGACAGTCTGGCCGATGAATTGTCCATTGACCCTGAGGGGTTGACGCTGGCCCATGAAGTCGAAGTATTGCTCGAACGCTGGGTTGCGACCCTGACGCCGCGTGAGCGCGAGGTATTGGAGGGGCGGTTTGGCTTGCACGATCGCGAGCCGGAAACCCTCGATGTGTTGAGTGATCGCCTTGGATTGACGCGCGAACGTGTGCGCCAGGTTCAGAATGACGCATTACAAAAGCTCAAGCGCCATGTCGGTCGCAACGGTTTTACCCGCGAGTCGGTCCTATGAGTGGCGCACAGCCATCGGGCGACTGGCTACAAGTCAAGTCGCTCGATCTGGAGGCCCAGGGGGTTGCCCACCGGCCCGACGGCAAAGTGGTGTTCATTGATGGTGCCTTGCCCTTTGAGGTGGTGAGTGCACAGATACACCGATCCAAAAGCAGCTTCGAAAAAGGCACGCTAACCCAGATTCACTCGGAGTCGGCCCAGCGGGTGCGGCCACAGTGCCCCCATTTTGGCTTGCATGAGGGCGCGTGTGGAGGCTGCAAGATGCAGCATTTGCACATCAGTGCCCAGGTTGCGGTGAAGCAACGCGTTCTGGAAGACAACCTTTGGCACATCGCCAAAGTCAAAGCGGACCATATTTTGCGGCCGATCGAGGGGCCCGCCTGGGGATACCGCTACCGGGCCAGACTGTCGGTGCGCTTTGTACGCAAAAAAGGCGCGGTACTGGTGGGTTTTCATGAGCGCAAAAGCCGCTTTGTTACCGACATGAAAGTCTGTCCGGTGCTGGCACCGCAGGTCGGTGCCTTGCTGGTCCCGTTGCGCCATCTGATTGGCTCACTCGATGCGGTCGAAGCCTGTCCGCAAATCGAGTTGGCAATGGGTGACATGGGCCAACGGGGTCAAGCGGATGATATCGTGGCCCTGGTGCTGCGGCATCTGGAGCCCCTGAACAGCGCCGATCTGGCACGGCTGCGCCAATTTGCAGCCCGTCACCAGGGTGTTCAGTGGTGGTTGCAGCCCAAGGGGCTGGAGTCGGTGCACCGACTCGACGAACTACCAGGCTGCGAGACCGGTCCCTTGGGCTATACCTTGCCGGACTATGGCATCACGGTGCCGTTTCGCCCCACCGATTTCACCCAGGTGAATCCGCATATCAACCGGGTCTTGGTGGCACGGGCGCTGGGTCTGCTGGCAGTGGGGACGCAGGAACGCGTGATTGACTGGTTTTGCGGCCTGGGAAACTTTACGCTGCCCCTGGCCACCCGGGCTGGACAGGTGCTCGGGGTGGAGGGTGCCGAGTCCTTGGTGGCTCGGGCGCGCGAAAATTTCCACTACAACCAGGCGCAGGCCCAGGCGAACGGTACCAGGCCACTGGGAGCGACCACGTTTGTGGCGCGTAATCTGTTCGACATGACCCCGGAAATTCTGTTAGGGGATGGTACGGCCGACAAGTGGCTGGTTGATCCGCCCCGCGAAGGCGCTTACGCCCTGGTGCAAGCGCTGGCAGAACTCCACCAGCGCCGCCTGGATGGACGGGCCACTGCGCAGGAACGCGCCTGGGCGCCACCGCAGCGTATTGTGGTGGTGAGCTGCAACCCGGCCACCTTGGCGCGCGATGCCGGGGTATTGGTACACCAGGGTGGATACCGCTGCACCAGTGCCGGTGCAGTCAATATGTTTCCCCATACCGCCCATGTCGAAAGCATCGCCAGCTTTGACTGGATCGGCTAGACGTTCCGGTCTGAACCCAGCACCTAGTGCGCCGCCGCCTTGCCTTTGGGTTTGCTCTCGGCAATGATTTCTTCGACCGGCGACGGCGGCGGCGGTTTGATGCCCTTGGGCTCGATGCCGTCGATCTTGTTGTCACGCATGTACTGGTCCATCTCTTTCCAGCCGTCAAACACCGCCGCCTTGGACGCTTTTTCGTTGAGCGCATAGCAGTCTTCGATACTGCGCATGCCGTGCCGACAAGCGCTACCGATGGCCTTGGAGTCGGCAATTTTTTGTGCGACTTTGGGGTCTGCCAACAACTCAGCCAAGTCACAGCCCGCCACCAAAAGCGTGGATGCAAGGAGGAGCGTGCGTGCAATCATGAGGACGGTACTTCGGTAGTTCTTTATCGACCCATTTTGCCGGGTATTGAGCGATTGATCGCTGGAATTGAACCGAAAAAAGGCCCTGAAAAGGGCCTTTATGGGATGCAGACGTTTGTTTAGGGGTGCGGAAATAGCTGAGGTACGGTTTATGGTGGTGCTGACGGGATGCAGTGCGAGGCGCCCTGAGTGCAGTGTGACGAGCCACATAAACGAAGGGTAACGACGCAATGCGCCCGTCAGTGCCGCCAGAAACGGTACATTGGCTGTTTCCGCATCCCTTAGTCGCGCTCGCCGCCAAAGATACCCAGCAGGGCCAGCAGGTTCTGGAACACGTTGATGATGTCCAGATAAAGTGCCAGCGTGGCGCTGATGTAGTTGGTTTCACCGCCATCGACAATACGCTTGATGTCATAGAGCATCCAGGCACTGAAAATCCCAATGGCAGCCATGGAAAGGGCCATCATGCCGGCGGACGATCCGACGAAAATGTTGACAATGCCGCCGACCAGCAACACGATGGTTCCCACCATGAGCCACTTACCTATGCCTTCGAGATCGCGTTTGATGACGCTGGCCAGATTGGCCATGACGAAAAACACACCTGCTGTGCCACCGAATGCGGTCATGATCAGCTCAGGGCCATTCTTGAAGCCCAGGGTGTGCTGAATCAGGGGCGACATCATGAGGCCCATGAAAAACGTGAAGGCCAATAGCACGGGCACGCCGGCTGCCGAATCTTTGGTTTTCTGGATGGCAAAAATAAACCCAAACGCGACCGCCAAAAACAGGATTGCGCCGAGAAATCCCTTGAACAGCGGGGCAATGCCCAGTTCCAACCCGGCCCAGGTACCCAGCACCGTGGGGACCAGACTGAGGGACAGTAGCCAGTAGGTATTGCGTAGCACCTTGTTGCGCTGCTCGCCTGACACTGCATAGCCATACCGGCTGTCGAGGGTGGTGATGCGATCGTTCATATGAATTGGCTCCTTGAAGTTGGACGAAATCAATATGGGCCGATTTTAGATTTTTTCAAGCTTGTTATGCTTGCATCCTTCAAAAACACAGGAGATACTTTTTGAAAAACAAATTTGTACTCGAATTTTCGGACCTTCATGCCATTGGCGATGGTGCAATCGCCGAAGCCAAGAAAAATCAGTGGGCCGTCAGCATCGCAATTGTCGATGACGGTGGTCATCTGTTGTGGTTTGTGCGGCTAGACGGTGCGGCGCCACTGTCGTCCCACATTGCACCAGCCAAGGCGCGCACGTCCGCACTGGGGCGCCGCGAGAGCAAGGCCTATGAGGACATGATCAACGGCGGGCGGTCGTCGTTCCTGAGCGCACCAGAGCTTGAGGCCATGCTCGAAGGCGGTGTGCCCATCATTAAGGACGGTCAATGCATCGGTGCGGTTGGCGTGAGCGGTGTCAAGTCGAGCGAAGATGCGCTGATTGCCAGGGCCGGCCTGGCGGCCATTGGGCTGTAACTTATTTATTTTGCATGGGTAACAGCAGGGCGGCTGCGCAAGGTGCGGCTCAGCAGTATGACCGGCAACAGGCCCGCCAGCACCAGGGCCAATGACGGCAAGGCCGCTTCACCCAGGCGCTCGTCGCGCGCCAATTGGTAGGCCATGACAGCGAGTGTGTCGGTATTGAAGGGTCTGAGCACCAGTGTCACCGGCAGTTCCTTCAGGACATCGACCAATACCAGCAGGGTCGCCGCATAAATCGGTTTTTTCAATTGCGGCCAGTGGACTTCGCGAACGATGGCAAGGCCGCTGGCTCCGAGCAGGCGGGCGCTCTCATCAAGGCTGTGGGAAATTTTGGTGTAGCCGCTCTGTACCGACTGCAGAGCCACTGACACAAAGCGCACCAGGTAGGCCCACACCAGACCCAGGGAAGTGGCAGTGAGCCACTGGCCCGCCCCCCAGTTGGGAAACACACCCTGGATCCAGCCTAGCGGTAGCAGCAATCCCACGACGATGACCACACCGGGAACCGCATACCCCAAACCCACCGTACGCAACGCAAGCTGACTGCTCCAGCCGGGCCGCATGCGCGCGCCTGCTGCCAGGAAATATGCCGTTGCCACTGCCAGCGCGGCGGTCAACAGTCCCAAGCCCAGGCTAGTCTGGGTCCATTGAAAAAAACGTTCCCAGGGCAGCTCGGTCGGGTCTGCGTTAATCAGTGCACGCAGCATGATGGCGACCGGAATCACAAAGCCAAACGCCACCGGCAAGCTGCAGGCCAACCAGGCCAGCCAGGCCCGCGGTCCGCGCAATTGCAGCGGCTGCGAGTCTTTGCCATGGCGTTCGGTGCGACCACTGGAAAAACGCATTTTGGACTCGGCCCGCAATTCCAGCGTCAGGACCAGGCTCACCAGTAGCAGCAGGGCCGTCGCCAACTGGGCAGCGGCGATGCGGTTGTCCATCACGATCCAGGCTTTGTAGATGCCGGCGGTAAAGGTTTGAATGCCAAAGTAACTTGAGACCCCAAAATCTGCCAGAGTTTCCATCAGGGCCAGTGCGCAGCCTGCCGCGATGGCCGGGCGTGCCAGCGGCAAAGCGACACGCCAGATGCGCGCACGCAAGGGCGCGCCGAGCAGGCGCGCGGCCTCCATCAAATGGTTGGCGCGGTCGGCCAATGCGGTGCGCGCCAACAGATAGACATAGGGGTAGAGTGCCAGCGTGAAGACGCCTGCAGCCCCCCAGACGCTACGGACTTCGGGCAATAGCTTTCCCTGCAAACCCCATTGCGCCCGCATCCATCCTTGCAACGGACCGCTGAATTGCAGAAAATCGGTATAGGCATAGGCGACTACATAGGCTGGCATCGCCAGGGGCAAGAGCAAAGCCCATTCAAGGGTCTTTCGCATCGGAAAATCAAATAGGGTCACGGCCGCGGCCGACACCGTACCCATACTGATCACGCCTATGCTCACCAGCAGACACAGCAGCAGGCTGGTGCCGACATATTCTGGCAGCACGGTTTCTGCCATGGCAAGCAGCACCTGCCAGACCTCCGGACTCCAGTGCAGCCACGAGCCAAACAGGGTCAGGACCGGCAGCGCCAGACCCCCTGCCAAGACCAGCAAACACCCACGCAATAAGAGCTTCATGGCATAAACCTTACCGCACTTTTGTCGGTGCAACTCTACAATTGGCCGATGTTTTTAGATTTGATGGGTGTTGAGGTTAGTCATGCAGCAAGTGCCAAACCTACTGTGCAGGCGGTGAGCCTCGGTTTGCGCGCGGGCGAAATCGGTGTTTTGACCGGACCATCGGGGTGTGGCAAAACTACGCTGTTGCGCGCCATCGCTGGGCTGGAGACGGTTTGCGCTGGTGAAATTCGCCTGGCTGGTACTGTGGTCAGCAGCCAGCGCGTGCATGTGGCGGCCGAGCAACGGCGGGTGGGCATGGTGTTTCAGGACTACGCCCTGTTCCCGCACATGTCGGTGCGGGACAACGTGGCTTTTGGTTTGCGGCAAATTCCCAAGGGGCAAAAGGATCAGCGTATTGCGGAAGTTCTGGGGCTGGTTGGCATGGCGGCTTATGCAACCCGGTTTCCCCATGCGCTGTCTGGCGGGCAGCAGCAACGCGTGGCATTGGCGCGTGCGCTGGCGCCTAAGCCGCACTTATTGTTGTTAGACGAGCCCTTTTCCAACCTCGATGTCGAAATGCGGGAGCGGCTTGCGCTCGAAGTCCGCAGTATTCTCAAAGAAGCGCATACCACCGCATTGCTGGTTACCCACGATCAGCAGGAAGCCTTTGCCATGGGCGATCAGGTAGGTGTCATGTCGCTGGGGCAGCTCGACCAGTGGGCTGACGGCTACACGATTTACCATCGACCCGCGTCACGCTTCGTCGCAGGCTTTATTGGGCACGGCATGTTTGCCAGCGCCCGCTACCTCGAACGGGATGGTGCGCCATGGCTTGCAACCCCACTGGGCGCCTTCGGTCCCACGGCCGCGCCGACCGCCTCGAGTGCCAGCGCTTCGGGTGAGTGCGATATGTTGGTGCGGGCCGACGATGTCACACTCGACCCAAATTCGCCGATCCGGGCACAACTGGAACAGATCAATTTTCGCGGTTCCGAGTTCATTTACACGCTGCGGCTAGCAAGCGGTGACCGGGTGATGGCCTCGGTACTCAAACACCAGGGCCACGTGGTAGGTGACACTGTAGGCATCCGCGCCGAACTTGACCACGTTGTCACGTTTCCCCGTGTTGATTGACCGCGACTAATACGCCAGGCGCTCCGGATGGAGCTCTTGCAGGATGGTGGTGGCAATTTCTTCAATCGATTTGGTGGTGGTGGAGAGCCACCGGATACCGGCCCGACGCATCATGGTTTCAGCTTCACTGACCTCCATGCGACAGTTCTCTAGCGACGCATAGCGCGAGTTTGGGCGGCGCTCATTGCGAATTTCACTCAGGCGCTCGGGTTGAATGCTGAGTCCGAACATTTTTGAGCGGTGGTGTACCAAGGCAGGTGGCAATTGGCGACGCTCGAAATCTTCCGGAATCAAAGGGTAATTGGAGGCCTTGAGCCCGTATTGCATGGCCAGATAGAGCGAGGTCGGGGTTTTGCCACTGCGGCTGACTCCCACCAGAATGACGTCAGAATTGGCGAGGTCACGATTCGATTGGCCGTCGTCGTGCTCCAGAGAAAAATTGATGGCTTCAATGCGACTTTGGTATTCCTTGCTCTTGCTTGCATCGCTGAACCGGCCAATCCGATGGCTGGATTTGAGTTGCAATTCGGTTTCCAGCGGTTGAACAAAGGTCGCAAACATATCGAGCAGCATCCCTTGGCAGCCGTCCTGTATGACCCTGAGTATGTCCATGTTGACCAAGGTACTGAAAACAATCGGCCGATTGCCGTCCACCTCGGCGGCATGGTTGATTTGGCGTACCACCTGATGCGCCTTGTCTACTGTGTCGATGAACGGCAAACGCACATGCCGCGGCTTAACCTCAAATTGCGCAAGGATCGCGTTGCCGAAGGTCTCGGCGGTGATGCCAGTGCCATCTGAAACAAAAAAAACGCTGCGGTAAGACATGATTGAGAACCCTACAATGTGTGCAATTTAACGCATTTTCGCGAAGTTCCCTGTCGCAAAGGATGTGGCGTGGACTTCGGGAAGAACAACGCGTGCGCCAGCCGCCGAGCTGCGAAAAAGTTTTAACTTCAGGAGCTTTTCCATGTCAACACTGTTTAGTCCGACCGCGCTTGTGGTTCCTTTTGAGAAATTGCGCATGACGGACGTCGACTCGGTAGGGGGCAAGAACGCCAGTCTGGGCGAAATGATTTCACATTTACCCACCGGGGTCAAAGTCCCCGGTGGCTTTGCCACAACCGCCTACGCGTTTCGCGAATTTCTCAAATTTGAGGGGCTGGCCGACAAAATCAATGCGAAGTTGCTGACACTCGACACCGAAGATGTAAGAGCCTTGGCGCAAGTCGGGGCAGAAATCAGGGCCATGGTCGAGTCGCAACCGTTCCCGGCCGATCTGGAGCAGGCGATTCGTGCCGCCTTTGCCGTTTTGTGCGTAGGCAACGCGGAGGTGTCGCTCGCGGTTCGCTCATCGGCGACCGCAGAGGATCTGCCCGATGCCTCTTTTGCCGGACAGCAGGAGTCGTTCCTCAATGTGGTGGGCATTGAGTTGGTGTTGCACAAGATCAAGGAGGTTTTTGCGTCCCTCTACAACGACCGCGCGATCAGCTATCGGGTACACAAGGGCTTTGCCCATGAACATGTCGCACTCAGTGCGGGGGTGCAAAGGATGGTGCGCTCTGACCTCGGCGCTTCGGGCGTGATGTTTACGATCGACACCGAGTCCGGCTTTGCCGATGTGGTTTTTATTACTGCGAGTTATGGTCTGGGCGAAACGGTGGTGCAGGGAGCCGTCAACCCTGACGAGTTTTATGTCCACAAGCCCATGCTGCGCGCCAACAAGCGGGCGGTGATTCGTCGCAACCTCGGCTCCAAGCTGATCCAGATGGAGTTTGCGTCGCCCCTCGAAAAGGAAAAAACTGGCAAGTTGGTCAAAACCACCGACGTGCCGACCGAAATGCGCAACCGTTACTCC
>JAIPCE010000004.1 GCA_021738345.1 Rhodoferax sp. | reverse complement strand
TCCAACGGCACATTGATGTCTTTGGTACCGGTGTAGCCCTTGCCCAGCCTGGCCTCTTGTGTGCCGCCAGAGAAGCTGGTGTCGCTGAACGAAAACAGGTACGCAGCACCACTGCCGGCTGCGCTATTGCCGGAGCCGCCATCCTGGAAAGCCCCAACCGCCAACCGATCGCCTGCCCCATTGAGCGAGACTGAATAGCCGAAGCGATCCCCTGCCTCTAACGCCGTCACATTGACGTTTTTGCCACCGGTGTAGCCCTTGCCCAGCGTGGCCTGCAGGGCGCCGCCGGCATAGTTGGTGTCAGTGAAACTGAACAGGTAGACCGCACCGCTGTTGCTTGTAGCATTGTCACTAGCGTCATCCTGGTCTGCCCCCACCGCCAGGCGGTCGCCCGCCGCATTGAGCGCGACCGACGTGCCGAACGCGTCTTGAGCGGCCAGTACGTTTAAATTGACTTCGTTGCCCAAGGGCTCGTAGCCATTGGGGTATTTGCCCATCGAGCCTAGTAGCGTGCCGCTAGTGAAGCTGGTGTCGCTGAAGCTGAACAGGTGGACCGCGCCTCTGGCTGACAACTTATTGGTGCTGCCATTGTCGAGGGCTGCACCCACCGCCAGCCGGTCGCCCGCCGCGTTCAGCGAGACGGCACTGCCGAAGTTGTCACCGTTTCCCAGCTGGAACGTACTAACGTTCTTGCCGCCTGAGTAATTTGCGCCCATCGTGCCTTGCAGGGTGCCGGTGGTGAAGTTGGTGTCGCTAAAGCTGAACAGGTAGACCGCCCCTGCGTCAGCATAAAAATTACCACTGCCGTCTTCTTTGGGTGCTCCCACGGCTAATCGGTCTCCTGCCGCGTTGAGCGAGAGTGAGGTTCCGAAACGATCTGTCGCCTCCAGCGCCGTTACATCGACATTCTTGCCCCCGGTGTAGCCTTTGCCCAGCGTGGCCTGTAGCGTGCCGCCGCTGAAGCTGGTGTCAGTGAAGCTGAGCAGGTACGCAGCGCCGCTTTGGCTTGTTGCATTCGAGGGGCCAGAATCCCCCCATGCCCCCACCGCCAGCCGGTTGCCTGTGGCGTTAAGCGAGACCGCGGTACCAAAAGCATCACTCGCCTCCAGCGCCGTTAGATTGACATCCTTGGCACCGGCGGTGTAGCCGTTGCCCAGCGTGGCCTGTAGCGTGCCGCCGCTGAAGTTGGTGTCGGCGAACGAAAACAGCGACACCGCGCCGCTATTGCTCACGCCATTGCTGCTGCCGTCGTCCCCGGGCGACCCCACCGCCAGGCGGTCGCCCGCCGCATTGAGCGAAACCGAGGCGCCAAAACCATCACTCGCCTCCAGCGCCGTCATGTTGACATCCTTAGCACCGCTGTAGCCGTTGCCCAGCGTGGCCTGTAGCGTGCCGCCGCTGAAGCTGGTGTCGGTGAACGAAAACAGGTACGCCGCGCCGCTGTTTGCCACGCTATTGCCGCTACCGGCATCCCCTGCCGCCCCGACCGCCAGCCGGTCGCCTGTGGCGTTGAGCGAGACCGAGGTACCAAACGCATCACTCGCCTCCAGCGCCGCAACATCGACATTCTTGCCGCCGGTATAGCCCTTGCCCAACGTAGCTTGCAGTGTGCCGCCGCTGAAACTGGTGTCAGTGAATGAAAACAGCGACACCGCGCCGCTGTTGCTCACGGCATTGCCACTGCCGTCATCCCCTGGCGCGCCCACCGCCAGTCGGTTGCCGGCCGCGTTGAGTGACACGGCACTGCCTAACTGGTCACTCGCCTCCAGGGCTGTCACGTTGATGTCCTTGATGCCGCTGTAACCCCTGCCCAGGGTGGCTTGCAGCGCGCCGCCACTAAAACTGGTGTCGGTAAAGCTGAACAGGTAGACCGCCCCACTGTCGCTCGCAATATTGTTCCAACCGGCATCTGAGTACGCCCCCACCACCAGCCGGTCGCCCGCTGCGTTGAGCGAGACCGAGTTGGCGAAAAAATCATCTGCAAACACAAGCTGCGACAGATCCACGTTTTTACCGCCGGTATAACCCGCACCCAGAGTTGCTTGCAGGGTGCCGCCAGTGAAGCTGGTGTCGCTGAAGCTGTACAGATAGACCGCACCTCTGATCGACGCGTTGTTGCTACCGCCGTCTCCAACCGCCCCCACCGCCAGCCGGTCGCCCGTCGCGTTGAGCGAGACGGCGGTGCCGAACCTGTCATACGCTTCCAGCGGCGTTACATCAACATTCTTGCCGGTGGTGTAACCCTTTCCCAGCGTGGCTTGCAGGGTACCGCCAGTGAAGCTGGTATCGCTGAAGCTGTACAGGTAGACCGCACCTGCTCCAATTGTGTTGTTGGCACTGCCGTTATCGTTGAAAGCACCCACCGCCAGGCGGTCACCCGCCGCATTGAGCGACACGGCATAGCCGAATTCGTCACTCGCCGCTAGCGCGGTCACATTGACGTTTTTGCCGGTGCTGTAGTCCTTGCCTAGCGTGGCTTGCAGGGTACCGCCAGTGAAGTTGGTGTCGCTGAAGCTGAACAGGTAGACCGCGCCACTATTGCTCACAGCATTGGTCGAACCGTCATCGTTGTGCGCCCCCACCGCCAGCTTGTCGCCCGCCGCGTTGAGCGACACGGCACTGCCGAAATTGTCATCCAGCGCCAGCGCTGTCACGTTGACGTCCTTGCTGCCGGTGTAACCCTTTCCCAGCGTGGCTTGCAGGGCGCCGCCAGTGAAGCTGGTGTCGCTAAAGCTGAACAGGTAAGCCGCACCTGATCCAGTTGTGCTGTTGGCACTGCCGCCATCTCTGTACGCCCCCACCGCCAAGCGGTCTCCTGCCGCGTTGAGCGACACGGCATAGCCAAAAGAATCATTGACTTCCAGCGCCGCCACGTTGATGTTTTTCCCGCCGCTGTAGCCCTTGCCCAGCGTAGCTTGCAGTTTGCCGCCGCCGAAGCCGGTGTCAGTGAAGCTGAACAGGTAGACCGCGCCACTATTGCCCGCAGCATTGGTCAAACCGTCATCGCCGTACGCACCCACCGCCAGGCGGTCACCCGCTGCATTGAGCGACACGGCACTGCCGAAAAAGTCACTCGCCTCTAGCTTGCTGACTGGGTTGTAACCCAGCCCCATGATGGCCGCATAGCTCCAGGCTGTAGAGGTTGTGACGTTGCCAATGGTGATGTTTTTGGGGTCGAGCAACAACTGGCCACCACTGCCGATGTTGACGTTCATGAGGTCGGTGCGGCGCAACTCGTTGGCCGAGGATATTTCTACCGCACCGCCGCGCGTGCTGCCGGTAGCTGTGATGGCGCCGACCATGGTGGTTTGCGCATCGCTCCAGACGATGGCGCTGCCGCCTTCGCCCTTGCTGGCAGAAACGTTGAGGGTGCTGCTGTCGTTAAGCAGCGTTTTTTGGGCATTGAGCAGGCTGGGCAAAGTGCCCCAGCGGTTGACAAAGCGGTCATGCTCCGGCGTGCCCTGCGCAGCGCCACCAGCGTCGATGGTTTTGCCGCCCTGGAAGGCACCGCCAATGCGAATAAGACCGCCCTGGGTTTGACCCGAGGCATCAAGATGGCCGGAGAGCAGATTGATGTCCTGCACAGCTGTCATGTCGATGCGCCCACCTTGCCCGGTGGCCCCCGTGGAGGCATAACGGCCAGAACTGAAGATGCGACCGCCTTCAACGGTGATAGCGCCGCCGTTTTGCGTGCCCGAGGCATCGGTGTGGCTGCCGTCGTTTTCGATGATGCGCCCACCGGCACTGTAGCTGATGCTGCCGCCGTCACCGGCCAGGCCTTTGGCATGCACCTCTTCGGCCAGCGACAAGGTGCCCTGGCTGACCACCGTGATTTGGCCACCGCTGGCACCATCCGCGCCGATGTTGCCGCCCAAGGCGACAAAGTCACCTGCCACCCGCACCGTGCCGCCAGCCGTTGCACCACTGGCATCCAGCGTGGTGCCTGTTGCTATGGCGAGGCCATCACCCGTGAGTTCAATTGCGCCGCCCTTACCGCTGCGCCCATTGCTGCGCAGCGTGGTGTTGCCCGTGAGCGCCACCAGCGGGCGGTCTTCGGGCGGGGCGGTGGGGTCGTTGAGCGGGTTGGCGGGGTCGAGCAGGCCGGATGTAGCCTGGCTGGCCGGGCGCAGGGTTTTGTCAGCGCGCACGGTGATTGTTCCGCCTTGGGTGTCGCCCGAGGCATCCACACCGGCATCGGTCAGGGTTACCGGGCCACCGCCAGACAGGCTGACGGCACCACCGGCGTCGCCTGTGGCTTTAAGACTGCCTGCAAGCTGCAAACTGCTACCTGCGGTCAGCGCCACGGTGCCGCCCTTGCCAGCGCCAGACACATCCACTTGCGCTGTAGCTTGCAGGGCCAGCGTTTGGGCGCTGGTCAGTTGCACCGCCCCGCCGCCCGTTGTCAGACCACGTGCCAGAATGTCGCCACTCGCCACCAGGCTTACAGCGGCATTGACCAGTACGCTGCCGCCGGTGCCTCCGCTCACGTCCACACTGCCGGCCAAGCTGACCTGCGGCGCGGTGATTTCAACGCGACCCCCGGCCTGCGTGGCGCTGCCTGCGGCGGTGATGACTCCGGTGTGTTCAATGCGCTCAGAGGCATCCAGCAAAATGTGCCCACCCCGGCTGACCAGGCTGCTGGCATCCAGCGTGCCGCTGTTCTTAATAACGCCGCCTTGCAGCTTGTTGGCGGCCTGGGCCGACAAAATTATCAGCCCGCCGGGGGCCAGCACCAAGGTTTTGTTTTCCACCAGCGCGGCGATCAGGCTGGGGCTGACGCTGATGCCCGCCAGCGTGTTGCCGCCTTCAATGTGCAGGCTAATGGCCTCGCCCGCAGCCAGCGCCACGGTGCCGGTCTGGGCGATGACGATGCCCTGGTTGCGCACCTCGGGGGCCAGCAGCGCAATGTAGCCGCCAAGCGCGGCTTTGAGTTCGCCCTCATTGAGCACGCCCGCCGTGCTGCCCGCACGCTCAAACTTGGCGTTACCGGCCATAAAGTCGCTCAGGCCAATTGTGTGCGTGGTGGCCACCAGGCCACCCACATCCACACTGGCACCGGGCGCAAAGTACACGCCGTTGGGGTTGCTCAGAAACACCTGCCCGTTGGCGTTGATGCGCCCAAAGATTTGGCTGGGGTTGGCATCTGCCACGCGGTTGAGGGCAACGCTGTTGCTGCTGGGCTGGTTGAAGTTGACGGTGGCCGACTTGCCGACGTTAAAGGTCTGCCAGTCCAGCGCAGCGCGGTTGCTGGTCTGGTTGACGTTGAGGGTGGCCGCACTCTGGTTGATACTGGCCTGCCCGGCCACCACTTGCCCGCCGGTGGGGAGCTGGGTAGCTGCCGGTGGGGTAGTTGCATTGGGCGGTGCGGCATAGACCGGTGCCAATGCCGCCATGCTCAGCAGCCCCGCCCCGGCCAGCAACACCGCCCCCGATGCCCGCTTGCCCCGGCCCTTGGTGATTTCAGAAGCTGCTACCCAGGTTTGGGTGATGTCGTTGTAAATGAGGCGGTAAGACTTGTTCATGGTGCGGCTCGGTTGACGGTTTGCCTAGGCGGCGGTGTTGACTGGATGGGGCTTCGCTGGCGCAAGGGATGTAGCGAAGGCGATTGGGGTCAGATCCAAATTCAGGACAAAAGCACCTTCGGAGCGCGAAACTCCCCAACGAAATTTGGCTCTGACCCCGATTGACTTCGCGGGGCGAGGCGACGGGCTGACGCTATTGTTTGAGTAGCTGCTTACGCATGCAGGACGGGCGCTGGAGGCTGATTTGATGCTTGGCTTTTGGTTGTTTAAGCCGCCACATGGCAGCGCGCGGAATTTGTCCATCGCGGTTGTCGCAGTTGCAATATGATCGGCAATATGAGACTTAGCCGAGTGGTGTTGGATACCAATGTGCTGGTGGCGGCAGCGCGTAGCCGCAACGGTGCATCGTTTGCTTTGTTGGGTGCTTTGCGCTCCAACCAGTTCTGCATGTTGGCTTCGGTTCCCCTGTTTTTGGAATACGAAGCAGTGTTGAAGCGGCCAGAACAGTTGGCCCAGGGTCAACGAAGTATGGAGAGCGTGGACGCTTTTCTGGACGCACTGGTGTTGCAGGTTGAACCGGTTCATTTGTATTACCTTTGGCGCCCACAATTACGTGACGCAGCGGACGAAATGGTGCTGGAGACGGCCTTGAACGGCAGGGCAGCTGCGCTGGTGACTTTTAATGGGGGCGACTTTGGTGCAGCCCAGAAATTTGCACTGCCGGTACTGACCCCGGCAGAGTTTTTGAAACAGTTAAACCAAGGGGAAATGTGATGTCCAACTACGCTTTGAGGGTGCCGGAGTCGCTGTTTGCCTACGCCCGCTTGGTGGCGGCAGAGGAAAAAGTGTCGATGAACCAGTTTTTTGTGACCGCCATTGCCGAAAAGGTCTCGGCCTTGAAAACCGAAGCCTATTTCAAGGAACGTGCGGCGCGCGGTAATTTGGCTGGTTTTGACGCCTGGCTTGCCGCCAGCCCGGATGCGCCACCCCTGCCGGGTGATGAGCTGGCTTGATACGACGGCGCGAATGATGCTGTCGTTTAGGTAGCTGCTGGCGCAAATTCCATGCGGGCTGGAGGCTGATTTCATACCTAACCCACGCTTAAAACGGCAGGCTGGCGGTGAGCCACCAGCGGCTGCGGTTGAGCGTGCCGTCTTGGTCGGTACCCATGGCGCTGGGGTTGGGGTTGTCGCCCATGCGCTGCGCCCAGGTGGCTTTAAGGCTGGCACCGATGGGGGTCTGCCAGTGCAGCGCTAGTCCTGCGCCTTGCAGGCTGTAGCTGGGGCTGCCATCGCTGTTGCTCACATTACCCCAGTCGTAAAACACCAGCACATTCACGCTTTGGGGCAGGCGCTGGCGCAGCTCCAGTGTGGCGAGTTGGCCGCTGGAGCCACTGCCCTCGCCGGCAGGGTAGGCGCGCACGCCGCTTGCACCACCCAAAGAGAGCTTTTCCGACGAATCGAGTGGGGTGTTGGCGCGCTGACCGGAGAGCGCGGCGTACAAGGACAGCTCCCGGGTGATGGCCTGCTGGCGGCTTAAGGCATAGCGCAGTTTGCCAAAACCACCTTCGCGGGCCGGGGTTTCGCCGACATCGAGTTGCCCCAAGGCGATTTGGCCTGCCACCAGGGCCAGGCTGGCACTGTTGGCACCGCCGCCACCCAGGGCGTCAAAGGTGTTGCCCGATAGGCCCAGGCTGAGGTTGCGGCTGGCATAGTCGGACTGCACTGCCGCGTTGGATTCGTTGTGAAAGCTCTTGAAGTCGTAGTTCAGGTTGAGATAGAGGTTGCGGCTGCGGCTGCGAATCAGGGGGTAGCTGGCCTCCAGGCCCAGGCTGTCGGAGCTGCCCACGCTATTGAGGGCGGCAAATTCGGGGGCCACTATTTGGTAGCGCAGCTTGCCCGCATTGGCACCCGCGCGCCAGCCCGCATGGCCCAGCGGCGCGGTGAAGCTTGCGCGTGCATAGTCGCTCCCTTTGGTGTGGGCCAGATTGGCCGTGACTTGGTCGCCCAGACCCAACGGGCTGTTGAGGTAGACATTGGCGCTTAAGCGCTCTGGCCCGGTGGAGCGCGAGCCAATGTTGTCCAGGTGGGCATCACCCGTGGCAAAGACTTCGTCCGAGAGTTTGAGCCGGATGCCGGTTTCGCCGTCCTTTTTGCCCTCCACCAGGGTGCCCGCCACGGCGACACCGGGAAGGTCGTCGGCCAGCAACAGGGCACGGTCGAGCGCGTGGGTGTTGACGGGCTGGCCGGTCGCTTGATGCCCGCTGAAAATGTCTAGCACTTGGGCCAGCTTGAGGCGCAGTGGCTCCGGGCCGTCGAGACTGGTGCCGCCAAAGACGGCCTCGACGATGTGGATGGTGAGCACGCCGTCGGTCACGTCTTGTTTGGGCAAAAAGACGCGCACCAGCCAGCCGGCGCTGCGGTAGATGGTGGCTATGTCAGCCGTTGCCGCGTCGAGCTGCGTGAAATCGAGCGGACGGTTGAGGTAGCCCGCTAGCACCGGTGCCAGTTGGTCCGCGCTGAGCAGGGTGTTGCCGGTAAAGCGAAACTGCTTGACCGTGATGGCAAGGCCTGCCGTGGGCTGCATGGGCGCAGGGGTGGCAAGATTTGGTGGGGCGATTTCGCTGGGCAGCGGCATGGCTCGGTCGCGCTCGATTTGTTGGCGCAACGCCCCGGCGTCGGGTGGGGTTTGGGCAGCGCTTGGGAGCGCGGCACAGGCCATTGCCACCGCCGCAGCAAGCAAAAGTGTGGTGTGGTGGCGGGCGCGCGCTGAGGTATTAGGCATGGCGAAGACTTTGGATTGGGGTGTTTTGAAGGACCAGGGGCACACAGAGCTGGTAGCCGGTGCCCCGAATGGCTTTGAAGGTGGGGCCGCAGGCGCCGGCTTGTTCGAGCTTTTTGCGCAGCCGAACGATTTGCACTTCGATCGCGCCTTTGCTCAGATCGTCCTTGCTGGCACTGGACAAGGCGGTGAGGCGCAGGTTGTCAAGCATGTGCTCGGGAGCCTTTGCAAAGGCTTCCAGCAACTGGGCCTCGCGCTTGGAGACCCCCACGGTTTCAAGCGTGCCAAAGAGTTGCAGTGTGCTGGCGTCCAGCGTGAGCGCGTGCGGTGGGTTGGGGGTGCCGGCGTTGAGTCGCCGCGCAACGGCTTGAATGGCCGCGCTCAGCTCGCCCATGGCAACGGGTTTGGTGAGATAGATGTCGGCACCGCTGGCGTAGCCCTGCATTTTGTCTTCCAGGCGGGCACGGGCAGTGACCATGATGATGCCAATATCTGGGGTGCTCTGGCGCATGCGCCGGGCAACACACAGGCCGTCTTCACCTGGGAGGTTGATGTCCAAAATAAGTAAATCAGCACCCCCGTTGGCCAGCGCGATGTCAAGCTCCGGGGCACCTTTGACGCCCCGCATGGCATGACCCAAGGCCTTGAGTGCGTCGTGGGTGGATTCACGCAGGTCGTCGTTGTCTTCAACCACGATGATGTTGAGACTCCTCATGGCAAGGCATCTCCACGAAGGGCGCCGGGAGGCTGGCAGGGAATGGGGAACGGGGCAATTACAAGCATTTGCGTGCAAACTTAGCGCAACACAAAATTGGAACCTGACGCTTGCTGACGCAATGCCTACCAAACCCTACAGATTTTTTTCTGCACCTGGAAATCTCGGAGTCGAACGTAAGCGAATGGCAAAGTCATCTTGCCCGCTGCTAATTTTTCCAAGACCATCGAGTCCACTGCAACAAAGGTGGACCCATGCACACTTCAAACCCAGAAACCTCTGAAACCTTAGCCCCTCAATCGACAGCACCCGCTCGCCGACATGCCCGCTACAGCGACGACTTCAAGCGCCAAGTCGTAGCCGCCTGCCTCAAGTCGGGAGTCTCCACGGCTGCCATCGCACAGGCCCACAACCTCAACGCCAACATGCTGCGCCGCTGGGTCAAGAAATCCGAGCTCAGCGCTGACCAGTCCACACACCGGACAACCCCCACAACGTCTGAACGTAAGACTGCCGGCTTCATCCCAGTTCAACTTTCGCCCTCTCCAGAAGCCCTAAGTGCAGGCATCCGCATCGAACTCCAACACACCCGTACTCCCATGCAAATCCACTGGCCCATAGCGGCATCGAGCCAATGCGCCCAATGGCTGCGCGAGGTGCTGGCATGATCCGCATCGACGCCGTATGGCTTGCCACAGACCCGCTGGACATGCGCGCAGGCATCGACTCTGCCTTGGCACGTGTCATCAAAGTGCTGGTACACGATGGCATCGGCTTTTGGCTGGCTGCCAGAAGACTGCACCAGGGCCACTTTGTCTGGCCAACCCAAGCGCCTCAAGGTCAGCTCAGGTTGAGCACCGCCCAACTCGACGCACGCGTGTTGGTGGCCAAATACAGCGACCACTTGCCGCTGTACCGCCAAGAACATATCTTTGGTCGCGCCGGAGTGGAAATTCCACGCTCGACCCTGGCGCAGTGGGTGGGAGTCTGTGGCGTGCGACTGCAACCCCTGGTGGATGCCTTGAAAGCGCAAGTCTTTCAGCACGCAGAGATACATGCCGATGAGACACCGGTGCAGATGCTCAAGCCCGGCAACAAAAAGACGCACCGAGCTTAGGGAGCGTTTGAGGACTTGAAGGCGGTAATCTACGATTTCTGTGAATCCCGTGCAGGTGAACATGCCAGAGCCACCCCCTGGAAGCTGGTGACTTTCGCCGTGTCGGCCACCGGCATGGTGGTGATCGCGCCCTACACCGGCGACCCCACCTGGGACTATTTCGATGCTGCCTTCATGTCCATTTTTTGCTTTGCCACGGCGCCTTGGGCCATGGGTGTCGTTTACCGGGCGCTCAGGCGAGGAGTGCATTGGCGCGAACTCTATGTAATGGCCTGCGCCTGGATGTTCACGGTCAGCTGGTCTTACGACCTGTACATGCTCATCAAGACCGGCATGTACCCCGTCACTTGGCTGGCCAACATTTTCCTTTCCGCCATTCTCTACATTCTGGCGGGAATGTTCTGGAGTCTGGAATATCAAACGGGGCGCGGGGTGATTTTCGGGTTCATGCGCGATGACTGGCTGCAAGCCCTGGGCAATGCGGAAATTGGAAAGATTTTCTGGTTTGCGCTGCCTTTCATGGCGCTTGTCAGCGTCATCATTGCGGCCTTTGTCATTGACTTTCTGATGTGATGTGATGCACTCCCCTATTGAAGAGAAAAAGTCCGGGGAATTGTCCCTGCCGAAATGGGCACAGCCCAACAGAACCCCGGGGTTCGTTTAAACCTGATCGATCTGCTGTTCATGCTGTTTTTCGAGCCGCTGAAAATCTGGCTCCTCAGGATCGCCATCGGTCAGCACGCCTGCCGTGGCGCTTTTGGTCGCGGGACCGCATCGACTCGCTGAACAGCGCCTTCTACACAACCGCGCAGCCATTTGCGCCTTATCGGAGGAGCCATGCCACTGATCAAAAATCTCATTCTTTTCGTCAAGGAACGCCTCTTCATATTGCCGCTTGCTGCACTCGACGGCGTCATCGGACGGCTTTTGTTCCACTGGTCGATTCCTGTCGCGATGGGCGTTGGACTCGGCATCTTTTTCGGTTACGTGGTGGCGGAAAAGTTATTCAAGCGCGGCGGTGTGGACGTGATGTTTACCCCCATTTTTCTGGCCTTCCTGTTAGCGATTGTTGCCGCGCGGCTGACCGGCAGCCCGATGACGGGCAATCAAGCGGTCTTGTTGTTAATACAGGTCATGAGCGCTCTTGTCTTCGGACTGCTTGTCTTTCTGCTGCTCGGGAAAATGCACGACAAGCTGCTCCGCAAATGGAAAACACTCGCCCAATGGTTCAGTCGGCACCGGTAGCGCTGACAATCTTTTGGGGCATCCAATGCTGACCTCCGAATGGGACGGGAAATCTGATGGGTTCACACCCCGGACTTTGCCAACAAGGACTCGGCACCAAAGACGGGGAAAGGTCGCTCGCCCGCAGATCACACCGCTAGCGGCACGCCGTCGGCAGGTAGCGCTTATCCAGTCCGGCATCGGCGCTGCACTGCCAGTCGACGCGGTTTTCATTTGGGATCAGCGTCGGCGTGAAAGTCAGGCTGCGGTCCTTCAGTTCGGGCAGTACCGAAAACCTGATGACAATGCGCGCCTGCGTCTGAAGGCTGTAGTGTCCTCCATCCGGGTAAGGTATCGTGGCTGCCATGCCGAGGTCGGAGGCCGTTGGCCACCGGCCCATCTGGTCTCGGAACTCATGGATCCTGGCGCGTAAGGGCAGGGTTTCCTGAACGGCGTAGGAGATTCGGCCATGCAGGCTCCTGGCCTTGTAGACGTCAATCAAGGACTGGAGCATGGCGCCCACCGCGAGACAGAGCAGCAGGGTTCCCACTGCACGGAAGAGCTTGAGATTCTTGGTGCCATCGTTGTCTGCGATCTGTTGCGCTTCTGCCCGTGAAGTCACAACCAGCGAGCCGGCGATCAGATCAAATGCCGATTCACGGCGTGGTCGAAAACCAATCAATGCCCATGGCATCAGGAAGAGCAGCCACCAGATGTCGCCTAGCACCTTTCCAAGGTGCATGCCCCCCGCCGAGAACAGCGTGCTGAACACGACCGGCAGACAAAACCACATGATGGTTGCACCGGCTCGCGGCACCGCGGCACGCCAGGTGAGCGGCTGCCCGCGTCGATCGCACAGCCGGATGCGACAGATCCATTGACCCAGCGTTCCCTGCAGCGGGGTCAGTGGCATGAGCACCAGATAAAGGAAAACAAACAAAGGCAGCGTATACGCCCCCAGCGGGCTGATTGCGGAAAGCGCGCTCGACGGCAAGGCCAGCAGCAACAGGTCAATGATGAAGGCAACGGCGCGGTTGCCGCTGCCGCCGTACAGCACGACCTGCGAATCGGTTTGTTTCATGCCCATTTGTTACTCCCGATGCATGCAAATTGGCAAGCAAGATGGCTTTGTCGCGGGATCCTTCCCTGACCCTGCTTGCCCGAAAAACCTGATGCGGCTTTCGTTCAGAGGACACCGCTGTCCTGCAGGTTTTTGGTCAGTGTATCGGCGAAGTCCTTGACCATCACGTCCCCGATTTCGCCGGGCCAGGATGTCCCGGCACGAATCCGGGCCGACCACGCCTCCTTGCGCTCGGGGCCGACCAACACGCTCACCTGCATCCACAACGAATCGTTGCAACCGAGCGGAACATATTCGGTTTGGCCGCTTGACGGGGTGATGTGGATCTCGGCAATGCCGGGGGTGCCGGACGGGCGCAGTGCGACCTTTTTGGCAACCAGCGCTTGCTCGAGCTGCGCCCCGACGCGCGTGGAAAACAGGTGCATGATGCGTCGCGTGTTGTTGCTGGCGAGCTGCTTGTCCTCCTCGGTCACGACCACCGGTTGACTATACTCATTCATTCGTTCACGATACTCATACATCGTTTCTTTTGGATCTTTCGAATTGGCCGGAGCGCTTGCCAGCGGACGGGTGCGTATCACATGTACCGTGATCTTGTCATTGGGTAGCCAAAGCACACTCGCTGCGGTGATCCTGGAGAGCAATTCGCGGTTATGTTTGACGCCGATGGCATACGACGTGCAGCCGGAAAGTGCGGCCAGCACACTCGCAACAAACAGCCACAAAAGGGCCGGACTTTGCAGCGCAACGCGCACCAGACAAGCGACGAAGAATGGCCATTTCTCATCTTTCTCGTTGACCGGCGATACAAGATGGCGCCACGAAATCCTGCGTCGATTCGGCCGTATTAATTGCATTTTGGCGACGTCACCGGGGCGCGGCGCGTGGCGGCCAACGGCCGCGCCCAAGATGGAGAGAATTGTATAAGAGGGTGCGATTCAAAGTGGTGTGGCAATTCGGCTTTGCCCCCTCGCCCCAGCGGGGAGAGGGCTGGGGTGAGGGGTTGGCACAGGTTCCAGACTTCCCTCAAGAATGCAAAACATCCACCCCTCACCCTAACCCTCTCCCCGTTGGGGCGAGGGAATAAGATTCCACATCACTTTGAGTCGCACCCTGTATGAGATGTCCGCTTGACACAAGCCGCTGCCACAGCCGCAGGGGCCGCAGGACGTGGTCGATGCGCGGTTGCGCGTGCACGGCATCAAGGCCCCACAGTCGCGGAACCAGTCGCGTGCCTGGCTCAGCACCTTCAAATCCAGACTGTCCAAGGTGCTTCCGGCTAGGGCACTAAACTGGCGGCGGCCGTGCTCTTGCGCCGCGAGGACCACAGCTGCCCGCCGATCATCAACAGCGTCAACGCGAAGAAACTGAGTGCCACCGTGCTGTCGAGGAAGCCCTGGTGGCTGCCTTCGTTCAGAATCAGCGCGGTACGGTAGGTGTTTTCCAGCGTGCTGCCCAGCACCAGCCCAAGCACCACCGGCGCCACCGGGATGCTCAAGCGCTTTAGCACGTAGCCGATCAGCCCCATGGTGGCCATCAGGTAGACGTCGAACATCGAATTGCGGATGGCGTAAGAGCCAAGTACGCACATCACGATGATCACCACCGCCATCAGGTGTGCCGGCACACCCATCACCCGTACGAACCACCGGATGCCCCAGATCTGGACGACCAGGGTGACGATGTAGGAGATGACGATCGCGATATAGATGGCGTAGATCGCCGGCAGGTCAGTCTGGAAGAGCGCCGGACCGGGTGCCAGACCATGCAAAATCATGCCCCCAAGAATGACTGCCGTGGCCGGATCGCCAGGTATGCCCAAGCTCAGCAGCGGGATCATCGTGCCGCCGGTGACAGCGTTGTTGGCGCTTTCGGGCGCCAACACGCCAGACAGCTCACCCTTGCCGAAGGCCGCAGGGTTAGGGTCGAAACGGCGCGCGTGGTCGTAGGCCAAAAAGGCTGCGATCGGCCCACCGGTACCGGGGATCGCACCGATCACGGTACCAATGGCGCTGCAACGCATCATCAAGCCGAAGCGCTGTTTGAGCTGGCGCCACGACGGCAGACTGGCACGTACGTCCGTCGCCATGGGCTTGGTTTCTACCCTGCCATAGTCGAGGAAGGTCTCGATCACCTGTGGCACGGCGAACAGACCGATCATTCCCACCAGCAGGTTCACGCCCTGTTGCAGGTCCACGCTGCCGAAGGTCAGACGTGCAACGCCATCGATCGGGTCCAGCCCGATGATCACCAGCATCAGCCCCAGCACGCCGGCGACCAGGCCTCGCACCATCGAACGTTCGCCCAGGCCACAGATCGTCGACAAGCCGAACAGCACCAGCGCAAAGATCTCGGCGGGCCCGAACTTGATGGCCAAACCGGCCACCTGTTCGAGCAGCAACACCATCACCACCAGACTGAACATGCCGCCAAAAACCGACGCGATGACCGCACCGCCCAGCGCGACACTGGCTTCGCCCTTCAACGCCATCGGATAGCCATCGAAGACGGTGGCTGCGGCTGAGGGGGTGCCTGGGATGCCGATCAGGATCGACGAAACCGAGCCACCTGTCATACCGCCGATGTAGATACCCATCAGCAGCGCGATGGCCGGTGTCGCCTCCATGCCAAAGGTGAACGGTAACAGCAGCGCCAGCGCCATCGAGAAGGTCAGCCCCGGGATGGCACCGAAGATCACGCCGACCACGCTGCCGATCGCGACGGCCAGCAGCGCGTTCCACCCTACCGCCATCTGCAGTCCAATTGAAATTGCATCCATTTACCGTCTCCTGATTAAAGCAACCACCACCACGACCCGCGCGGCAAGGGCACGCGCAGCAGGACGGCAAAGACGAGCCAGCACACCAGCGTGGTGCCGACGGACATCTGCGCGATGAAGATCCAACGCCGTATACGCAGGACGCCTGCCAGGGCCAGCACCAGCGCGATCGGCGTCGACACCAGGAAACCGGTCTTCTCCATCAGAAACGCATACAGAATCAGCAGACCAAAAGTACCGAGCACGATACGCAGTTCGTGCTGCAGCCGCGAAGGTGCGGTATCAGCGGCAGCCTGCGCTGGCGTAACCTCGCGAGGGCGCACGAAGCCCGTCACCGCCATCGCCAGCCCCAGCAGTAGCAGGCCATAGCCGAGCACGATGGGAAAGGCGCGCGGACCGGGCTCGCCAGGGACGTTCGATCCGGGGATGTACAGGTAGGTCAGCAGCAGCCAGCCCAGCGAAAGCGCGCTCAGTAGCGGCCCGAGCCAACGATCAGAACGCATAGATATCTCCTATTTCTTCGCTAGGCCAAGCTCGCCCATCAGCTTGCTTATCACGACATCATCGTTGGCAATCACCTGTCCGAACTCGGCAGCCGGAAGGTAGCCGGGTTCGAAGCCGAGCTTGGCGCTTTGCGATTTGAACTCTGCGCTTGCGACCACCGCCTGTACCGCACTTTGCAGGCGTGCAACAACGTCCTTGGGTGTGCCTGCAGGCACGGCGATGCCGCGCCACATGACCACGTTGACATCGAAGCCCTGTTCCTTCGCTGTCGGCACATGGGGCACTAGCGGTACGCGCGAGTGCGAGGTCACGGCAACGATGTGCAGCTTGTCGGCCATCGCCGTGAACTGCGAAGGCCACTGCAGCGCCGCGTCGACGCGCCCGCCGAGCAGTTCCACCGGCGCACTGCCGGTGCCATAGGGAACAAAAATCACTTCAATGCCCATCTTTTCGAACAGCGCTGCCGAGGCCAGGTGGGTGAAGGCACCCCGGCCGGAGATGCCGACCTTGAGCTTTTTCTTCTTACCGGCAGCGGCCACGTCGGCCAGCGTCTTCCAACCCGAATCGCTGCGCACGGCAAGGGCAGGCACCTCCATGCCCACTTGCGCCACCGGATCGAAGCTGCGGTAATCGAAGGGCATGTTGCCACCATGGAACCCGGTGTTGACCGAGTTCGAGTTCCAGACGATGTTATAGCCGTTGGGCGGCGTGGCCTTGACAAAGGAGTAACCCGCCGCCCCGCCGCCGCCGGTGCGGCTGACGGCAGCCACCGGCACGTTGAGCTGTTTCGACAGGCCATCGGCCAAGACCTGCGCAATGGTCGCGCTGGAACCGCCAAAAAGCACCGTCATCTCCACCGCCTGCTTCGGAAAGTCGGAAGCCAGGGTGGAGGTGCACGGCACCAGAGAAAGTGCAGCCACGGCTGCAAGCTGCAGGCCGCGTGAACGCAGCGTGCCAAAGATTTGCCTCATTATGTTGTCTCCTGCGAGTTTTTGGATAGGTCGGATCACGGTGTCTGCGACCCGCGCCGGGCATCATGGAATTGCGCCTGCCGCTATTGAAGCCGCTATCAGCCGGTGGGCACAAGCGATATGGAAGCAAACCTGCGTGACGTGCAAGAAGTTCGCGGAATTGTCCAAGTCGGCGCGCTACCTGATGGCGCGCAGCGTGCCTTTGCAGGCCCAGCCAGGTCAGGCTGGCTCAGCCGGCTTCCCGCATGGAACGTCGGTAGGCACTTGGCGCGATACCAAAGCGCTGTTTGAAGCGTCGCGTAAAGTAGGCCTCGTCGTCGAATCCAACACGGTGGGCGACGGTATTGATGCGGTCAACCGTGTGCGCGAGCAGATCACGCGCACGCTCCATGCGGCGCCCTGTAAGCCAATCGACAAAGGCCAGTCCGGTCTGCTTCTTCAGCAACTGTGACAGGTAATTCGGCGACAGGTAGGCCGCCTCGGCGACCTCGGGCAACGCGATGTCACGGTGCAGGTTGCCATCGATGTATTTGAGCACGCGTCGCAGCGCGTCGGAGTGCCCCTGAAGGTACACCCGCTGCTCGACCAGTGACAGCAGCTGTGGTGCAAACTTCTCGGTCGTGAAGCCAATCAGCTCCAGCAACGCGCCACGCACACGCTCCAGCGTGCCCAGTGTGCGGCGGTAGTGTGCATGTTGAAGCCGTTGCAACAAGGCCTCAATATGCGCGAACTCGTCAGGATCGAAGACGAAGTCGAACCAGCCCTGGTAAATAAAGGGCGTCAGCTCCGGATACTGCGTAATCGAAGCCTCCTCCATCTCAAGTGGCGACAGCGCAAAGTCGGGTCTAAGAAAGTTGCTTGCGAAGTTGATCAACTGATAGCGGGTGCCGGGTTCGACCATCGCCAGATGGACCCGATAGGGCAACACGAAGATCAGCGAGCGCGGCACCGATTCGCAATGCCGCCCGCCTAGCAGGTGTGGCGCCGCACCCGCCTGGTTCGCAAAAATCTGGAAGTACTCATGCCGGTGTGACTTGGTCACCGGTGCACGCACCGACTGGTCCCGTATCTCGAAGTCGAGGCGGTCTGATCGCTCGACCATGGAGTAGGTGTGGATCTCGCTGGCAACAGGCGTTTCAGCCCCCGTTACGGTGGGCGGTTGGCCAGAAATATGAGGTGTGTTCATGGAGTTCGTCCTGAATGCATGGTTCGATTATCCGCATCGAATGGCCGCTGCATAGTCACTCAAACGGACGGACTTGGACGATTCGCAGAATATCTTGCATTTGTCCAAGAAGGGCCGATCGATCGCTTGCAACGCGGGATTGGTCAGTGTTCAATGCAGCCCATGGAGTTCGTAACCCGGGCCTGCCGGTAGCCTGAAATCCTGGATCTCAACCCACCTTCAATCAATGGAGACACCATGAATACCAACACCGACGCCAGCTTCCTGGGTCAACGCAGCTACCACATCCCAAGCACCATGAAAGCCTGGGTGCTCGGCGACCCGGATCAGCTCAGCTTTGTCGATAAGCCCGTGCCACAGCCTGGTGCCGCCGAGGTGCTGGTTCGTATAGATGCGATTGCCGTGTGTGCGACCGACCTGGAGATCATTCACCGGGGTCCGCCGGCACAGATTCAGGGCGGCCTGCCTTTTAACAAGAACTTCACACCAGGCCATGAGTACATGGGCACCGTCGTGAAGCTTGGGCAAGGTGTCGACGAGTACAAGGTAGGTGACCGCGTGACCGTGGAAGTGCACGCTGGCTGCGGCCGCTGTGAACGCTGCCGCGAGGGCATGTACACCTCGTGCCTGAACTACGGCAAAAACTATGGCGAGGTCAACAAGGGCCACCGCGCCAACGGCTTCACCACCGACGGCGGCTTCACACAGTACGCCATCAACAACATCAACACGCTGGCCCATGTGCCAGACGACATGAGCGATGAAGAGGCCACGCTGATCGTGACCGCCGGCACCGCCATGTACGGACTCGATTCCATCGGCGGCTTGATCGCCGGCCAGTCGGTGGTGGTCATGGGCCCCGGCCCGATCGGTCTGATGGGCGTGGGCGTGGCCAAGGCGCTGGGCGCTAGCGAGGTGATTCTGACCGGCACCCGCGACAACCGTCTGGAGATGGGGCGTAAGCTCGGTGCCGACTTCACCGTCAACGTGACCAAGGAAGACTCCGTCGCCAAGGTGCGCGAATACACCAAAGGCGGTGCGCACTATGTGCTCGAGTGCTCAGGCGCGCCAAACGCCGTCAATGACGCTGCCAACATGTTGCGCCGCGGTGGCCGCATTTGCCTGGCCGCCTTCCCGGGCGAGCCGGTGCCGATCGACGTGGCCGCCCTGGTGCGCAACAACATCTCCCTGTTCGGCATCCGCGGCGAAGGCAAAAGCGCGACGCACCGCGCGGCTGCGCTGATGGCGCAGAAGCGCTTCCCCGCCAAGCTGATCCACACCCACACCTTCCCGCTGGAAGAAGTACCAGAGGCCTTGCGACATGCGCGCGAGCGCATCGGCGACGCGATCAAAGTGGTGGTGAAAATCGGTCACCCCGAAGGCTGCTGAGGCGAGGCCGGCTGTGCTGACGTTCAATCACTACCTCACGCCGAAGTCTCTCGACGAGGCCTTCGACGCCCTGCAGCGCCACCCGGGCGCGCGGATGCTGGCCGGCGCTACCGATCTGCTGCCCTGGGCCCGCGAGGGCCGCGCCGGCGACGTGCACCTGCCCGCGTTGGTCGACCTGAGCCGCATTGCTGCGCTCGGTGGCGTGTCGCAGGATGGCGCGCGCATTCGCATGGGCGCGACAACGCCGATCGCAGCGTTACAGCACCACCCGCTGTTGCAGCAACAGGCACCGGTGCTCGGCGCCTGCGCGCTGTGGTTTGCGGACGATCAGATTCGCGAGCAGGCCACGGTCGGCGGCAACCTGGTGAACGCATCGCCGGCTGGCGACACGCAACCCGCGCTGCTGGCGCTCAACACCCATGTCACGCTGGCGCGCCGCGAGTCAGGTCGCATCCTCGAGCGCTCGGTGCCACTGTCAGAGTTCATCCTCGGCCCGAGCCGAACCTTGCTGCAGCCAGGCGAAATCCTGCTGCGGCTAGAGTTCGATGCGCTGCCCGACCACGGCGTGGCTTTCGAGAAGGTGGGGCATCGCCGCTCGCTGGTTATCTCTACGGTGTGTCTGGCCACTCTGGTCCGCCTGGATGCCACAGGAAAACGCATCACCGACCTGCGCATCGCCATTGGAGCGGTCGGACCGGTGCCTGAGCGTCTGGCCGATATTGAAGACCTTCTGACGGGAACCGTGCCCACTCCGGCGGCACTGCGTGATGCCGCTGGCCGGGTGGCCGACCGGGTGCGCTCACGCAGCCGCCAGAGCTACCGGCGCGAGGTGCTGAGCAATTTTGTCGAACGTTCGCTGGCGGCAGCGCTGGCACACGCCGGGCTTGACTTGACCCGGTTACCCAAGGAGATAAAGCATGTCTGACACCCTGCTGTCTGGCGGAACCCTGGCAGAAGGTTGCCACCCCACGATAGAGATCAGCACCACCGTCAACGGCCGCAAGGTGCGGCGCACGGTACCCAACCATTACCGCGTCATTGACTTCGTGCGTGAGGAACTCAAACTCACCGGCAACAAGGAAGGGTGCGGCGCGGGTGAGTGTGGAACCTGCTCGATGTTTGTTGATGGCAAGCTGATCAAGAGCTGCCTCGCGCCGGTACAGAAGATCGACGGCTGCTCGGTCGAAACGATCGACGACCTAGACCGGGATGCCGGCATGACACTGTTGCAACAGGCCTTTCACAAGTGCGGTGCGAGCCAGTGCGGCTACTGCATTCCTGGCATGGTCATGGCCGCCACGGCCACACTGCGCCGCAATCCGGGTGCCAGCCGCGACGAGATCAAGGAAGGACTGGGCGGGAACATCTGCCGCTGTACCGGTTATCAGAAGATTCTTGACGCAGTCGAGCTGGCACGCGATGTGCAAAACGGTGTCACCCCTCGCAGTGCGCTGGATGAGGACCCTGAAACAAGCAGCTTCATTGGCCAGCGCACGCGTCGCCTTGACTCCCCGGCCAAGGTCACTGGCGCGATCAAGTACGCCGCCGACCTGTTCATGCCCAACATGCTGCACATGCAAGTGCTGCGCAGCCCGCATGCCCACGCACGGATTGTGCGTATCGACTTTGATGCCGCGCGTGCGATGCCCGGTGTCGAATGCGTGCTGACCTGCGATGACGTGCCGGGTGTCGACAATTTCGGAGTTTTTATCGAGGATCAGCCGACACTGGCGCGCGGCGTGGTGCGTTACGTCGGCGAGGCGGTGGTGGCAGTCGCGGCTGAGACGCTGGACATAGCGCGTGCCGCGGTGGCAGCAATCTACGTCGAGTACGAAGAACTGCCCAGCTTGTTCGACCCGCACGAGGCCATGCGGGACGGCGCGGTGCAGCTGCACAGCTTTGCGGCCAACAACATCTGCAAACACACCCGCATTCGCAAGGGCGATGTCGACAGCGCGCTGGCACAGGCCGATCTGATCGTGGAACAGACCTACGATACCCAGTCGATCGAACATGCTTATCTGGAGCCCGAGGCAGGGCTCGCCTACGTAGAGGCAGACGGTTGCGTGACCGTGCAGTCGCCGAGCCAGAACATCACCCACCATCGCCACATGCTGGCGCGCATCTTGGGCCGACCGATCAACAAAGTCCGCATGATCATGAGTACTGTGGGCGGTGGCTTCGGTGGCAAGGAGGATATGATTTACCAGGGCATGCTGGCGTTGGCTGCAATCAAAACCCGGCGCCCGGTGCGCTATGTGTTTACCCGCGAGGAGAGCATCAAGGCCAGTGCCAAGCGGCATCCCTTCAATATCCGCTACACCATGGGACTCAAGCGCGACGGTCGCATTGTGGCCACGAAGATGGAGATGGTTGCGGACGGCGGTGCCTATGCGCTGTCCACCCCCGGCGTGATGAACAAGTCTGCGATCCTCGGTCCCGGACCCTACGACATCGCCAATGTTTGGGTGGACTCCATCGGTGTGTACACCAACAACACGCCCAGTGGTGCCTTCCGTGCCTTCGGAGCCTTTCAGTCCGAGTTTGCCACCGAGTGCCACCTAGATCTGTGCGCACAGCGCCTGGGCATGGACCCGGTGGCGCTGCGGCGTGTCAACCTGATGCGCGACGGTGCCACGACCCACACCCGCCAGCAACTCGATCGGGTGCTCGCAGTCGAATGCCTGGATGCAGCAATCAAGGCGGCAGGCTGGGATCCGGGCGTGCCCTACCGCCAGGGGCAGGGTTTCGCTGCGCGCAGCGATTTCAACTACCAAGACTCGCGCAAACCCTATCTGATAGGCGGTCGCACCCAGCCCAGCGTGCCGTGGGTGGCAGCGCAAGCCGAAGTGCCTTCGGTAGCGGTGCTCGGCAATCAAGGAGCAATGACATGAAACACAGAGGACGGGGCGTGGCTTGCGGCTGGTATGGAATCGCCCGCACAGCGGCAATGGACCGGGCCGCGGTATGGGTAGAACTCGACGACGGCGGGACCGTCAAGATCGCCACGGGCGTTACCGAGATTGGCGAAGGCATACTCACCGGCCTGTGCCAGATCGCGGCGCAGGAGATGGGCGTGCGACCCGAAGACATCGTGCTGGGAGACAACGACACTGCGCGGGTGCCCGAAGCTGCACATGCTGGTGCCACGCGCATGACCTACATGATAGGAAATGCGGTGGCCCTGGGTTGCCGTGAGGCGTTTGGCCGCTTCCGTACGGCCATGGCGCAAGTCTGGGGCGTCGCGCCTGACAGCATCAAGGCTTTTGCTGGTCAGGTGTGGGTCGAGGGCTCGGCGAACCAGCGCATGAGCATGGAACATGCGGTTCACGTGCTGAAAAAGGAACGCGGCATCGTCATCGTTGGCAGTGGCCTGTTCACCTCCGCCCACACGGCACTGCGGCCCGATACCGGTGAGGCCACGCCGTGGCAAAGCTATGTCTTCGGCGCACAGGTGGCCGAGGTCGAGGTCGATGACGATACCGGCGAGGTGCAAGTGCTGGGAGTCTGGGCCGCGCACGATGTCGGTCGCGTGGTCAACCCGCAGCAGGTCGAGGGCCAGATCGAAGGTGCGGTGGTGATGGCCGTGGGCCATGCGCTGATGGAGGAGTACGTGCAAGTGAAAGGCGCTACCACCACGCCTGGCTTTGCCAAGTACATCCTGCCGACCGCGCTGGACATCCCGCACGTGACCTCCGTGCTGCTGACTGAACCTGACCCGAAAACGCCGCTGGGCGTCAAAGGTATTGGCGAGCCGGCGATCACGCCCACCGCTGCCGCAATCATTAACGCCATTTACGACGCGGTCGGTGTCCGAATGACGCGCCTGCCTGCCACACCGGAACGTGTCATGGAAGCGCTGTCCAAGCAGCGCAGGTCTGTGACACAACCCGATGTGGCGCCACAGCTTGAAACAATGAGCTGACAAGGCCATCTGCTTTTGTCGCACACACCCCGGCGATCAGGGGCGCATGCGACAGGTTTAACGCCACAAGGAGACAACAATGACCAAAATCAAACACACCCTCGACCGTCGCACATTCCTGGCGGGCTTGGCTGCAACGGCCACCGCAGGTACGAGCAGCCAGGTTTTCGCGCAGAGCTTTCCGTCCAAGCCGGTGGAGCTGGTCGTACTCTTCCCGTCGGGCTCGTCGGCAGACGTGACCGCGCGCGTGCTGGCCGACAGCCTGGGCAAACACCTTGGCCAGCCAGTGATCGTCGTCAATAAGCCCGGCGCTGGCGGCGCCATCGGCTACAAGTATGTGCAGCAGCAAAAGCCTGACGGCCACACGCTGGTGTTGAACTCCAATTCGATCAGCACCGTGCACCATTCAGGGCTCACACCTTTTGACTACCGCGCCTTCGATGCGATTGCACGCGTGACGGTTGAGAATCCGGTCATTGCCGTCAAGGCCGACGCTCCCTGGAAAGACCTGAAATCATTGGTGACCGATGCGCGCAAGCGGCCGGGCGCGGTGAGCATGGGCAACTCGGGCATCGGCAGCCACACGCACATCACCTCGGTGGCATTCTTCCAAGACCAGCAGGTCGAGGTGCTGCACGTGCCTTTTGGGTCGGCGCAGGCGGTGACCAGCCTGCTCGGCGGCCACGTTGACGCGCTAGTGCAATTGCCCGGCGCGCTCACACCACAGGTTCGCTCCGGTTCGCTTCGCATTCTGGGTGTGCTTTCGTCGGCGCGCGAGCCAACCTATCCGACCGTAGCCACCGCCACCGAGCAGGGCCTGCCCTTCAGCGCCGACATGTGGCGAGGCATCGCCGCACCAAAAGGCACACCAAGCGCAGTGGTCACGCGCCTTGAGGAGGCACTGCAAAAGGCGGTTGCAAGCCCCGAGTTCAAGTCGCAAGGCGAAAAGCTCGGCTTCCTGCCTTCTTTCCTGTCCGCGCGCGACTTTGCGCCGCTGATCGCCAAGGAAGACCTTGTGCTGGCGCGCCTGATGCATCGTGTCGGACTGAAATTGCAATGAAAGAGGAACAGCAATGAACCAAAGTATCGAAATAACCACAGAGTCGCTGCTCGGTACAAAGGGTCAGCAAGCTCGGGCTGAGGCGATCGCCCGCTTTGGCAGCTTGGAACAAGCGCTGGTCGCCGGCGCCCTGCCGCAGAGGCTTACTGTGACGCTGTCCGAGGCTCTGGTGCTGGGACTGCTGAAGCAGGGCATTAGCAAGTACCTGGTGATCTTGGGCCACGGCTCGACCGACCTGGGCGAAGTTCTGCGCGTCTACACCCAGGCTGGCGTGACGCAGGTCTACAACTTCCGCAACGAGGTCGAGATGGCGCACGCTGGCACCGCACTGGCCTGGGCTTGGGGCGAACCCTGCGCGGTGGTCACCTCGATCGGGCCGGGCGCACTGCAGGCCATGGCCGGCTCTCTTGCTGCGGCGTGCAACGGCGTCGGCCTGTACCACATCTACGGCGACGAGACGACCTGGGGAGAAGGCTACAACATGCAGCAGATTCCCAAGCCGCAACAGCAGTTGTATGGCCAGATGACTGCACTGATGGGCCAGTCCTACGTGCTGCACACGCCACAGGCGCTGCGCGATGCCTTGCGTCGCGGCACACAGTGTGTTCACCACCCGGTCAAGCCGGGTCCGTTCTACTTGCTGCTGCCTATCAACACGCAGCCGCAGGTGATTCACGACCTGCACCTGGACGCTCTGCCCGAGGCGCTGCAAGCCGTGCGCACCGCGGTCGCCGATACCAGCACGCTGGACCGGGCGGCGAAGGCGCTGCGCCGCCACGCACATATCGTCATGAAGGTCGGTGGCGGCGGCCGCGCCTTCGCCGAACCATTGCGCGAACTGGCTGAGCGCTGCGGCGCCGCGGTGGTGCTGTCACCCGGCTCAACCGGCGTGCTGCCCGACGCGCACCCACAGAACATGCATGTTGGCGGCAGCAAGGGTTCCATCAGCGGCAACTACGCAATGAGCAATGCAACGCTGCTACTGGCTATTGGCACGCGCGCCGTGTGCCAAAGTGACTGCTCGGGCGTTGGCTATCCGCTGGTCGAACAGGTCATCAACATCAATGCCGATCTCGCCGACCTGAGCCACTACAACCGCACGCTGGCGCTGCAGGGCGACATTGGCGTAGTGGTCGCACAGTTGCTGTCCGCACTGGAAATGGTGCCAGACGAACAGGCACCAGCGCGCGCTGCGTGGCGTGCAGCTTGCGCCGACAGCAAGGCTGCGTGGAAAGGCTTCCTGCGCGAACGCCAGGCCGTGCCGCCACTGTTCGACACGGTCTGGCAGCGCACGGTGCTGACGGAGCCGGCGGCGATAAAGCTCGCGTGCGACTTCGCCAAGTCGGTCGGTGCCATCAAGTTCTTTGATGCCGGTGACGTACAGGCCAACGGCTTCCAGACCGTCGAGGACGACGCGCCGGGCCAGACCTACACCGAGACGGGTGCCTCGTACATGGGCTTCGCCACCTGCGCGGTAACGGCCGCAGGCATGGCGCGTACCAAAAAATACCCGATAGCCTTCACCGGAGATGGCTCCTTCATGATGAACCCGCAGGCCTTGATCAGCGCCGTCGAGCATGGCGCTCGCGGCACCATTGTGGTCTTTGACAACCGGCGCATGGCGGCCATCTCAAGCCTGCAGCACGCGCAGTACGGCCAAGACTTCCGCACCAACGACGCAGTGGCGGTGGACTACGTGCAACTGGCCAGCAGCGTGAAAGGCGTGTTAGCCCTGTGGGGCGGTGAGGACACCGCCAGCCTGCTTGATGCGCTAAAGCGCGCCCATGCGCACGACGGCCTGGCGCTGGTACATGTGCCGGTGTATGCCGGCGAACGACCCGAAGGCGGCCTCGGGGCCTATGGCTCTTGGAACGTTGGCAACTGGTGCGACGACGTGCAGCAGCGCTACCTTGCCACCCTTATCTGAAGAACTGAAGCGAACGGAATGACTATGAAACGCGACGATTTTGGCTTGTACAGCGGCTACGGCCTTTTCATCAATGGCCAGTGGCGTGGTGCCACCGGTGGCGAGGTGCGCGAGGTCATTGACCCGACCAACGAGGAGGTCATCGGCTGTATTCCAGTGGCTACACGCGCTGACCTCGACGCGGCGGTGGATGCCGCTGACGCCGCCTTTCGCGTCTGGCGCCTTACATCGCCCTGGGAACGTGCGGGGCTGTTGCATCGCACTGCCGCATTGATCCGTGAACGCGTCGATGCCATTGCGCATTTGATGTCGTGCGAGACGGGAAAGCCGCTGGCACAGGCGCGCGGTGAGACCAACGACGCCGCCGACCAGTTCGATTGGTACGCAGGTGAGACGCAACGCATCTATGGGCAGACCTTTCAGGCGCGCGTGCCCGAGGTCCGCATGCAGGTTCGATTTGAGCCCGTGGGCGTGGTCGCTGCCTTCTCTGCCTGGAACTTTCCAGCCTTGCTGCCGTCGCGCAAAATTGCAGCCGCGCTGGGCGCTGGTTGCAGTGTGGTGGTCAAACCGGCCAGTGAGGCCGCTGGAAGCTGCATGGCGGTGGTGCAGGCGCTGCACGATGCTGGCCTGCCGCCGGGCACCGTCAACCTGGTCACCGGCGACTCAGGTTTTATCTCCGAGGTACTGGTTGGCTCACCCAAGGTCGCCAAGATTACGTTGACCGGCTCTAGCGCGGTGGGGCGACGCATGCTGCACCTGGCCGCTGAAGGCATCAAGCGCGTATCGATGGAGCTGGGCGGCCACGCGCCAGTATTGGTCTTTGAAGACGCCGACGTAGAGGCAGCAGCCGAGCAGTGCGCGCGTTTCAAATACCGCAATTGCGGCCAGGTATGTGCGTCGCCGTCGCGCTTTTTCGTGCACGAGAGCGTGTACAAGGGCTTCGTGGATCGCTTTGCGACGGTGGCGCGGTCGCTGAAGGTTGGCCCAGGGCTGGCGGCAGACACCGAGGTCGGACCCATGGCCAATCGCCGCGGCCTGCAGCATGCGCAGCGCTTGATCGACGATGCGCTTGGCCATGGCGCGCGCCTGGTGGCTGGTGGCAGCCGCCCTGAGGGACTTGGCACCAAGGGCTACTACCTTGCACCCACGGCTCTGGCGGACGTGTCCCAGGCAGCGCGCATCATGCGCGACGAGCCTTTCGCCCCGGTGGCCCCGATCGCGCCCTTCGCCAGCTTTGATGAGGCCATCGCGCTGGCCAACGCCACGCCTTACGGGCTGGCATCGTACCTGTTCACGCGCTCCTTGAAGACCGCGACGCTGGCCAGCGAGGCCATTGAGGCTGGCATGGTGGGCATCAACGACCTCGCCATTGCCAGTGCCGAGATGCCTTTTGGTGGCGTCAAGGACAGCGGTATGGGCCGCGAAGGCGGCTCACTCGGGCTACGTGACTATCTCGAAGCCAAGTACATCAAGACGCGGCTTTAGCTTGACCAGCGCCCGTTTCACTTCATCCTAGGCAAAGTATTCGGCGACTTGGTTGACAAAGGGTCGCCCCGACACCACACATCCGGAGTTTCAATGGCAGACATTAGCGAACACGGCATCGCGCGCGGCCTCACCAACTACGGTGATCGCGCCTTTGCACTTTATCTGCGGCGCAGTTTCATCAAGTCGATGGGTTACTCGACCGCGTTGCTCGAGCGCCCAGTGGTCGGCATCGCCTCCAGTGGCTCAGGGTTCAACAACTGCCACCGTGCCATGCCCGAGCTGGTCGATGCGGTCAAGCGCGGCGTGCTCGCCGCCGGAGGGCTACCGATCGAGTTCCCGACCATCTCGCTTGGCGAGGTTTTTCTCAACCCGACCAGCCTCATGTTCCGCAACTTGATGAGTATGGACGTAGAGGAGATGGTCCGTGCACAGCCAATGGATGCAGTGGTGCTGATCGGGGGTTGCGACAAGACCGTGCCGGCGCAACTGATGGGAGCCGCCGCCGCCGACATTCCAGCGATCCAGCTCGTGACCGGGCCGATGATGACCGGTCGCCACGAGGGCGAGCGCCTGGGCGCCTGCACCGACTGCCGGCGCTTCTGGGGCAGTTTTCGCGCCGGCAAGATCGACCGCAAAACCATCGACGTTGTTGAGGGCCGGCTCGCGACCACTGCCGGCACCTGTGCGGTGATGGGTACTGCCAGCACCATGGCCTGCATCGCCGAGGCGCTGGGCATGTCGCTGCCGGGCACGGCTGCGATACCGGCGGTTCACGCTGACCGGCTTCGTGCGGCTGAGGCAAGTGGCGCGGAAGCGGTGCGGCTGATCCACCGGCCGATCCGACCGAGCCAGGTGATCACGCCGAATTCGGTGGAGAACGCGCTGCGCGTGTTGCTGGCATTGGGCGGGTCGACCAACGCCATCATTCACCTGACTGCAGTGGCCGGGCGGCTGAATATTCCGGTGTCGCTGCATCGGCTCAACGAGCTGTCCGACAGCACGCCGGTGCTGGTCAACCTGAAGCCCACTGGCGACCAATATATGGAGGACTTTTATGCTGCCGGTGGTATGAGCGCGCTGCTGCGAGAACTCAAGCCGCTGCTGCACCTAGATACATTGACAGTCACTGGCGAGACGCTGGGCGAACGCCTGGCAGCCGAGCAGGATGCCTGGAGTGACCCAAGGGTGGTCCGACCGGCGACCGATCCTATCGAACCGGTGGGTGGTTTGGTGGCGCTGTTTGGCTCGCTGGCACCAGGCGGCGCCATCCTCAAGCGATCGGCAGCCGACAAGACGCTTTTCGAAAAGGAGGCGCGTGCAGTCGTCTTCAGTTCGCTGCAGGACCTCGCCGAGCGCGTCGACGACCCGGCGCTGGACATCCAGGCGGATGACATCATGGTGCTGCAGAACGCTGGTCCAACCAGCGGCAGTGGCATGCCCGAGGCTGGCTACCTGCCGATTCCGAAAAAGCTGGCGGTCGCCGGCGTGAAGGACATGGTGCGAATTTCCGACGCGCGCATGAGCGGCACGGCCTTTGGCACCATCGTGCTGCATGTCACACCCGAGGCGGCAGCAGGCGGTCCGCTCGGCCTAGTGCGCACCGGCGATCGCATCCGCCTGAGCGTGAGCCAGCACCGCATCGATCTGTTGGTAGCAGAGGACGAACTGGCAGACCGTCGCGCCGCACTCGGGGTGCGGCCAGCGCCACCAGCGCGGGGCTATGCCAGGCTGTATCAGGAACACGTGATGCAGGCCGATGCAGGTTGCGACTTTGATTTTCTGCGCGGTTCGGAGTGAGCCTAGATTCCATTATTTGGCTAGTGTGCAGCAAAGTTTGCGACTGAGTGTCGCGATAGGAAACAAATGTGCGAGTGAAAGACATCCTGCAATCGAAAAGCCGCGACCCCTTCACGGTAGCTCCCGAAACGCTGCTGTCGCAATCAAAGTTCTGCGAAAACAACAACCCCATGCAGTTTGAAGATGCCAAAAAGACGCAGGGTGGTGTCTTGGCAGCGTTGAAGTCATGGAAACCGAAGGAAAAACAATGTTTTACATGGTCTATGTAAGCCAGGCAAAGCAGCCGATGGATGCCGCGGCGCTCGGATCCCTACTGCAACTCAGCCGCAAATGGAATACCGTGAACGGGCTCACAGGCCTGTTGATCTACCGGTATTCGACCGATGCCGACAAAGGCTACTTCATCCAGTTACTCGAAGGTGACAAACTCAAAGTACGCGCCCTGTATGACAAGATCAAGCTCGATAAGCGGCATCACACCATTCTGCAGCTCAGTGAGGGTGAAATCGAAAGTCGCATGTTCGATGAATGGGCCATGGGATTCAAGAATGCCGACGATGCCTTGTTTGCAGGGCTACCCGGCCACGCTCGCATCGGCGAGGTGTCATTCGACCCAACGGCATTCCAGAGCTCAAATGGTGAGGCCCTCAAGCTCTTGAAATTTTTTCACGATGCGAACTGAGTGACCTGCGGGTGCGACCTAGCTGGGCACCAATCAAAGGCAGGCCCCATCCCAAGCTTCCCACAGTGGGGAAGAGGCCAAAGCTACGCGTTGCTTTGAATAGTGCAAAACATGCACCTCTTACCCTAACCCTCTCCCCGCTGGGGCGAGGGAAAGAGAATCGGCAATGCAATCGCTCGTATGCGGGCAACTGTTTGCAGCGCTTGATGCCGCGCATGGTGCTGGCTTTGGACAGTTTGGCAGTGCTGCTGGGTAAGTCATTTGAGTTACTGGGGGCCAATTCAGTGAAACGCAGGCCAGGCAGAACAACGCAGCGGCCGAAAAATCACGTCAAACCGTAGCCCAAGCTTGCATACAAGGCCTGAGCGGCTTAAGTTCGCGGTATTGGGACTGGCAGTCCCTATACCCGTCGCCTAAACGTCGCGTTCACCTACGGTTCCGTCTTGATATCACCGTTCTGGTTCACCGAAAATTGGTGCTCCGAATATTATCCGTATCTCGAACGCTTCCCACACTTGCCGAACCATCTCCGCTACTTTCCCCCCATTACCGCCGTCACGAAAGGGGAGGGGGACAGGCCTGAATTAACTGTGTGACGATGCCATACCTCGAATAGCCGCTGGATTCGATCCTAGCTAGCTCTTTTCACCCCAGTTCGCGCACCACCGCTGCCACCGACCCGGCGTCGGGCAGGTGTGACAGGGCGCCTACGAGTTCGTCGCGAACTTGCGCCAGGTGCGACTCGAACCGGGCCGCTTCCATGCCCACGGCGTTGGCTAGGGCCTGGACCCGGTCGCGCTCAGGCTGGCTCAGGCGACCGTCGGCGTAGCCACACATCAGGCACATCAGCACCAGGGTGTCGGCAAAATCGGCTGGGCTGCCGGCCAGGGTCGCGGCATCAAATGCTTTGGCTTCGGGACTGGCCAGCACGCTGGCGGTGCTGGGCATGTCGGGGCTGCGGGAGCTCTCGTAGAACTGGCCGATCAGCGCGGCCTCGGCTGGGTGAATGCCGTCGACCATCGCGACGGACAGCATGGCGTGGGTTAGCTGGATCACTTGTTGGGAACTGAGATTTTGGTCTGGCATGGCGTGCATGGTGGGCTCCTGGGGGTTAAGGTGAAATACCAACTCCGTCATCAATGGCTTGCAAATTTCATGAACCGGGATGGTGTGGGCATGGAAGTGGGTTGGAAGGCATTGGTTTAGCGCGCCAGCGCGCGGCGGCGCGCGTCACGCAAGTTGCTCTGAATGTCAGCCACCGCCATCTCGCGGTAGCGCTGGGGTAGCATGGTGCGGCGCGAAGTCTCAGACACTGCCAGCAACTCCATGAATTCGATCATGTCGCGCTCTTGTGGCGGCATGAAGTCGGCTGCCGCAGCGGCCAGCACCGCCGCATCGAGCGGAATGGCTTGGTTGTGTGCCTGCTCCACCGACAACAAGGCCAGGGCCTCAAGATCGGCATTGGAATAGCCATCGAGCGCTTCGCACAGGGCCAGCCATTCGGGCGGCGTGGCGCTGCAGGGCTGGCTGTAGCGCGCCAGGACCGCTTGCAGGACCTGGGCGCGCTCGGCCGCCGTCTGGCAGTAAAAGAACGGAATCTTGCGGTCCAGCCGACCCGGGCGCTTGATGTCGCTGTCTAGCTTGTCGGGGCGGTTGGTCATCATCACAAACAGCACCTGACCCCGGTTTTCGGTCTCGGCCATGAACTCCTTGAGCCGCGCAATGATGCGCGAGCTGGTGCCGTCGTCGCCACCCTCGCCGCCGCCATTGCCAAAGCTGCGGTCGCCTTCGTCGATGATGACTGCAATCGGGCCCATGGCCTTGACGGTGGCGAGCACGCGCTCCAGATTGGCCTCGGTGGAGCCGACCCATTTCGAGCGGAAGTTCTTCAGTGCCACGGCCGACAGTCCGGCCTCCTTGAGAAAAGCCTTGATGACAAAGGTCTTGCCCGACCCCATGGGTCCCACGGCAAGCAGGCCCATGGGCGTCAGCGTGGTATTGCCTTCCTTGAGGTTTTTGGCAATGGCCAGCAGCTCATGCTTGATATTTTCGTGGCCGCCGACCGATGCCAAGCCGTGCCGCGGTTCGATGAACTCGATCAGGCCGGCGCACTCCTTTTCGATCATTTCGCGCTTGCGGGTGTGAATCACCTTCAGCACCTGGGCGTTCACATCGTCCACCGGAAGCGCCTTTCCGGGCTCAATCAGGCGGGTGATCTCGGCCGGTGTCATACCCGCCGTGATGCTGGCCAGGGTGCTGGCACGCTGCTCGGCATCGGGCGTACCGCTGAGCAGTTGCAGCAGAAAGGCACGGCGCTCGGGCTCGCCCATGCCATGCCCCTCGGAATTGGCCAGAATGCTGGCTAACTGCACGGTGCGCAGACCGCCGGTACGTTCGGAAAACAGGCGCACCTGTGCCTCGGTCAGCGTGGGTGCCAGGTGGGCCATGACGCGGCGGCGCTGCTCCAGGTCCGGCATGGGCACTTCGATAGCCGCGACCTTGGGGTTGGAAAGCAAACCGGGGTTTATGGCGTTGAGTGACTCGGCGATCAGTACCGTGATGTTGTCGCCTCGGGTCAGACTGGGATCGAGCGACCAGCGGTGAAACGCCAAGTAGATTTGGCGGTCCTGTTGCGGCATAAAGCTGGGGTCGCCCGCGGGCAACAGCGCGTCCGCGTACGGAACAATCAGCGCCGTAGACTGCTCGCTGCGCATTTGCTGCTCCAGCGCATGCAGGGCTGCCAGCGTCAGGCCACCTTGGTCGGACTCGCTGGCATCGCCCACCAGACCCGCCATGCCGCGCTCCCACTTGCCACTCAGCACCCGGATACCGCGCTCCAGGCTGACCTCGCAGACATGCTTCTTGGTGTCCTTGAATAACTCGGCCACCAGAAACGACTGCAGGCTGTGCAAAGTTTGCCCGACCAGAAAGCTGTCGAACACATTGCGGTACAGCACAAAGGTGGACGCTTCACCCGCCAGGTATTTTTGCCGCAGGGTTTCGGCCCAACGCGGCAGTGCGGGGCGGGGCGCGGGTGCTGCCGTCATGGCGCGCTCTGATGCATTGCGAAGTCTGTGCGCGGGTGCATGGCGGCTCGCATCAAAGCGTTTTGGCCGGTGCTGCTTGCGCTGCGGCACGCGCCTGCTTGAGGGCATCGAGCTGGGCTTTGGCGGTGACGCTGCCGCTGCTTTGGCGCAGCTTGTTGAGGCGCACATCGAGGTCGGAACTGTGCAACTCAGCCCCAAGACTGGCCTGTGCCACCTGGCTCTTGATGTGATCGCGCACGGCACCGAGTGCCTGCACTTCGGCATCCACCGACAGGCCGTCGAGCTGACCCTGAATCTTGAGCCGCGCCTGGGCGCTGTGCATTTGCGCCAGCATGCGGTCCTTTTCGGCCTTGAGTTTGTCGATTTCGGTCTTGACCTGCATCAGAGAGTCTTTGGCATTGTCGGCGTCTGCCGTGGCCTGGGATGCTTCGGCGCGCAGCTCGGTGATGGCGGCATCCAGCGCGTTTTTCTTTTGGATCAGCACCACCGCGAGGTCGTCCTGGTTGGTGGCAAGCGCGGTTTCGAGATCGGCACTGACCGCGGCCAACTCGCGCTCCTGGCCTTCGAGGCGCGCCGTGATCTCCTGGCGGCGGGCAATGATGGAGCCGGTGGCGGCCTTGAGCTGGGTGTATTTTTCTATCATCGAGGCAATCGCGTTTTGGTAGGCGATTTCGGGATGTTCCTTCTCCACATCGGACACCCAGAGGGAAATAAAGCCGGCCCAAAGGTTGGCGAGGCGGGCGAAGATTGCATTGTTGGCCATGGGGTTCTCTTGGTTGAAAGGGCAAAAAAGGGTTCAGGTCTTGGCCGCCGTGGCAGCGGGCCGGGCCGGGTTGCGGGCGGATGCCGGGACGGCATGGGTCGGGTTTTGGGCGGCACCAAAGCGCTCGGGGGTGTCAAACTCAGCGGCCACTTCCTCGGCAATGCGCAGGCGCGCCAGCGAATCTTCGAGTTTGTCACCCATGTCGGAAGAATAAGGCGAGGTGATGACCAACTGGTAGACCTCTTCCATCTTGTCCGGCATGGAAATCAGTGTCGCCTCCAGCGTGGCGCGGCGCACGGCCAGACGGCGGGCACGTTGCAGCACCTCGGAGTATTCGGCCAAGGTGCTGCGCAATTGCCGCTCTTCGGCTTCTGGCAGGCCCGGGCTCTGCAATTGGGCCTGCACCGCTGCCATGCGTCGGGCCACTACGTCTTCGCTGACCTGTTCCTTGCGCTGCTGCAGCGACAGGTTGACCACACACAGACCGAGGTAATCCACTGTGAGGTCTTCGAGTTTTTCGACGTCCTGGCGCGTCAGGCTGGTGCGGTTGTCTCGGGCGGTCTGGTACAGCGCCTGCACCCGGCTGGCCATGTGCTGGTACGTTGCCATGGCTTGGGGGGCACCGTAATTGCTGAGCTCAGCCAACAGCTCGATGCGCCGACGGGCACGCTGGCCCCGTTGGTGCTCCAGGTCGGCCCAGGCTTGGAAGGCGGGCAAACTCGGCACCGCCAGCGCCGCCAGCACCTCGGTTCCAAGCGCCACCACGCCGACTAGCGCCAGGCCGGTCAGGCCAAACGGAATCGAGGCAAAAATCGCCGCCACCCCGGCAGCCAGCAGCGCCACCCGGTTGACAGGGTGCTTGAGGAAGGCACCGAGATAGGACGGCTTGGCGCTCACGCTGTGCAAGGGGTCAGAGCGATTTACTTGGCGAATCTGGCCCAGGCACGCGCGATGTCCTGCTGGTCTTGCTCCGACAGGATCGGTATCGGCAGCGAGCGACTCAGACTGGCGGTGCTGGGCACCACGGCCGGGTTGGATTTGACACTCTCGCTCATGAACTCACCGGCCTTGAGGTTGGCATTGGCGTAGCCGACCGTGTTGGAGATTTTGGCGATGACCTGGGGCCGCAGCAGGTAGTCGATAAAGAGATGCGCCTCGCGCTTGTTTTTGGCATTGGCGGCCAGTGCGATGGCATCAATCGCCAGCAAGCCGCCATCAGCCGGCACCCGATACTCGACTGCGCCACGCGACTTGGACTGGGCTTGCACCGCGTCACCCGAGAACCCAATAGCGACACAGACCTTGCCACTGGCCAGGGAGTCGATGAACTGGTCGGTGGGAATGACCTTGACGATCCCTGAGAGCCGATCTAGCACCTGGGCGGCGGTCGCAATCGAGTTCTTGCCATCCCATTTGCTTTGCCCGCCCGCCATGGCGGCCAGCGGCACGATGTCGGTGGCCGAGTCGACCACTCCCACACCGCAGGACTGAAAACGGCGCGCAAGTTCCGGGTCAAACACGTTGGTGAGTGAATCCATGGCGTGACCCGGGTAGGCCCGGGCTGTGAGCTTGGGGTTCCAGGCGATGCCCACCGTGTACCACATATAGGGCAGGCTGTAGGCCCCGTCCTTGTCCCAGGCGCGCACGGTCGCGTCAACCCGGGGATCGATATTGGCGAGGTTCTTGAGGCTGACCTTGTCGATCTTGCCCAGCAGGCCCTTAGCCGCCATCGCAGGCACCGCGTTGGCGGTCGGAAACACCACGTCGTAGGGCGTGCCCGGGCCGCGCAGCTTGGCCTGCAGGTCGTCGTTGCTGGCGAAAATGTCGTAAATCACCCGGATGTTGTGTTCTTTCTCGAAGTCCTGCAGCACGCTGGGTTCGATGTAGTCGGGCCAGTTCAGCACGCGCACCGTGTCTTTGGCAGCCGCACCGACACCATTCACGGCGCGGCGCAGGTTCATCAGCACCGTGGCGGTAATGAGCCCGTCGACCGTCACGCTTTGCGACTCCTGAAATGCCTCGGTCGCGACCTGGGTCTGGGGACCAAAGGTGCCATCCAGCGGCCCGGCGTTAAACCCCAGTTTGCCCAGCAAAATCTGCGCTTCGCGCAGGCCGGCGGCGTCGACCAGCTTCTCGCGGCCCTTGTAGTTACCACTGGACCAGTTCTGGCTTTGCCAAATCACGCGGCGAATGGCATTGAGCAGCGTGTCGGTTACCTGCGCGGTGGGTGCCAGGCCGTGCTGCGCAGAGAAGTTGCGTATCGCCTCCTGGGTGGCCGGAGTCAGGGTGCCGGTCGGTGTCTCGCGCAACAGGCCCATGCGGGCCAACAGGCGCTGCGCGGTCTCGACCTTGGCACTGCGCGCGCCCGGATTGAGCGGTGCGGCGGTGGCGGCCTCGGCCTTGTCAGGTTTGGCGGTTCCAAAGACAAAGCCCTGGGCCTGTGCCAGACCGCACCACAGGGCACCGCTGCCGAGAAGCGCCACAAGAGTCAGTTTGCGAAGTGTCATGGAATGTCCTGAATTGCGATGAAAAGGTCTACTTGCCCGAGGCGAAGCAAATCACGCCGCGTGCCTGGGCCGTTTGAAATAGTTTGGCCGACTGTTCCTGGTTGGCCTTGATACCACCCTGGCCCTTGAGGGTCATTTCGCCAAGGTGGCAGGCGGCCGCGCCATCGCCGTCCTTCAGTGCCTGCTCCAGGTGGGCGCGCGCCTGCACAAAGTTGCCCGCTTCCATGAGCTGTCGGCCTTTCTCGGAATTGTCGGCGGCTGATGTCTTGGGTACGGGGGTCGCCACCGTGGGCGCTGGCGCAGCGGATAACGCGCCTGGTTTAGGTGCAGGTGCAGGTGCAGGTGCAGGTGCAGGTGCAGGTGCAGGTGCAGGTGGGGCGGTAGCTGCAGCGGGCACCGCCACGCTGGCCGGTACTGTGGCATCGCTCCTGGCGGCCCAGCGCTCCTTCAGCGCCAGGTTCCAGACGGCCGCGGCCCTGCCGCCAAGCACCGCTAGGCCAATCAAGCCTTTCGAGAGGGGTGTCAAACTGGCCATGTCATACGTCCTGGGTCGGTGGGGTGGCAGCACCAAACTGCTGGGACAGGCCCAGCAGCCGTTGGCGTGTGGCGGACACTGCGGCCATTTCACGTTCGGCCTGGTCCTTGAATTCCTTAAGCGCGGCCTCTTGGGCTGCCGTTTCCTGGGCGGCGCGCGCCAACTCGCGCTCTACCAGCGCTTCCAGCTCGGCGATCTGCTTGCGGATGTCGCCCACCACCTGGTCGCGCCGGGTGCTGATGCTGTTGAGGCGGGCCTGAGTTTCGGTTGCCAGAGCCTGCGCATGGTGTTGCAGAGTCTCGCTGTGCGCGGCCAGCGCCTGTGCCTTGGCGGCTGCATCGGCCAGTGGGTCCTCGATCGACCAGGATTCGTCGGCCGCATCCATGGCCTGGATGGCCATCAGGCGCGTGGCCGCGTCCATGGCGCTAAGCCCGTCCATCAAACGCAGCAGACGCTCCGCCGGATACAGCGAGGGACCGACCCCGGCCTGGGCGTAAATGGAATCGAGGTTCAGCGACGCGCCAGGCACCTGTGCGACCGGTGCAGCGGATTCAGGCGCACTGTTCAGGGGCGACGCGCTTGCTTGCGCCGCCAGACCATGGGCCACTTCGGCAGGTTCAGCCATTGGCCCGGACGCTTCGTCCCGCTTGACCAGTCCCGCCTTTTCCAAAAAATCCAGCATGCCCTTCATTGCCAGCTTCCTTTTAATGATGAGGATCGCAAAGCACTTGCTGGTACTTTGCCAATCCTACGCGTTGCAACGACCTTCCGGCGCAGCCGAAGGCCGACTACCCCGGAATCAGGCTGCGAGTTTAATGCCTAATTTCAAGGCAATGCGGCAACTGCCGCGTGGTTCTGGGTGCGCCTGGCTTGGGGGTACGGGAGTTTGCAGTGTTGTCACAGTTGCCACGGTGCAATGCCTACCATCGGTTACTCAGTCAAACCAATGAAGGATCAACACAATGGGCACGATGACATTTCAAATCAACGACCGATCAACCGATGGGTCGGGGCCGGCAACCTGGGTCACTGTGGTCGAGAACCCGGATGGCACACTGGGCGTCCGGGTGGCAGTCGAAGGCGCGCTGCTGGGTGACCTCAGGGGAGTGTTCTTTGATATTTCCAACGAAGCCCTGATCGGCACCCTGAAGCTCAGCGAGGCGTCGGCCGGTTTGACCGAATTTCGGCAGGGCAATGACACCATCAAGGACCTGGGTGATGGCGCAAATATGAACGGAATGCTGGGCTCCGACAATGGCTATGACCTTGGCATTGAAATAGGCAGCTCGGGTATCGGAAAAGACGATTACCGCGCGTTCAGTTTTACGTTGGGCAGCAGCGCCAGAGCCTTGACCTTGCAGGATCTTTCGCAGTCCGACTTTGGCGTACGTCTGACCTCTGTGGGAACGGACGGCTCAGCCCGGACTGCATCTGCCAAGATGCTTGAAACCACCTCGAACGCAGTAAGCGCGCTTGCCGATGTTGTCTTGGCGTTTGAAGACACCCCGGCAACGGGCAATTTGTTGACCAATGACCTTACCGGACTCCGGGTGGGTGAACTGACCACATTGACCGACTGGAACGGCGCCGCGCCCGGTTCGACCCAGTCGCTGGACGCCGCCGCCGGGGCCACGCTGACGGTCCATGCGGACGGGAGTTATGTGCTCGATACCACCGCTGCCGATGCCCTGTCGGCCGGCGAGACCTTGACTTACAGCTTCACGTATGGCGTCAAAAGCCAGTCCCAGGCCACCTCGTGGTCGACCGACAGCGCCACTTTCACCGTCACGGTCAAGGGGACCAATGACGGACCCGTGGCCGCCGATGATCTGGGTGAACAGATTTTGGAGAATGCCAGCACCAGCGGCAACGTGCTGGTGAACGACTCTGATGTGGACCGGCTCGATACCCTGGTGGTCAGTACCATTGAAGGCGCGAACCTGGGCGCGCCGGTGACGCTGGAGTCGGGCGCGACGGTGACCATGCAAGCCGATGGCAGCTATGTCTACGACACCAACGGAGCATTTGATGGTCTGAACTCCGGCGACACTGCCACCGACAGTTTCGAGTACACGATCAGCGACGGCCAGGGCGGCTTGGCTACCGCCACGGTGCGCATCACAATCAGCGGCGTCAGCACACCCGATACGCCGCCACCATTGCCACCAGACACGACGGACCTCTTCCCCGCAATGGCACAAAACATTTCCAATGTAGTTTTGTACCTGGACGACGGTGACGCAACGACGGCCATCCAGAAGATCAAGTTGTCGCCCGATGGCCTGCAGCTGAAGGACGTCGACCTGCTGAACATCGATGCCTTCATTGCGTCCCACCACACCCTTCTGGGTGGCAACACCAATCTGGTGGGCTTGTCGATCCATGCCGGCAACGAATACAAGGACCTTGCCGGGACCGACATGACCGCCCACGGCGAGGGTGTGTTCTATCTGTTGGGAGACCCCACACCGATCGACGCGGTGGGCAGCAGGGCTGGCGGTGGCTGGAGCTACGACTGGACCGTCGACGATGTACCGCTCAGCGACGCCGCCCTGGCATTGGGTTTCAGTTATGAACTGCTTGCACAACAGGCCCCGGTGGTTTTCACGGATTTTCAGAACGGGCTCTGGGGCTAAAGCGCCACGCAGCAGGCATTGGCAGCCAAATATGTCGGTCACTGGGCCAGCTAACTGTTCAACCTAGACTCCTCAGTTGACCGCCTATTTTCGATAGCAACCCCTTATGAACACTCACTTTTCTGGCTTTGAATTGCATCATCTTTTGGTTGACAGCGCTACGGTCCCGATTGATCCGCTGGCAGCGCGCCTGGGGTCGTTACTCCTCCTTGCAGGCAGTAGCCTGCGGCGTCGTCGTGCCTACCCAGACAATGGGCTTTTTGTAGGATGCGCACGGCCGTCAGCAGCCCACTCGGGCACGTCCAACTGAGGAATCCAGGTGCAATAATCGGCGGAAGCTTCGCCTAAACTCAAAGCTTGGAAAACCAGTCCACCAGTCTGCGACTTAATCCATTGCAGCAAGTTACACCTTGACCCAGACCACCGTTCCAAGCCCTGCTCCCGCACTCCAGGGGCAGGGAACCTTGAACATTGCATCAGAAACCCACAGTCTTCACGGTTTGCGCGTGTCCGTACCTAGCTCGGTCTTCGCAAGCGCTTTAATCCTTTCAGTTGGCTGGAGCGGTACTACCTTGGCCCAGCCAATCGTGCCCCCCTTGGCACGCAGTTTCGCCAGTGAGGTGGGCAACCCGATGCTTGGATGGCTGCTGCTTGCTGTGGCGCTGGCCCTGCTTGCAAGCCTCGGCCTGGTGGTACGACAACTGAAGCGCAAGATTCAGGCCTTGGGCGCCGAACTGTCCCGCCACAAGTTGGTGTGCGACTCCTCGGTCGCCGGGATTCACATATTGGACCAAGGCGGTCGTTTACTGTATTGCAACGAGGCGTTCGCCAGACTGCTGGGTTATTCGGCGCAGGAGTTGGTGGGCTTGCCTGTAGAGCACTGGGACACCCAAGCCTCTGCTACACCCTACCCCAGCCCGGCGGGGGCGCCAGCGCGACGAGAAACCGTCTTTCAGCGCAAAGACGGGCACATGCTGGAGATGGAAATCGTTCTGCGACGGGTGGAAATGGACGGTGCCGCCTGCCTGCATGGCGAAGCTATCGACGTGAGCGAGCGTAGCCGCGCCGCGCAGCGACTGAAGCTGGTGGCCAACGTCTTTGACCACACCAGCGAGGCCATCATGGTGACAGACGCCAGGGGCGGCATCATCGAGGTTAACAATGCCTTCGTGGTCATCACCGGTTATTCGCGCGACGAGGTGCGGGGTTGCAACCCACGCTTTCTCAAATCGGGGCGCCAACCCGAGAAGTATTACGCAAACATGTGGGCCCAGATCGCCGAGCATGGCACCTGGAGCGGTGAAATCTGGAACCGCCGCAAGAATGGCGAGGTCTATGTCGAGATGGAAACCATCAGCGCGATTCGTGACGCCAAGGGTGACATCCAGCAATATGTCGCGCAGTTCACCGACACCACACGTCTCAAGGAGCACGAGTTCCAATTGCAGCACGTGCTGCACTACGACCTGCTGACCAAGCTGCCCAACCGCCTTCTTCTGGCCGACCGCATGCGCCAGACCTTGTCGCATGCCAAGCGCACGCAGCAGTCGGTCGCGGTGCTGTGCATTGATCTTGACGGATTCATGGAGGTCAATGAATCCTATGGACACAAAGCCGGCGACGAGGTGTTGATCGACGCCGCGCGGCGCATGCTTGGGTGTGTGCGTGCCGAGGACACTGTGGCACGCATCGGCGGCGACGAGTTTGTGATTTTGCTTGGCGACATGGGCTCGCATGCGAGTTGTCAGCAGTCGATTGCCCGCCTGCTCGAAGAGCTGGCCTCGCCGTTCAAGATCGACGGAGGCACACAGGTGCGCATCTCGGGCAGCGTGGGCTACACCATGTACCCGACCGACAACTCCGATGCCGACACCCTGTTGCGCCATGCAGGCCATGCGATGTACTCGGCCAAACAGGCTGGCAAGAACCGGTTTCACCAATTCGATGTGCAGCGCGACACCCGCAGCAAGGCCAACTGGTCGGCGCTGGCCAAGATCGAGCGTGGACTGGAGCGTGGCGAGTTTGTGCTGTATGTGCAACCCAAGGTGTCACTCTCCGATGGCAGCGTGGTGGGTGCCGAGGCGCTCATTCGCTGGCAGCATCCGGTGCGCGGACTGGTCTCGCCGGCAGAGTTTTTGCCCTTGCTCGACGGGCAGGACCTGGCACTCAAAGTCGGCAATTGGGTCATTGATCAGGGCATGCAAATGCTCAGCCGATGGTCTGCCGCAGGGCTCACGTTACCGCTGAGTGTCAACGTCGACGCCCGGCAGTTGCGGGAAAAAGACTTCTCCAAGCAGTTGACGCAGATTTTGCAGCGCTACCCGGAAGTACCGCCATCCCAACTGGAGATTGAAATTGTCGAATCAGCAGCCCTTGACGACATTCAGTCGGTCATTGTGCTGATTGAAGAGTGCAGGGCGCTGGGGGTGCGGTTTGCCCTGGACGACTTTGGTACAGGTTATTCATCGCTGACTTACCTCAAGCGCCTAGCGGTCGACACGCTCAAGATTGACCAGAGTTTTGTGCGCGACATGCTGGTCGACAATGACGCCATGGCCATCGTGCGGGGCGTGATTGGTCTGGCAGAAGCGTTTCAATGCCACACTGTCGCCGAGGGGGTCGAGTCCTGGGAACAGGTGGCCTCGCTCAAGGCCAACCATTGCGAGGTGGCACAGGGCTACGTGATTGCCCGACCCATGCCTTCAGGGGAGTTTTCTAACTGGGCAAAGAATTTCAGCATGCCCAGCCTGTGAAACTGTGAGTGATGCACGATGAAGACCGGTACGGAAACTATTGCCTGGAATGACCGCCTGATGACCGGCATCCCGCTAATCGACGAGCAGCACCAGATTCTGGTCAACATGCTCAACGACGCCAATGTCCGAATGACCCACAGCATTGGCAGAGATGTGCTGGAGGAAATGGTGCGCGACCTCATGAGCTACGCGCTCTACCACTTCGACATCGAAGAGGAACTGATGCTTGATAGCCATTACCAGCCGGCGCAGCAGGAGCGTCATGTCCGCGAGCACCGGCGTTTTTCCGAGACCGTGGCGCAGGTGCGGCAGAACCTGCTGCTAGGCAAGCTGATCAGCCGCGAGGAACTGTTGGGCTTCTTGAATGACTGGCTCATCAACCACATCCTGCACACCGACATGGAATTTGCCCGGTACCTACAGCAGAGCAAGTTCCGGGACGATTAGCGCATGTCCTTGCAAGCTCTGACCAGACGCAGAGTACTGCGGAGCTCGGCCACTGCAGTGCTTGGGTGCGCAATTCAGACGGCTTCGACCTCGCCCAGGAAGACCGGTTCCTTGCTAAAGATGTCAACGGCCGCGGCACCGACTTTACGCGTGTCGTAATAGGCATAGCCCGCCACCCCGGCAGCTCCTATCAGAGGCAAGAACCGCGCTACCGCCTTTCCAAAGGCCCGTTGCGACAGCTTGACTCCGATGTTTGCTGAGAGTTTTTGCAGCGCTCGCAAACCCAAGGGTCGAATGAGATAGCGCTCTCCTGCACGGTACACCACATCGCGAAACGTCTGCGCCGCCGAGTGTCTGAACAGGCACCACAGCATGTGCTCTTTGCCGAGATGGGCGGTCTTGCCATACACCGCCGCGATGTCGCTGACCAACTGGCTTTGAATCCGCCACATGGCGACCAGGTCTGGCAATAGCGTGAGCAGGCCCAACGGGCCAGGTGCCATGGCGGCAAGGCCAGAAATCTTGGCGCTTGACAAAGCCGCCTTTTCTATCAGCTCGGCAGCCCTGGCCTGTGGCGTGGCAGACGGTGCTTCGGTCGACACGTGCACCACTGCAACCAGGTCCAGAATTGCGTCGCTGACCCGACGCACCACGCCGCTGGATTCCGAGGTTTCTGCTGGATCCGGGTTCACACCTTTCCCCTGCAGATTTACGACTTCACCGGCGAATTGGCGCGGTACCGACTCTGGCGCTCGAGCATCCAACCCGGGTACTCGGGTGGCAACTTGCTGACCTCGTCCAAGACGTGCAAATCCTCTGCGCTCAACGCTGCTTTGGTCGCCCCCAGGTTGTCCGCCAGTTGCTCCGGGGTCTTGGCACCAATAATCACGCTGCTGACTGCGGGTCGGCTCAGCAACCACGCCAACGCCACCTGTGCCACCGAAATATCATGCCGTTGGGCGATGGGTCGCATCGCATCCACCACCGCAAAAGCGCGGGGTTTGTTGACCACCGGGAAGTCAAAGCTTGCGCGGCGTGTCCCCTGCGGTCCCGTCCCGTCGGCGGAGAACTTGCCGCTTAACAAGCCGCCCGCCAAGGGACTCCAGACCATGAGACCCAAGTTCTGGTCCTGCAACATCGGAATCACTTCGCGCTCCAGGTCACGCCCGGCGACCGTGTAATACGCTTGCACGCTCTCAAATCGGGACCAGTGGTTTTTTTCTGAAATAGCGAGGCCCTTCATGATTTGCCAGGCCGCCATATTGCACAGCCCAATGTAGCGGACCTTGCCCGACCGCACCATGTCGTTGAGGGTACACAGCACATCTTCGAGCGGCATGGCAGCGTCAAAGCCGTGCAATTGGTACAGGTCAATGTGGTCGAGTTGAAGTCGCTTCAAACTCGCGTCCAACTCGTTCATCAGGTGGTAGCGCGACTGGCCGTGGCTATTGACCTTGGTCTCGCTCATCGGGCCAAAGGCCTTGGTGGCCACCACCAGTTCATCGCGCGGCAAACCCAGGCTCTTGATGGCGTTGCCGGTGAGGGTCTCGGACTCGCCCACCGAATAGACGTTCGCGGTATCGATGAAATTCACTCCGGCGTCGAACGACTGCTTGACAAGCGAGGTGACTGCCGACTGACCCAGTGCCCCCATCACGCGCCAGAAACCCTGATCTCCGAAGGTCATGGTTCCCAGGCAAAGCTCGGAGACGTACATGCCGGTGCGGCCCAATAGACGATATTTCATGGCAATCCTTAGATGTGCAGTGATTCTATTGAGTCAAGCGAAAAACCCAGCGCAATGGCTGGGTTTTTGTCGTTTGCCACCTGGCGGTGAAGAGTCCCACGGGACCCACGTGAGCCCGCGCCCACAGTGCGGTTCAGCGGGATTTTTTTGCGGTCTTCTGCGGTGCCATTGATGCTGCCAGCGAGGCACCTTTTTCCAGCGCCGAGTCCAAGGTGCTTTCAGCGGTCGAGGCAGCAGACTTGAGATTCTGCGCCACTGCCGCAAAGGCTTCAGGAGCAGGATGCGCCTTCTCGATGGCGTCCACAGTGCCGTGGAACTGGCCGACGCTCAGCGAGGTAGCCTCTTTCAAGTTCTTGGCAAACATGGCCATGCCGGCTTCGGCAGATGCCTTGAATACTTCGAACGCCGCTTGGGGGTCCTTGGCACCCTTGATGGACTCGACCGTTTCCAGCAAGGCTGCCTGAGCCTCCTTGGCCTGGTTTTGCGCAAGGTCGGCCCAGGCTTTCAGATTGTCTTGCGCTGGCTTGATTGCGTCCTGCACGGCGGCAGGCGTTATTTTCGGAGCCGACTCAGAGATCGTTTTGGCGATTGCTTCGAAGGGGGTATTTTTGAACATATGGAAACCTTTCGTTAAATGTTGCAGTGCAGCAATTATCGATGCAATGTCCGGTCAGTGCCGGTTTCCGCGGTCTTTCTGACGCGATTAGTGGCGCATGCCTACCTTGTGAGTAAGCTAAACTGGCACGGTGCACCATGTGCGCTGGCTTACCGCAAGATATGGCTTGGAAGTCGCCGCAGAAAGTTAGTTGAATGGTCTTTGGAGTGTGCGATCGCACCATGCTGTTTGCCTGGCCCCACCCTCAGCATTTTCCAAGTGTCAGAGACGGACCATTGGCTGTTTCGGCAAATATCCCATCTGTTGATGGACAAACCCCGAGTCCCTTACCATCCAGTGATCGAGAGCTCCAAGCATGCCACGCACTACCGACCTCCCCTCGCCGTCAACCCAAATTTCTATCTCAGGTGCGTTGTGTGCGCAGGGAGTCCGCCTTATGGGCAGGCTTCAGTTCGCTGACAAGGCACTGCTGATATGCCTGGTGTTTTTGGTCCCACTGGGCTGGACAACCTGGGTTTTTTATACCAACACCAACTCCAGCATTACGTTCTCGGCAAAGGAAAAGGATGGCATTGCCTATAACCGGGAAATCTTTCCGATCCTCAATCATGCCCAGCAGTTGCGTCGTGAAGCCACTGCCATGGCGGCCTCGGGAACCGCGCCCGCGACACTTTCGGGGGTTCAGCAAAAACTGCCGGCTGCGCAGGCACTCAACGACATGACCACGGTGCACAGCGTGCTGGATAATTTCCAGGCAGCGCAAACCGAGATGACGCGCAAGCACGATGCCGGCATGATCGACTACGCAATTGCGTACCAGGATTGGCCCGGAGTGTATGGCGAACTTGCCCACGGCATGAGCACCCTGGCGCAATCGCACATTGCAGTAACTATGACGATAGTGGATGTGGTGACCGGCTACTGCACGTCCGACAACCTGACCCGGGTGCTAGACGAAGTGCACGGCGCTGCCGATGCGTTGCTGGGTGCCGCCAGTGAATATCTGTCGAGCCAGGCCAAGCAGTTGCAACACCCCATTACGTTCTTCAACGTAGTCCGCTTGCCGACGCTGGCACACGACCCTCTGCCGGGACTGCCCCAGCACCGCGCGGCGACAACTTCAAGCCTTACAGACACCTTGCGATGAACGTAATTTCGAACCACACCGATTGGACGAGCCAATGCGAGGCCGAGCCGCTGCCTTATTCCAATGCAATTCAGGCGCATGGTGGGCTTTTGCATCTCAATGAAGCGGGCCTGGTGACCCATGCAAGTGCCAATCTGGCGCAATACTATCCGTGCGACCCGGCATCCCTTTGCGAGCATGTTTTGCCAGAGAAACTCGGCGCCGCACTGCAACCTGCTCTGAGCACACTTGGAAACCACTTCGGTAGCCGCGCCGAGTGGTTCAATGTGGATGTTGCGGGACATACCAGTGTCGACATCGTCGCCTCGCGCAGCAGCCAGGGTATCGTGCTGGAGCTTTGCGCGCACCAACAGAACCATGTCCGCGTACCTGCCCATTCGGTTCCGATGCGCACCCCCTCCAACGCGCAGTCTGCCCAGGCCTTGCATCAGCACATCGCCGGATTGCTCAAGGATGTTACTGGCTTCAATCGGGTCATGATTTATGCATTTCGCGAGGATGGCGATGGCGAGGTGTTGGCCGAGGCGCGCAATTCCAACGTGTATGGCAGCTACCTGGGTCTGCGCTTCCCAGCCGCTGACATTCCACAGATTGCCCGCAATTTGTACAAAAAAAATCCATGGCGACTCATTCCCGACAGCCAGGCACCGACCGTACCGCTGCTTGGTCACCATGCAGAACCCCCTGATTTGACCTGGTCTGATCTGCGCAGTGTGTCGCCAGTACACCAAAGCTATTTGGCAAATATGGGGGTCCGCGCGTCGCTGTCCTTGCCAATCCTGGTTGGCACAGATTTGTGGGGTTTGGTGGCTTGCCACCACGCCGAACCGCGCGTGGTTCCCCTGAAAATCATGCGGGCGGCCAGTCACATCACGCGGCATTACGCGTTGCTGATCTCGACCTGGATGGCTGAGTCGCGCATGCGCCTGATCGACAGGCTCAATCACACGCTTGACATGGTGTGCGCAAGCATTGTGCGTCACACTGATCTCGTGTCAGCCATGCCCGATATTGCACCGATCTTGTTTGACCTGTTCGACGCCAGTGGCCTTGCGATCCGGCAAGGAAATGTCTGGGCACGCACCGGTGACTCGCCCAGTCTTTCGGCCCTCGAGTACCTGTCAGCCGCATTGGAGCTGAGCACTGTCAATTTTGCGTTTGTCGACAGTTTGTACAAGACCTATCCGACGCTGGAGGAAATGCCAGTGGCAGGGGCCTTGGCGATCAAAATACGCACTCGCGACGACCAATGTCTGCAGGTCTGGCTGTTTCGCGTCGAACTTCTGCAAGAGGTCCATTGGGGCGGAAACCCGGAAAAACCGGTCGAACTGCAGTCGGGAAGGATGGGCATCGCACCCCGACGTTCGTTCGAAAAATGGGTTGAAAAGCGCCGCAACCACTGCCGCCAGTGGATGCAGGAAAACCAGTTTGCCGCAAAAAGACTGCGCCAGTCCTTGATCGATCTTTTTGGCTGAAGCCGGCTTCAAACCATCGCTTTACCCGCCGCTCGGCGACTTACCCAGGTCGCAAGCTCTGAATCCTCACCGATCGCACTGACGATTTTCATGCGCGTGTGGCCCGCATGCTGTGCGACGACCAAGCAATCAAAAACGCCCAGCCCTTCGAGGGTGACCTGCAACTTGCCCGCAATGCCGGCTGGAATCTCGCCGTCCAGCAACAGGCCCGAAGTGGAGAGGTCCAGCGTGAATGCCGGATGCTGTGCATCTTCCACCTGTACCACGGCCGTCAGTCCGCCTTTCACGCGCGCGGTTTTGCGGCGCTCGGCGGCGCGCCAAGAGTAATCAATGGCAGCCTTGGTGATGCTGGTGAACGCCGAACCATGGTCGATCGCTTCAAACAGTATCTGGGTGTCGCGCATGAGTGCGCGCGAGCCGGCGATTGCACGATCCAGATCGGTGTACGGGGCGGAAGAGGGTCGGCCATGGCCCGGATAAAGGCGCACCAGCCGCAGCTCCTTGAGACGTTCCAGGCTATTGATGTAATCGCTGGTGTTGCCCGACGCAAAAATGCCACCCAAAATACCACCCGCAAAGACCGTGTCCGCGGTAAACAATGCACCTCTGCGTGGCTCAAAGAAGCACACCGCGCCCGAGCAGTGCCCGGGCGTGTAGATGGTGCGCACCTGCAGATCGCCGAGGTCGATCAAGGCGCCGTCTTCCAAGTGAAAATCGACATGAAATTTGGTTACCGTGCTTTTGAACACGGCGCTCATCATGGAGAACTTGTCGTCGAGCACAAACTTGTTCGCGGTTCGCACGTGCGCTGCCACCACAATGTGTTCGGGCAGCCGCGAAAGGCCTCCCGCATGGTCCAGGTGCTCGTGTGTCACTAGCGCGTAGTGAATATCCTGCATTCCCAGACCGATGTCCGCGAGGCACTGGCACAGGTAGTCGTGGTCTACCGGCAGACCGGTGTCAATCAGGGCGTTTCTTCGGCTACCGCGCATCAGATAGGTATTGCACCCGCCCGCCCGGCTACCCGGAATCATGTAGATGCCGGGTTCGACCTCTCGAATCGAGCGTGTGGGCTTGCTGCCGGTCATGCGGGCACCCCGTTGTTCAGGGCCTTGCTGCCCAGTGAGCGCATGCGGCCGACGACAGCCTCCAAAACCACCAGGGCAAAAGCGGGTTGCTGGCTCACCAGATACACAAATTGCGGCCTGTCGATCACCAACACGGTCGCTCCACTTGGGCCGGCGACCGCGTTGGCGGTGCGCGGACTGCGATCCACCAGCGCCATTTCGCCGAAAATCTTCCCCCGATTCAGACTGCTCAGATGGGTCGATCCCTGTTCGGCGCTTGCCACAATGTCCACTTGCCCTTCCTGCACCACATACATGGCGTCTCCTGGCTGCCCCTGATGAAATATCGTCTCCCCCGGGCCAAAGGCCTTGGCCAGGCGCGACGTTTCGCCTTCTTCACTCTGCATTTTTATTTGTCTCCTCGATTGTTCAAATTTTTGGATTCCACCCGTGAAACTCGGGTACCACCCACCGCAATGGCATCAAGCCATTGCCGCGCACGTACCCGCGGTCTGCAAGGCCGGAAAGTTTACCGTCAATACAGCGCACCTGGACCACAATAATCCGGCGTTTGACCTGTACACCGGTGGCGCTATTCTTAGGTTCAATGCCAACGCGCTCCCGCAAAGTTGTGTTGGTCATGAACTCACGCTCTACGTAGCGCTGGCAGGCATGCAAGTACACCGCCCGTACAGGGTCGCCCTGTTTCATCTTCGTTACGGCAGGTGGTGCAAACAAAGTGCTGGGCGTGGATTTACCCGCGCCGCCTTGCGCCGGTGGGATAGAAAGGCTCGCCGTCCAACGCTGCCGCTTTGGCCAGGACCGAGACTGACTCGCCAATGGTGTGCGGATCGTCGTTGTGCTTGAACCTAAATTCCCCAGTTGACCGCTTACTTTTGTTGGTAACTCCGCATGAAAACTCACTTTATTGGCTTTGAAGGGTGTCACCTTTTGGGTCACAGCGCTACGTGCCCGATTGAGCCGCTGGCAAAGCGCCTGGGGTCGTTGTTCCTCCTAGCAGACAGTAGCCTGCAGCGTCGTCTCGCCTACCCAGACAATGGGCTTTTTGCAGGCTGCCCACGGCCGGCGGCGGCCCACTCGGGCATG
>JAIPCE010000224.1 GCA_021738345.1 Rhodoferax sp. | reverse complement strand
GGGCATGGATATTGGTGCCCTCGCACCCGTTGACCGGCCTGTCGAGGGTGTGGTCGATATGGTGCTGGATGCAACAGAGCACTGTGATGCGCCGCTGACACCAGAACGTCTGTTTGGCTGGCACGCGGCCTTGTTCCCCACAGGTTTTAGCGGTATGACCCACATTGGAGTCGGACAATGGCGTGACGATGCAACTGGGCCGATGCAAGTCATTTCAGGTCAGGGGCTGCGGCAGCGCGTGCATTTTGAAGCGCCACCTGCAATCCATTTACCAGCTGAGGTCAACAGCTTCATCAACTGGGCTAACGCATCAACCTCCGAGTCGACCCTGATCAAGGCTGGACTGGGCCATCTTTGGTTTGTGACCCTGCATCCCTTTGACGATGGCAATGGCCGGATCGCCCGAGCTGTGGGCGACCTGTTATTGGCACGTGCCGACGGAAGTCCGCGGCGCTTTTACAGCCTGTCGGCGCAAATCCAACTTGAGCGTAAGGACTACTACGACGTATTGGAGCGCACACAAAAAGGCACGCTGGATGTGACCGAATGGTTGATGTGGTTTCTTGGCGCGTTGCACCGTGCAGTGAACAGTGCCCAACACACACTGGATGCCGTGCTGGTCAAAACGAAATTCTGGCAGCGCTGGTCGGGCACTCCGCTAAACGAGCGAAAGATCAAACTACTCAACCGACTGCTGGATGGTTTTGATGGCACGCTCACCAGCAGCAAGTGGGCATCCATAGCCAAGTGCTCACCCGACACCGCCCTGCGGGACATCAATGAATTGATTGTGCTGGGCGCAGTGCGCAAGATGCCGGGTGGCGGACGCAGCACAGCCTACGAAATCGCCGGTTGAGAATGGGGTGACCAGAAAAAAGGGTGTTCGTTCCAAGGACACCATGGTGGCAGAGATGATCTCCAGAATTTGGAGGTCACCGCCAGTGATGGCGTCTGGCGCAACCCGTCAGATGTAAATTTCGTCGTCGATGGCGGCTTGCACAAACCCGGTCAAGTAAGCCATGCCGCGAGGGATGCCCGTTTCCTTGGCGGTGATGCGCCCAATCGTCCAGGTCATCCATTTGGCAGTGGCATTGTCAATCGCGTCCTTGATGCTGCAACCCACAAAGAGTCCGTTTTGGACATCGTCTGCGAAGTGGCGACCGTGGCGGCTGTCCAGAAATGCCCTAACTTGCTCCGGTTCGCACCCGGTGGTGCTGGCAATGGTTGGCAGGGCGATGGCCCAAGCAATGGGGGCATGCTCTTGCATGGTGACCCAAAATCCGAAATCGGTCACGGTGGCGGCGGGAATGCTGGCGGTTGCTGTCATGATTTTCCCCGTTGGATTGATTGTTTCGACACCCGTAGTAAGACGTTGTTCAAGCCGAAAGCCAAGCTATTTGTGGCGCAGTTGGATCAAACTGGATGCGCAAATTTGCGCACCATGTCCATGCACCCGATCAAGCCAGCGATTCGTCTGCCGATGCGACGACGTGGTAGCGGCGCTCGCCACCATTGGGTTTGGCCGACGTGATGGTCAGCCCGAGTTTTTTCTTAAACGCTTCGGCAAACGTGCCGCGCACGGTGTGAGCTTGCTGTCCTTTGCACGCGCAAATTTGTGCGACCGTCGCACCCTCCGGGCGGCGCAGCATGCCGATGATGATGGCCTGTTTGCTTTGCTCACGCTGGCGGTGAATTTTTGGTGCGACCACTGGTTGTTGTGCGGCTTACGCCCACTGGGCCTCGACGTTGGCCACGGTGCCTCCAGTTCAGGGTCTGCGTCCAAGGGTACCACCTCTGGCGCAAGTGCCGCGGTTGGCCGCGTCAGCCCGAATGCATCGTAGCCCTCGGCGGCGACACAATGGTCGACACAGTTGCTAGTGATCAGGGCGCGATTCAACCTACTTTCCGCAGTTGGCCGCGCTGGCACCCAAATGGTGATGCACTTCAAGGCAAAAAAATGAGTGTTCAGAGAGACTTAGTTACCAAAGTAAGCAGTCAACTGAGGGAAGTAGGTTGAACAGGCCAGTGAGCACTTTGTGGCGGGCGGGTGCGACTCAAAGTGATGGGGAATCTTATTCCCTCGCACCAGCGGGGAGAGGGTTAGGGTGGGGGGGGGAGGTTTTGCATTCTTGGGGGAAGTCTGGAACCTGTGCCAGCCCCTCACCCCAGCCCTCTCCCCGCTGGGGCGAGGGGGCAAAACCGAATTGCCACATCACTTTGAATCGCACCCGTGGCGGGCACCACCTTTGACGTTGTCGGGAAACCAAGTGATCTTGCCGTTGGCGGTTTGGGCGGCATGGGCCAGTACGGCGTGTTGCGTGGGATTGAGTTGGATGGTCATGACGTGATCCTGATCTGTTGCGGGATGGTGATGAACGCGCTGTTTGGCGGTGAAGCCAAGCAATATTTGCTTGGCTTGCGCAATAAATCAGTCCTGCGCGATTTCTGCCTCCGTGGCTTTGGGCATGGACGCACCCAACTCGACACCCGCCTTGAACGCGGCCTCCAGGGCATCGCGCGCACGCTCCAGACTGCCACATCGTGGAAGTCAAGGCAGTCGCTTGTGTTTCCAGGGTGTCAATATCGAGGTGCTTTTGGGCGATCAGGGCAAAAATCTTGTCGATGGTCGTGGTCATGTCAAACTCCGGTTGGTGGGTTGAGATACCTCCAGTAACGCGCTGTTTGCTTCAGAAGCCAAGTCAATTTCGAACATTTTTGACTATTGTTAAAGATGAAAATTGCATGATTTGTGGCGGCGAGACCTTCGGCAAATTTGCAGAAGGTTCAAATCAGAGATGCAAGTTTGCGTGTCTAGCATCGGAATGAGACTTTTGGCCTATTTGCCGGAGGTCCATGCTGCGTCCTTGGCCAAATTCAGTCTGCTTCGGAGTCGCTCGTGACAATGCACACCCATCGGGATGCGCGATACTCACTGTTAATCGCCGTATTTTTCAGCGTCAATCGGGTAAAACCAGATTGTTTTCCATGATCTTTCACTTCATGGATGACAGGATTTCTTTAAGTCAAGCGGCCCAACATTTCAAACAGTCAGTCCATGAACATTGCGCAACTTGAAAACGAACTGTGGGAGGCGGCTGATCAACTTCGGGCCAACTCAAAACTCACCGCAGCCGAATACTCGATGCCGGTGCTGGGGCTGATTTTTTTGCGTCATGCCGACAATCGCTTCAAAGCCTATTTGCCGGACATCACAGCCGACATCCCGGCCCAAGTGCCCCCGGCGCAACGTGAAGAGCTGATCAAACTCGGTTTTCAGGGCAAGGCCGCGATTTATCTGCCCCAGGCAGCCCGCTTTGACCACTTGGTGGCTTTGCCGCAGGGTGCAAGCGTGGGTGCGGCGATTGACACCGCGATGGATACCATTGAAGCAGAATACGAGGTGCTAAAGGGCGCACTGCCTCATGGGTACACCGCGTTCGAGCCAGACCTGTTGTCCAATCTGGTCAAAATTTTCGACCGACCTGCCATCAAGGTGGCCACGGGCGACGTGTTTGGTCGTATCTACGAATATTTTCTCAACAAATTCGCCCAGAGCGGCGCACAAGAAGGTGGCGAGTTTTTCACTCCGCCCTCGCTGGTACGCATGATCGTCAACATCATCGAGCCAGACCACGGCTTGGTGCTGGACCCTGCCTGCGGCTCAGCGGGCATGTTTGTACAGTCTGGTCATTTCATTGAAGAAGTGCGCCATGGCAGCGCCAATGATGTGGTGACCTTCCATGGTCAGGAGAAATCCGATACCAACACCAAGCTGTCGCGCATGAACTTAGTCGTACATGGACTGGATGCAAGCAATATTCGACAGGGCAACACCTTTTATGACCAAGCCGAACATTTGATCGGAAAATGCGATTTTGTGATGGCGAATCCGCCCTTCAACGTTGATGGCGTGGAAACCAAAAAAATCGAAAGCCAAGTGGACGAGGCTGGCCGCTTGCCTTTTGGTTTACCGGGCACCAACGCCAAGACGGGGGCCATTTCGAACGCCAACAGCTTGTGGATTCAGTATTTTTATGCCTACCTGAACGAGGCGGGTCGTGCCGGGTTTGTCATGGCCTCCAGTGCGTCAGACTCGGGCAACAAAGACCGCGACATCCGCGAAAAACTGGTCAAGACCGGCGATGTCGATGTGATGGTGGGCATCGGCAACAAATTTTTCTACACCCGCAGCTTGCCTTGCACGCTGTGGTTCTTCAACAAGGGTAAAACCAAAGCCTTGAAGAATCAGGTGCTGATGATTGATGCTCGAAGTGTCTACACGACAGTCTCAGCTCGCTCTCACGTTTTCACCGATGAGCAATTGGCCAACCTCAACGCCATCGTGTGGCTATACCGGGGCGAGCGACAAAAGTTCTGCCTGTTGGTCGATCAATACCAGCGGCAGGTGGATGACTGGTTGGCGCAGATTCCAGCGCGCATTGCCGCCGACAGCTCCAGTATCACCAACATTGGCACCCTGCTAAAAGCTTTTGCGGACAAGGCCACACTGGCAGAACTCAATGCAGAGCAACCCAAAGAGGCCCACATCACACAGGCTTCGCTGGATGTATTCAAGGCCGAACTCGCCGCAGCACTCAATCCGCCGGTGGATACGGTTACCAAAGCGGTCGCGCCTAGATCGGCAAACCCTTCCGTCGACCCCGTCAAAGAACCACCGCTTGACTTGCCGACTTTGCTCGCTGCCTGTGCCAAGGCCCACGCCGAGATCGCCAAGACCAACCTCATCAGTCATGCCGGTCAGGTTGCCTTGCAAGCAGAGCTTGACAAGCTGGCCCCCAAGCTCAAAGCAGGCAGCAAGTTGCTGGAGGCACGGCACAAACTCTGGCTGAAGTTGTTGGATACCGCAGAAAAGGGACTGCGTGCGCGTTTGTCCAAGGCGTTTGATGGCAAAGTGGTGCGAGACCTCAAGCGCACGCTGTTAGCCGCCGACACAAAAAAGAGCGAAGCACCCACGGTGCGTGATGAAGTGCTGGAGGCACTCAAACAAGCAGCCTATTTCATCCATCAGGTGCATTGGCTGCACAGTCGTTTTCCTGATGGCGGTTTTGCAGACGTTCCGGGTTTGTGCAAGGCCGTGACCCTGGCTGAAATTGCCAGCAATGATTTTTCGCTGACACCCGGGCGCTATGTGGGCACTGCGCCCGACTTGACTGGTGACGACGATGATTTTGAGCAGACTTTGCGCGACATCCATGAAGAGCTGACCGAGTTGAATGACAAGGCCGTGGAGTTGGCGGGACGGATTGGGTGCAACTTTGAGGCACTGCTGGCATGAGCAAACAAAACGAAGCCGCTCCGGTGGCCCTGATGCCCGTGCCCCAAGGCTATGCCGAATGGCTGGCGGCGCTGAAGGGTCAGATTCACCAAGCGCAACAACGGGCCGCCCTGGCGGTCAACCGCGAGTTGGTGCCGCTCTACTGGCAAATTGGTCACGACATTCTGGAGCGCCAAGCGCAACAAGGCTGGGGGGCCAAGGTTATTGATCGATTGGCGCATGACCTGCGCACCGCGTTTCCAGACATGAAAGGATTTTCGCCGCGCAACCTCAAATACATGCGCGCATTTGCCCAAGCCTGGCCGGACGCGGAATTTGTGCAGCAGGCTGCTGCACAATTGCCCTGGTTTCATTTGTGCACCTTGATCGACAAGCTCAAGACGCGCCAAGAGCGGGACTGGTATCTTGCCAGGGCCATCGAACACCAGTGGTCGCGCAACGTGCTTGAAATGCAAATTGAAACCCGATTGCACGTACGCACCGGCCAGGCGGTGACCAATTTTGATACCCGCCTGCCCCAGCCACAATCCGACCTGGCCCGCGAATCGCTGAAAGACCCCTACCGCTTCGATTTTCTCGGACTCACCGATCAGGCGCAGGAACGCGCCATCGAATCAGCGCTGGTGCAACACGTCACGCAATTTCTGCTGGAACTGGGGGCTGGTTTTGCCTTTGTCGGACGCCAGGTGTTGCTCGACGTGGGTGGTGACGAGTTTTTCATTGACTTGCTGTTTTACCACCTCAAGCTGCGCTGCTATGTGGTGATTGAGCTCAAGGGCGGCAAGTTCAAGCCCGAGCATCTGGGGCAATTGGGCTTTTATCTCACTGCCGTGGACCGGCAGGTCAAAAGCGAGCAAGACCAGCCCACCATTGGTCTGCTACTGTGCAAATCAAGAACAAAGTGGTGGCCGAATACGCGCTGGGCGACAAAACCCAGCCGATGGGCATCGCTGAATACAAGCTGCTGGAGTCGCTGCCCGAAGCACTGCAAACCAGTCTGCCCAGCATTGAACAGATTGAGCGCGAACTAGGAGGGGTCGAGGAATGATGCGCTACGGTATCCATGAAGAACTGGTCGCGTTGAACGACAAGGCTGTGGAGTTGGCGGGGCGGATTGGTCGCAACTTTGAGGGGTTGCTGGGATGACAAAACTAGGTGATGCAGCAGAAATGCTCGTTGGTTTTGCATTCAAAAGCACCGGTTTTCTTGATGAGAACTCGGATGGTGTTCGACTTCTTCGTGGCGACAATGTTCAACAGGGTTTTATTCGCTGGGGAGACAAGACAAAAAAATGGTCACTGTCTGCGGCCGCTGACTTAGAGCGCTATCAACTTGCTTTGAGTGATGTCATTTTCGCCATGGATCGTCCGATTGTCGGAGGTGGCCTGAAGATGGCATGGATCAAACCAGAAGATATGCCAGTTTTGTTGGTGCAGCGGGTTTGTCGTCTGCGAGGCAAAACGGATGTTGCCTTGACCAACTTTCTGAGATATGTGCTGGCAGCGCCAGAGTTTTCTGCGCATATACATCGCATCACAACGGGTGCAAATATTCCGCATATCAGTGGCAAGGATATTGTTTCGTATGAGTTTCACCTGCCATCTATGAATGAACAGGCTCGCATCGTCGCGTGCCTTGTTGCTTACGACGACCTGATCACCACCAACCAGCGCCGCATTCAGTTGCTTGAGGATGCCGCCCGTCGACTGTACCGCGAATGGTTTGTCCATCTGCGCTATCCCGGCCACGAACTGGTGACTGTCAAAGTTGGCGTGCCTCAAGGCTGGACAAACCTGACGATGAACGATGTGTGTGATGCCGTTGGCGGCGGGACACCTTCAACTGAGCGTTCAGAATATTGGGGTGGTGATGTGGTCTGGGTAACGCCCACCGACGTCACTCGAAACGACTGTTTGGTGATGCTGGATTCGGCAAAGAAAATCACCGAGGTGGGGTTAGCCAATTCGTCTGCAAAGTTGGTACCTGCTGAAACCATCTTGATGACCAGTCGGGCCTCCATCGGATTTTTTGCCTTGATGGACCAGCCTGTTTGTACGAACCAGGGCTTCATATCTGTCATTCCCAAGCAGGACAACACCCGGATGTACCTGTTATTCAACATGATGGGGCGAGTGGAAGAAATGATCACGCTTGCAACAGGCTCGACCTTCAAGGAATTGTCGAAAAAGACCTTCCGTTCTTTACCGATCAATTGGCCGACACCAGATATCTTGCAAGCCTTTGAAGACACGGTTTATCCAATGATTCAGCAGACGCGCCATATCAAAAAGCAGTCTGAGCAGTTGAAACGTGCCCGTGACCTGCTGCTGCCCAAACTCATGTCAGGCCAACTTGATGTGTCAGGCATCACCTTGCCTCACCAGGAATAAACAATTACGCTATATAAAATATAGCTGTTAGCGCATGCTGAATAAGGGCTACAGGCTTATTTCATTAGAAAAGTGGTAACTTACACAAAAATTCAGGATCAGCATCACTGCCAGTCTGAGCCGATGTTTTTGGGGACCATCTGGACTGCTTGCAGAACTGAATGCCCAGAAAGAAAAAAGCCCGCAAACGAATTTGCGGGCCATGTTCCGGGCACTCAGTCGCACCCCAGAGGCAGAAGAATCCCGGCATAGTCGCAAGGTTTCAGCGCCGGCCGGAATGCACCGACCCATTTGTTCGCCAGTATAACCAAGCCGCGCTGAATTTTTGATACACAGTTTGTCATGACGACGTATATACTGGATTCACCATTCAGCCACAGAATGTTTGCGGAAAAATTTATGTCGAATTGGCCTCTAGCCCTCGTTAAATAAGCGTAGCCAGCTATCAATTTTGAAATTCAATTGGCTGAATTTCTCCACCGTCGATTGAGTCAATATTTCAGGAGTCCTTGCCATGCCCAAAGAAGCCGTGTTCACCATGAAGCTTGAACCCGAGTTGCGTAGCGAATTCATGGCCGAGGCCGAGGCCAGCCATCGGCCAGCCTCGCAAATTTTGCGCGAACTGATGCGTGATTTTGTGCAGCGTCAAAAGCAGGCTCGGGATTACGATGATTTTTTGCGCGGTAAGGTGGAACTGGCGCGGGCGCAAATTGCCAATGGGCAAACCGCGACCCATGAAGAAGTGCAAGCCCGATTTGCCGCCAAACGGGCCGACTTGCTGAGTCAAACCGGACAAACCGGGGCATGAAACTGGCTTGGG
>JAIPCE010000223.1 GCA_021738345.1 Rhodoferax sp. | reverse complement strand
CGCTTCTTTCCCTGGGTTTGGGCCGCGGTTTTGGCGATTTTGCTTACGGGCTTGTGGACTCTGATGCTGGTCGGCATGAAGCATGCACCCATTTATTGGCACATCATGCTGTTGGTCGGACTGCTGATGGCCACGATTTTTGTCTATATCTTTTTCTTGCCCTACCCCGAACTCAAGGCGGCCGTTGCAGCCCAAAATTGGCCTGCAGGCGCAAAAGCTTTGGGCCAAATCCGCCAGCTCATCGCAACCAACCTGGTATTAGGTGCTGCGACGACGGCCGTTGCCTACCTTGGGCGGTTTTTTATTGCTTAGGAATCAAGCAAGCATCCTCAAGCCTACACGCCGGCAGCACAACACCGCGCGTCGGGTTTGACAGCCTCAATGGTGGCCGAGACGACGTAATCGGTGACGTTCTTTCCGGGTGCCCAATCCTTGATGAATTCCTTGGACTCGTTCTTTGGCTCAATCCGTATCTGCTCGAAACCGGCGGCCTGCAGCATCGCTTCCAGATCCTCGATCAGCGATGTGTTGCCCATACACCCGGAGATAAGTCCGACGTCGTTGCGCATTGCTTGTGGTAATTCGGCCGTTGCCACCACATCAGAGATGGCCAGTCTCCCCCCTGCCTTCAGGACGCGAAACGCGTCGCGAAACACCTGGGGCTTGTTAGGTGACAAGTTGATGACACAATTGGAAATCACCACATCGGCGACACCGTCCCCGAGAGGAAGGTGTTCGATCTCGCCGAGGCGGAACTCCACGTTTTCATACTCACCTTTCGTTGCATTCAGGCGTGCCTTGGACACCATGTCTGGTGTCATGTCGACGCCAATCACATGGCCAAAGCGACCCACCTCGGCTGCGGCAAGAAAACAATCAAAGCCACCGCCCGACCCCAGATCGACCACCGTTTCACCTGGCCTCAGTGCGGCAATGGCCTTGGGGTTACCACAACCAAGGCCCATGTCTGCTCCGTCGGGAGCCCGATCCATGTCCTCCTGGCTGTAGCCGATGCGGCTGGAAACCAGTGCGTTGACGGCACCCTCGTCGCTGGTGCTGCAGCAACTCGGACCACAGCCGCAGCCTTGCGCCGCGGTGTTTGCATTAGCAACCTGCGCATAGGCTTGCCGCACGTTTTTTCGATGGTCGTCGTGGCTGGTGGATGCGGATGGGCTGGCGGCCGTCGTCGGGTTGGCGCAGCAAGAACTGGGGCTACTCATGGTCAGAATCCTTCAATGTGGGGGGCGAATGGTGTGGTTGAAACTAAATGGCGGACGTGGCACACAGTTCTGAACACGGCCGGCAGCGTGAAGTCGAACCTGGCGGGTTTCGGCCATGTGCTTTTTCATGCGCTGACGCGCGCGTTGGATGCGGGATTTGGCGGCTTTGCTCTTGCGCCAGGTTTGCCCTGTGCATCGACGACCAACTCGCCGTCTTCCTTGGCAAAGGCGCCCAACTGTGGATCGGGCAGGATGTCCAGCACCAGCTCGCTGGGACGGCACAGCCTGGTGCCTATTGGCGTGACCACGACCGGCCGATTCATGAGGATAGGGTGCTGCACCATGAAGTCCATCAGTTCAACTTCGGTCCACTTTGGATCGCTCAGGCCGAGTTCATCGTAGGGGGTGCCCTTTTGACGTAGCAGTGCCCGTGCGCCGGTTCCCATCGCTTGAAGCAACTGCTGCAGTTGCGCCTTGTCGGGCGGGGTCTTGAGGTACTCAATGACGATGGGCTCGACCCCGCTGTTGCGGATCAGGGCCAGGGTATTGCGCGATGTCCCGCAGGCAGGGTTGTGATAAATCGTGATGGGCGTCATGGTCAGGCCTTGGTGATGCTGGCACCGCGTTCGTACCAGGCTTTGGAGTGGTTGACAATATAGACGACCAGCAGCATGACGGGAACTTCTATCAGTACCCCGACCACCGTGGCCAAAGCTGCACCGGAGTTGAAACCAAACAGGCTGATCGCCGCCGCCACCGCCAGCTCAAAAAAATTGGACGCACCAATCAAGGCCGATGGACAGGCAATATTGTGCTTCTCGCCCACCGCACGGTTAAGCCAATACGCCAGGGCCGCATTGAAGAACACCTGAATCAGAATGGGAACCGCGAGCAGGGCAATCACCAGCGGCTGCTTCAGGATGGCCTCCCCCTGGAAAGCGAATAGCAGCACTAGCGTGAGCAGCAGCGCAGCAATCGACCACGGGCCAATCTTTTCCATGGTCTCGTCAAACGCTGCCGGGCCCTTGCCCATCAAGGCTTTGCGCAGCAACTGGGCAATGATGACCGGAATCACGATGTACAGCGCCACCGAGATCAGCAGGGTGGCCCACGGCACGGTGATGGCAGACAGACCCAGCAAGAATGCCACCAGTGGCGCAAACGCGACCACCATGATGCTGTCATTCAGTGCCACTTGCGACAAGGTAAACAGCGGGTCGCCACCGGTCAGACGACTCCACACAAATACCATCGCGGTGCAGGGCGCAGCCGCCAGCAAAATCAGTCCGGCGATGTAGCTGTCAAGCTGTTCGGGCGGCAGCAGCGGAGCAAACCAGTGGCGAATGAAGAGCCAAGCCAGCAACGCCATGGAAAACGGCTTGACCAGCCAGTTGATGAACAGCGTGACCCCAATGCCCTTGACATGATTTCTCACCTCACCCAACGCTGAAAAATCTACTTTCAGCAGCATCGGGATGATCATCACCCAGATCAGCACACCCACTGGCAAGTTGACTTGCGCCACCTCCATTCGCCCGATCGCCTGGAACAACTGGGGGAAAAACTGACCCAAGGCAATGCCGGCCAGAATGCACAGGAATACCCACACCGTCAGGTAGCGCTCAAACACACCCATGGCGGCCCCAGCGGCCCGTTTTGCGGTGACTTCACATTGCGCACTCATTTTTCACACCCCTTTTTCTGACATCTGTTGCAGCCGCTGCACGCCAATCGGTTCTTCTTGAAGCAATGGCACCAAGGCAAAGCGGCTGGCGTGCTGCCGGGAAACCGCCTCGATTTCACGCAACTCGTTATGCGCGCGTTGCTTGAGCAACGGTGCGCTGACGGTGGCTGCAGCCACGCTGTTGTTGATGACCCAGGCCCAGGGCTCAATGCCAGCACGGCGCAAGTCGCTTTGCAAGTTGGCTGCCTCCAGCACGGGTGTGGTCTCGGCCAGGGTCACGATCAGCACCTTGGTTTTATTGGGGTCCTGCAACTGCATCATGGGCGTGGTGAAGTGGCCTTGTGAACCCATTTGCCGCACGACATCACGGTGGTAGGCGCCGGTCGCGTCTAGCAGCAACAAGGTGTGACCGGTGGGGGCGGTGTCCATCACGACAAATTTCTTGCCTGCCTCACGAATGATGCGCGAGAAAGCCTGAAACACGGCGATCTCTTCGGTACAGGGCGAGCGCAAATCCTCTTCCAGTACAGCGTGACCTGCCACATCGAGCTTGGCACCTTTGGTGGCGAGCACCTGGGAACGGTACTTTTCGGTAACCTCCTGCGGATCGATGCGGCTCACGGTCAGATGTTCCAAGCTTCCGTGCAGCGTGTCCATCAAATGGGCGGCCGGGTCAGAGGTAGTCAGGTGCACCTCCAGGCCTAGCGTGGCCAGCTTTACGGCTACCGCCGCCGCGAGCGTGGTTTTGCCGACGCCGCCCTTGCCCATCAGCATGACCAGGCCGTGTCCTTCCATTGCGATTTCATCCACCAGCGAGGCCAGACCGGGTGCGTTGATTGCGGGGGTTTCAAAAGACTCGCTGAATTCCCTTGGCGCAGCAGTTTCTGCTTGCAGCAGCAACTGCTGTAACGCAGCCAGTCCGACCAGGTTGAAGGCTTTCAGTGCTATCTGGTCTGCGGGCAAAGCTCGCAAGGATTCAGGCAGACGTGCCAACACCGATTGTTCTCGCGCCTGAATCGCTTCAGCCAACGGGTCATGGGCAGTTTCAGACGCGGGAAAGACACCGTTGATCACCAAGAACTGTCTGGACAACCCAATGCCAGAGAGTTCAGCTTGCGTGCGCGCTGCTTCTTTTAGAGCAGCGGCCTGCGCACGCGCCACAAGGACCACCCTTGTTTTCAGTGGGTCGGCCAGGGCATCCACCGCGGCCTTGTATTGGGTACGCTGCTTCTCCAGACCGGCCAAGGGTCCCAGGCACGACGCATCGCCTTTGCCGTCTTCCAGAAATCCGCTCCAGGCCCCTGGCAATTGGAGCATGCGGATAGTATGACCTGTCGGTGCGGTGTCAAATACGATGTGGTCAAAATCGTGCACGAGCACACCGTCTGTGAGCAATCCGGTGAACTCATCAAACGCAGCAATTTCGGTGGTGCACGCACCGGAAAGTTGTTCTTCGATGCTCTTGACAATTGTTTCTGGCAAGACGCCACGGACCGGACCCACGATGCGGTCACGGTACACCTGGGCTGCGGCTTGGGGGTCAATCTCGAGTGCACTCAAATTCGGCACATCGCTGACTGCCGTAATCTGGTTACCGATGCGCAGGCCGAAAACCTGCCCGACGTTGGATGCCGGATCGGTGCTGACCAGGAGCACCCTTTTCCCTTGCGCCGCTAAAGAAATTGACGCAGCACAAGCGATAGAAGTCTTGCCAACACCGCCCTTTCCGGTAAAAAACAGAAAGCGCGGTGGTTGCTCCAAGAATTTCATCCGCAGCTCTTTCCGCCACCGCAGCAGGCGCTAGGAGCGGCTACAGCGTGTGCTGCGGGGGTCGGCGCGCCGATCCAGCGCGCCAGGTCGCCACGGCTCGGGTAGCGACCCACGAACGCCACTTCACCATCGACCAGGGTGATGGGCAAGGCAGATTCCCCGGAACGTTCCAGCAGGGCTTTGACGGTTGCATTTTCAGCAAACACCATGGGCTGCTGGGCCAGGTTAAAACGTTCTATGGCGACGCCGTTCTGGCGCGCCCAGTCCATATCGGCCGAAAAATCGACCAACTTCTGATCCACATCGGTGCCGCAAACACCACTGCTGCAGCACAGGGCCGGGTCAAACACTTGCACGTTATTCATGGAGACTTCCTTTGTGAGAATTGAAAAGGGGAAATGTGAAAGTAGCGAGACTTATGCACGTAGGCACTACGTTCATGTGCTCGCCAACTGGCGGGCGCTGTCTTGCTGCAGAGCGCCTTCCAGTTTGTCTGGTAGCAGTGAACACATCAATGCGAGACGACGTTTGATGGCGTACAGGGTCTTGCGAAAGGCTTCCGCCAGGATACTGCGGGCGGAGTTGTGGATACACAAAAACAGGGCATTGAGCGGGTTGGCAATGCTTGTCATGGCGTCATTTCTCTCAGCAATGGCATTGGATTGCGGCTTCGGTCAGGCAAGGTTCGCCTTGGCAGCAGTTTTGGGTCAGGTAAGCCAGCACCGCATTCATGCGGTCAAATTGCGCGCGGTAGATCAGGTTGCGGCCGACGCGTTCCTGCGTCACCAGATCAGCATGTACCAGTTCTTTCAAATGAAACGACAGCGTGTTGGGGGCCACACCCAAACTCTCAGCCATGGATCCGGGGGTCAGCCCCGCTTTACCAGCCACCACCAAGGATCGGAAGATTTCCAGCCTCGAAGTCTGTGCGAGAGCAGCCAGAGCCTTGACGACAGTTATTGATTCCATATTTCAATGATACTCGAATATTTATCCAAGATTGTCTCAATCCTCATGGTCCTTGCCGAAGAACAGGAAAACTTTTATCAGATGCCCCGTTCCCACAGATCGGTTCAGCAGCCGCACCCCTATGCGAGCCGCGTCAGTTGGCCGATAACCGCAGCAATGCTGTTCGGGCGAACCTCGGGTGCATGCTGCTTGAGTAAGGCAAAGAGTGCACATTTAGCATCCAGTTCGACTCGATAAAAATGGAATATAACTCTACATTATGGTAGAGTTACATTCATGACTCAATGGATAAGCCTCATCACCACCCTGCCCACCGAAAACGCCACCTTGCGCCAACGCATCTGGCGCGCGCTCAAAGCCTCTGGGGCCGCCGTATTGCGGGACGGGGTTTATCTGATGCCTGCATCCGATGGCTGCCGTGCCACCCTGAACGGTCTGGCTGCTGAGGTGCGCGATGGCGGTGGCAGCGCGCATGTGTTGCGCGTGGAAGAACCCGAACGGCTCAGCTTCGTAACACTGTTTGACCGCAGCAGTGACTTTGCCGCCTTGTTGTCTGAGCTTGATCAGGTCAAGCAAACGCTGACCGCAGACACTGTGCAAGACGTGATGCGACACAGCCGCAAGTTGCGCAAAACCTTTGCCAGCCTGGTCGCCACAGACTTTTTCCCGGGCGAGGCCCAGCGCCAGCTTGACCACGCCTTGCGCGAGCTGGAGCTTGACTGCGCGCGCACCCTCTCGCCCGATGAACCCCATGCCACAGACGGCAACTTGGCACGCCTGCATCTGGCAGATTACCAGGGACGTCTGTGGGCCACGCGGCAACGGCCATGGGTTGACCGCCTGGCCAGCGCCTGGTTGATTCGGCGGTTTGTGGACCCGCAAGCCCATATATTGTGGCTAGCCCAGCCCGCCGATTGCCCGCCAGACGCGCTGGGTTTCGACTTTGATGGCGCAGCCTTCAGCCACGTGGCTAGCCGGGTCACTTTTGAAGTGCTGGCTGCGAGTTTTGGCCTGGACCAAGCCGCCATCACCCGGCTTGGCCTGCTCGTGCATTACCTCGATGTGGGCGGCGTGCAGCCGCCAGAGGCCGCAGGCCTGGAGCGCGTTTTGAGTGGTTTGCACGAGAACTTTACAAATGATGACCAACTGTTGCTCGCCGCATCCACCGTGTTCGACGGCTTGATGACCAGCTTCGATTCGACCGGCCGCAAAGTATGAACCAAAGCGTCACGCAAGCGGCGGTGGCACCGGCACCCGTGCCACAAGCGGTGAGCTTCGGGCAGGCCTTTGCCTTCTGGCTCAAGCTGGGGTTCATCAGCTTCGGCGGGCCAGCCGGGCAAATTGCCATCATGCACCAGGAGCTGGTCGAACGCCGCCGCTGGATTTCCGAGCAGCGTTTTCTGCATGCGCTGAACTACTGCATGCTGCTGCCCGGCCCAGAAGCTCAGCAGTTGGCCACATATATCGGCTGGCTGATGCACCGCACCTGGGGTGGCATCGTGGCCGGTGCCTTGTTTGTGCTGCCGTCGCTTTTGATCCTGATCGGGCTGTCGTGGGTGTACATCGCTTTTGGTGACATGCCCTTGGTCGCCGGCTTGTTTTATGGCATCAAACCGGCTGTGACGGCCATCGTGGTCCAGGCGGCCCACCGCATTGGTTCGCGCACCCTCAAGAACAATTGGCTTTGGGGCATTTCGGTAGCGTCGTTCATCGCCATTTTTGCCGCCAATGTTCCATTTCCGGCCATCGTCGCAGCGGCAGCCCTGATCGGTTACGTGGGCGGTCGGATTGCACCCGAGCAATTCAAAGCTGGGGGCGGACACGGCAAGACTGACAAGTCGTTTGGCCCGGCGCTCATCGACGACCAAACCCCCACGCCACCCCATGCCAAGTTTCATTGGGTGCGATTGGCGCAAGTTCTGGTGATGGCGGGTGTGCTTTGGGCAGTGCCCATGGGCCTGTTGAGCACGGGCTACGGCTGGAACCACCCATTGACACAGATGGGCTGGTTCTTTACCAAGGCGGCGTTGTTGACCTTTGGCGGTGCCTATGCCGTGTTGCCCTATGTGTACCAGGGGGCGGTAAGTCACTATGGCTGGCTCACACCGACACAAATGATGGATGGCCTTGCCCTGGGCGAAACGACCCCCGGGCCGCTCATCATGGTGGTGGCCTTTGTCGGCTTCGTGGGCGGCTATGTCAAGGGCGTGTTTGGCCCAGATGCCCTGTTTCTGGCCGGTGCGGTAGCGGCAGCGCTGGTGATCTGGTTTACCTTTTTGCCCTCGTTTGTGTTCATTTTGGCCGGTGGCCCCCTGGTGGAAAGCACGCACGGCGACCTCAAGTTCACGGCACCGCTGACTGCCATCACGGCCGCAGTGGTGGGGGTGATACTGAATCTGGCGCTGTTCTTTGGCTACCACGTGTGGTGGCCTCAGGGATTTGGCGGGGGCTTCGACGGGGTATCGGCGCTGATCACCCTGGGCGCTGCCGTCGCCCTGTTTCGCTTCAAGCGCAACGTGATCCACGTCATCGCCGCCTGTGCGGCGCTCGGTTTGCTGACACGACTTTTTTAAGCTGTTTTGGAGAACACCATGCAAGCCATTTCAATTGCTGACTTATCCAGTTGCCTGGCGCAGGCCACGCCGCCGGTACTGATCGATGTTCGCAGAGAAAGTGCACGCCAAGCCTCTGGCATGGGCTTGGCCACATCCATCTGGCGCGACCCGGCGCACTGGCTGGACTGGAAAAACGAGGTGGCCGCGCTGCCAGGACCGGTGGTGTTTTTCTGCGCCCACGGCCAAGAAATCAGCCAAGGTTTGTGCGCTGCCCTGCGTGCCATGGGTAAGGATGCTCGGTACTTGCAGG
>JAIPCE010000222.1 GCA_021738345.1 Rhodoferax sp. | reverse complement strand
AGGTCGGTGGCGCTGGCACGCAGCCCCAGCCGCTGTAGACCCACACGCAGCAGAAAGGTAAAGTTGCCAATGATGTAACGGCGCCACATGCGCGAAGGCTCTTGCATCAGGCGATAGATCCATTCCAGACCCGAGTCGCGCATCCAGCGCGGTGCGCGGTCGATCCGGCCGGAGACGAAATCGAACAAACCGCCCACCCCCATGGCCACTTTCACGCCCAATTGGTGCAAGTGGCGATCAATAAAAAGGTCTTGCATCGGTACACCGCGTGCCACCAGCACAATGTCGGCACCACTGGCGCGTACCTGAGCTGCGACTTCACCCTCTTCGGCCAGGCTGAAGAATCCGTCGCGTACCCCCACCACGCGCAGCCTGGGCCAATGTTTGCGTACCACCCGGGCCACCTTTTGCGCGACTCCGGCTTGCCCGCCCAGCAGAAACAGGCGTGCACCGCGCGCTTCCAGCACATCGCACAAGCGCGGGAACAGGTCGGTTCCATTGACGTTTTGACGCAGTGGCGAGCGCATGACATCGGCCGCAATCTTGACACCAATACCATCCGGCAAGACCAATGCCGCACGCGCCAGAACCCGCCGGTAGGCGCGGTTGCCGGCGGCGATATTGATGCAGGCGGGGTTGACAAAACTCACCTGTTGGGTGCGATTGCCGTCAAGCATGCGGGAAATGCGCTCCAGTGCTTGGCGCATGTCGACGTTGTCAAACTCCACATCGCCGATGCACACGCGCTCCTGGTCTGCCGCACGCGGGGCTGCCATCCACAGCGTCAAGGCCGAGCGCAGCAATACGCCCGCATCATGGCGCACACCCCGTACCCGTGCATAACGCAGGTCGGATTCAAGTTCGGTGCCAAAGTGCACGGCGGTACGCTGCTGCAACTGCCAGATGCTGACCCAGCCCGGTCGCAGGGTCGCCAGCGCCGGGTGGCAATCCAGCTCACCGTCGGCTGCGTGGGCTTGCGGACCGACCCAGGCCATGTCCCCTTTCAGAATGCTCCAGACGGTAGGTAGCTGAGCCAGGCCGCTGCCCTGCAGCCAGCGTCCCAGGGTGGAATCCGGGAACTCGAAGTGCCAGCGCTTGAACACGGCGTTGTACCGGCCCACGAGCCGTTGCGAGCGCAGTCTGCCCACGGCTAACAGCAGCAGTGCGGGCACCAGCAGTGGGCCGCAGGCGAGCAGTGCCAGCACAAGGTCCATCAGGCGCAAGCCTCGGTCGGCCCGATGGTTTGCAGGCAGCGGCACCGCTGACACTGTGGAATGGGATTCATCGATCCAGGTGTTCATAGTGGGACTCGTGGCGTGGTGCATTGGGCGACGGACTTGGGTGTCTTAATAGGCACCTCGACCGCGGACCACGGCCGGTAGTGTCTTTGCAATCAGCTTGATATCGTTGCCTACGGTCTGGCGCTGGATGTAGGCAATGTCCATTTGCACTTGCTGCGGGAACGGAATTTCCGAGCGACCACTAACTTGCCAGATGCATGTCAGACCCGGGGTCACGGACAGGCGCTCACGTTCGGCCATGGTGTAGCGCGCCACTTCAGCGGGCAGGGGCGGGCGCGGACCGACCAGGCTCATCTGGCCCTTGAGCACGCACCAGAGCTGCGGCAGCTCGTCAATACTGGTGCGGCGGATCCAGCGGCCGACCGCGGTAATACGCGGGTCGCGCTTCATTTTGAAGGTGACGCCCTGGCTACCGTGCTGGTTGGCGGCAAGCAGCGCGGCACGCACGGCCTCGGCATCGGTGCGCATGGAGCGAAATTTCGGGAAGTCGAACTCTTGGCCGAAACGCCCCACACGTTTTTGCCAAAACAACACCGGGCCCCGGTCCTGCAGCCAGATTGCCAGGGCAACTAGGGCGAACAAGGGGCTTAGCACCAGCAAAGCGGGAATCACCGCCAGCAGGTCAATGGCGCGCTTAAGCACCGGAAACTTGCGCGTATGCAGCCGCCACAGCCATTGGGCGTACCTGGACTGCAGGCGCTGTTGCAAAGGGGACTTGAATTCTGGAATGGGGTTGGTACGCATGGGTTCTCCTTGGGATGGGCCGTATTACAAAGCGAAGTCGCAGAAAAGTTGTGACAACTTTGTCAACGACTTGTTAAGATGTGCCGAAACGCCTGTTCCTGCCCAGCTGCTTGCCTGCCTTTTGTCCGTTGTCGCCATGCAAAATGTCTCTGATGCCCCGGATCTGTTGCGCGTCGTGGTGGCGGACGATATAGCGGTCTCCCGTGAGCAACTGTGTGGTCTGGTGCGGGCGCTGGGTCATCAGGTTTTTGCGGTGAGCAGCGGCACCGCTGCCTTGACCGAAGTTCTGCAACGCGACCCCGACGTGGTGCTGATGGACTTGTTGATGCCGGACATGGACGGTTTTGATGCCACTCAGCGGATTCGGGAGTTGGTGCAGGATCGCTGGTTGCCGGTGATCGTGACCTCCTCGCTGGCTGGTGAAGAGCACTTTATCCACGCCTTGCAACGCGGTGCCGACGACTACCTGGCCCGTCCCATCAACCCCAATCTGCTGGCGGCCAAGTTGCGCCATTACGCGCGGGTGCTTGGGCTGCAGTCGAGCCTGGCCGGTCTGGCACGCCGGCAGCGTGCAATTCAAGACAATATTCTGGATGCGGTCGTGACCACCGATGCCAGCGGAATCGTCGAAGACTGCAATCTGGCGGCCTGTCATCTGGTGGCAAGGGACCGCAACGGGCTGCTGGGCCGGTCTTGCCGGGAGGTTTTGGGGTTTCCCCTGGAGGTGCTGCTGAGCCCCGGCGACTTGTCGTTTTCGCGTGCCGACGGCAGCCAGTTTCCGGTTGAGCTGGCGTGCAGCGAATGGTCCCAAGCGGGGCATACGCACTACACGCTGGTGATCCGCGATCTGACCGAGCGGCGCCACATCGAGCGCATGAAAGACGAATTTCTGGCCACGGTAAGCCACGAACTGCGCACCCCGCTAACCTCGATACTCGGTGCGCTGGGCCTGCTAGGTTCGGGTGCGGCCGGGGCCCTGCCACCAGCCGCCAAGCCCATGGCCGAGGTCGCCAAACGCAATGCCGAGCGGCTGAGTCGGCTGATCGACGACGTTTTGGATTTGACCAAGCTCGAAGGCAACCGCATGAGTCTGCAACTGCGGCCCACGCCACTTGATGGGTTGCTCAAGGAGTCGGTGACTGCCAACTTGGGCTATGCCGCGCGGTCCGGGGTGGTGCTCGATCTTCAATTGGCAAGCGGCTGCCCCCAGGTGCGTGTGGACCCCGATCGAATACTGCAGGTCATGGCCAATGTGTTGTCCAACGCCATCAAGCACTCACCCAACGGTGGCACGGTACAGGTTCAGTTGATCTGGCAGGCGCCCATCGTGCAAATCAAGGTGCGGGACCAGGGGCCAGGAATCGATCCGAAATTTCGCGCCCGGATGTTCGAAAAATTTTCTCAGGCCGATGGTTCGGATCGCCGCGCCCAGGGCGGAACCGGTCTCGGGCTTTACATCACCCGCATGCTGGTCGAGCGCATGGGTGGACGCATCGGCGTCGAAGCTGGCGAGCAGGCGGGGGCGGTGTTTGTGCTCGAATTTCCGGTGTCAGAGGCGTTGGCGCGGCCGGGCGCTGTGAAGCTGTTGCATATTGACCGCGATATCGATGCGCGGCACCGAGTCGCCGAGTGGCTGCGACCGCTGTGCCGGGTGGATGGCGTATCGGACCTGGCCGAGGCGCGGGCACAGCCCGATCTGACGGCCTACCGTCTGGTCTTGGCAGACCCGCAGTCGCAAGGGCAGGCGGAGGAGTTTTGTCGTGGTCTGCGCCGGCTCTTGCCCGATGCCAGGCTGCTGGTGTTCAGTGACGCGGTCGATGCCGGTTTCGCCCAGGGCCAGGAACTGCAATGGCTAAAAAAGTCCGGCATGGCCCGCGACCATTTGCAACAAACCGTGCAGGACGCCATGCGCCTGGCACCCCACAGGAGCTAGTTTGGCATGAGTGATGCACTACAGCGCGTGATGTGTGTCGAGGACGATCCCGACATTCGGATGATTCTTGAATTCAGCCTGTCCAATCTGGGGGGCTATACGGTCTGCCTGTGTGCCGGCGGGCGTGATGCCTTGCTGAAGGCGCCCGATTTCAAGCCCGACCTGGTGTTGCTCGACGTCATGATGCCCGACATGACCGGGCCGGAGACTCTGCAGGCGCTGCGCACACAACCCGCCATGCGCGGCGTCCCGGTGGTATTCATCACCGCCAAGGCAATGCCCGACGAAGTCGAAGGACTGCTGCACTACGGCGCGACCGGCGTGATTGTGAAGCCCTTTGATCCGGTGACCTTGCCGCAGGATATTCGCATTTACTGGGAGCATGGCCGTGGCATCGTCGGCACTTGACAGTTTGGCGCCGGCGGCACGGGCGCAATTCGCGTTGCTGCAGCAGCGTTTTGTGGCGGGCCTAGCCAGCCGGCGGCAGGAGTTTTCAGGCGGGCATGTGCCGCAACAGATGGCGGCTGCGGCGCACCGACTGGCCGGCGCGGCCGGCGGCTATGGGTTTGATGCGCTGAGCGCATGCGCGCGCGACCTTGAGCGCCAGTGCGCTTTGGCTGATCAGCCCGACCTGAGCCGTGCGCTGGCTTTGCTGCACCAGGAAATCGACCGTATCACGGCGCAAGCCGGGTAACGTCAGGCGCCAGAGACCAGTCACTGACCAATGATCACAATGTCGTGACAATTGCGCTGCGTGGACGGGGTGTAATTCAACCCGATGTTTAAACCCAGGTCTTGAGTCAGGAATAATGATGGAATTGAAAGCAATCAATGAAGAAAACGGCGTCTTGGTGATTGAACTTCACGAAGACAATCTCGATGCCAGCAATGTGCGTGAGTTCAAAGACGCCATTCAGGCCATGATGCACGAGCGCACCAAGGTGGTTCTGGATATGTCGGGCGTCAAGTTTGTCGATAGTTCGGGTCTGGGCGCGCTGATTTCTTGTTTGCGAGTGCTCAACGGTCGCCGCGGTGACCTCAAGCTCTGCGCCATGGCAAAAACCGTGCGCGCGCTGTTTGAGCTGATGCGCATGCACAAGGTCTTTAACATCCATGATTCACGTGACGATGCCATTCGGTCCTTTGCGGTCTGAACCCGGTCACTGCGCACTCTCGAAAATCAATTTCTGGATGTTCATGTTCACACGTCGTTTCCAATGGAGGCCAGGTCGGTCCCTGGTGCTAAGTCTGGTGCTGGGCTGTCTGACCCACACCGTGGCTGCCGCCGGCCTGGCAGAGCGCATCGGGACAGGCACTCCATTGCGGGTTTGCATTTGGCCGGAGTATTTTGGCGTTACCTACCGCAATCCGCACAGCCAGCGGCTCACCGGTATTGATATCGACCTGGCGGCGGAATTGGGTCAGGAGCTGGGGCTCAAACTGCAGTACGTGAACTCATCTTTCGCCACACTGGTGGATGATCTGGTCAATGAACGGTGCGAAGTTGCGATGTTTGCCGTGGGAATCACCGAGTCTCGCAAGCAAAAGTTGCGCTTCACCCAGCCCTATCTGCAGAGTGACATTTACGGCATTACCAACAAAGGCAGCCGTACCATCAAAAGCTGGGCCGACATCGACAAGCCCGGTGTGCATGTGGGCGTGCAGGTTGCCACCTTCATGGAGCCGGTTATGGCGGCCTACCTCAAGCAGGCCAAGATGGTGGTCATCAAGCCACCGCAAACGCGCGAGCAGGAGCTCGAGTCGGGTCGCATCGATGTTTTCATGACCGACTACCCGTACAGTCGAAGGATGCTTGGCAATGCCGAATGGGCGCAACTGGTGGCGTCGCCTATGCCGGTGCACCCCATACCCTACGCGTATGCTGTCAAGCCCGGCAATGAGGAATGGCTGCGCGCATTGGACCAGTTTGTGGCGCGCATCAAGCGTGACGGGCGGCTGCTCGCGGCGGCCAAAAAACACGGCTTGAGCGAAATCGTCGTGTTGCAGTGATCGCTTCTCCGCTGCCTATCTGGCTAAAGACCCGTTGGGTCGTCGCGGCGGCAGCGGGTCTGGCGCTGTCGGTGCTCTTTCTGTCCATCGTGTTCCTGAAATATGAGCAGCGCAACATTCAAGAGTCCGGCATCAACCGCTCGCAACAGATTGCGCGGCTGCTTGAGCACTCGACCACCAGCGACCTGTCCCATGTCGATGCGCTGATGCGCGCGGTCGAGGAGCAGGTCACCAAGCTGCCCGAAGTCGGACAGGTACCCGGTATCCATGCATTTTTGCGGGACAGCGTGCAGGGGCGACCCGAGTTCAGAAGTCTGTCGGTACTCGACGCGCAGGGCCGGATTTTGGCCAGCTCCAATCCTGACATCGTGGCGCAGCGCATGGACCTCGGCCTGCTTGGAAACCTGCCGGACAAGTCCGAGAGCACGGTGCTGACCCCATTGCTCGCGGGGCGTGACCTCAGCGATCTCATGGTGCCTGCGGCGGGTGGATCTGCATCCCGTGTCATGCCGATGGTGTCGCGCCTTGACTACAGCAACAGCGCACCGCTGCTGGTAATTGGTTTGGTCAATATTGATTTTTTCGGGCGCCAGTACCAGGTCATGGTCAATGACGACAAGGTTCAGGTCGGTCTGGCCAGCTATGCTGGAAACCTGCTGGCGACCACACCCAATGTGGCGCGATTGCCCGGTGATTCGCTCAAGGATTTGCCCTTGTTCAAGGAGTACTTGCCGAATCGGGAAATGGGCCGCTATGTAGGTGCCAGTATGGACAACCCCAAGGCCCTGGTTGCGTTTCAAACCTCGCGCCGCTGGCCCCTGGTGTTGCTGGTTGAGCAGCCCTACGCGCAGGCCATGCATAGCCTGGGCGATTTTGTCTCCTGGACGCTGAGCGGTATTGCATTTGCCTGGACCCTGATCGCCTTTTTGACCTATCTGGCGACCCGCAGCCTCGACCAGTATTCAGAAGTCAACGCACAATTGCTGCTCGCAGCAGAGGCGGTGTCAGAAAACGAAGCGCGCTACCTGGCGGTGCTTGAGTCTTCCATGGACGGGATTTTGACCTTCGACTGGCAGTTGCGGATACTCGCCGCCAACGCGGCGGCACTGCATATATTTGGGCGTGATAGTCAGGCCATGGTCGGCTGTCGGATCAGTGACCTGCTCGACACCAAGGGTTTGCTGGAGGACCCCGCTGCCTTGGGGCGTACCCAGGTCAATGGCGCCTATGTACCGCAACTTAATCGCCGCATGGAGACCCGCGGCTTACGTACCGATGGCCAGTCTTTTGCGGCGGAATTGGCTTTTGTGCCCCTGCGCCTGGGTGGCGAAATTGTCTTTACCGCGACGGTGCGAGACATCAGCGGGCAAAAGGCAGCCGAAGCGGAGAAGTCAGCCTTGCTTGGCAACTACCGCGCATTGGCCGCTGATCTCGCACGCCAAACCGTGGTGCTCGAAGAAATGCGCCAGCGCGAACTGGAAATTGGCACCCGAATCCAGCAGTCCCTGCTATCGGCGCTGCCGACACAGCACATGCCGGGCTTTTGGCTCAGCAGTTACAACCAGTCGTCCAAGGGCATTGATGGCGATTTTGTCGAAATTGTGCAGCTGGGTGACTACTGCATGGACATCATTGCCGGGGATGTCATGGGCAAGGGTGTGCCTGCAGCGCTGATGGGTGCTGCCACCAAACTGCAATTCAGCCGCTCGATTGCCGAACTTCTGGCAGCCGACGAGCAGCGCGCCGAGCCCCCCGAGCCTCGCACCATTGTGTCGTCGGTACACCGGGCCATGACACCGCACCTGCAGGCCCTTGAGGCATTTGTGACACTCACCTATGTGCGCATCGACAGCGTGCGCAACACCTTGACCTGGGTCGGCTGTGGTCACGAGGAACCCTTGGTCATAGGCCTGGGTGGCGCGGTGACCGCATTGGGGAACCAGCATCCGCCGCTGGGTGTGCTCGATGACGACCAGTATGTTCAACATGTTGTTCCGTTTGGACCCGGCGACTCGGTCTTTTTATGTTCCGATGGGGCGTCCGATGCGATTAAAGCCGATGGCGAGCGGGTCGGGCGTGATGCGATCAATGTGGCGATAAGCCGCCTGGTGCAATCCTGTTCAACTCCGGCGGCGGCACTGCATGTGTTGCGCAAGGAAATGTTTCCCGCAGGTGTGCAGATCAACGACGATTTGACCATGGTGTTGCTGATGCGTCCCCAGGAGGTGCGCGCTCTGGCACGCTGCGAGTTACCTGCGGCGTTTACAGCATTGCGCACCATGCGGCAGTTTGTCACAGAGCAGCTCACCATCGCCGGAATTGGGGAGGACGAAGCGGCGCTCCTTGAGGTGGCATGTGCCGAGGTGTTTACCAATATTCTGCGCCATGCTAGTGGCTTGCTACCCCATGCACCGATTGAATTGATGGCGCGGCGAACGCCCGGCGAACTGGTGCTTGAGTTCATCCACATTGGTGAAGCATTCAGCCCGCCCGATGAGGTCAGGGAAACCAACTTTGCAGAGTTTCCCGAAGGCGGTTTTGGCC
>JAIPCE010000221.1 GCA_021738345.1 Rhodoferax sp. | reverse complement strand
GGCATGGCCGCAGCGCAGGTCAGCCGGGTGCACGACGCCGTGGCCACCGCCTTCAATGACCCCGCCGTCAAGGAGGCCATGGCCAAACAGGGCAACACCATCAACATCACCAACCCAGAGCAAGCCCAGAAAATGTTCCGCTCCGAGATGGCGCGCTATGCCGCACTGGTGAAAAAAGCGGGTATCGAGCCGCAATAAAAGCTAGGGGTGCTTAGGCCTTATTCATGGACAAGCCCTTAATCTGCCGCAACAGGTCCGAGTGCCGCAGGCAACAGACGCACCAGCGCCGCGTGCAATTGCGCCATATCGAAGGGTTTGGCGAGAAAGCCATTCATGCCGGCCGCCAGGCACTTCTTGTCATCGCCCTGCATGGCGTTACCCGTCAGCGCCAGAATCGGCACCCCAAGGCCCCGGCCCTGGGGCAGCGCCCTGATCCGGGCGGTCGCCTCATAGCCGTCCATTACCGGCATATCACAATCCATCAGGACCAGGTCGTACTCGTCCTGCGCCATTCTGTCGACGGCCTCCTGGCCATGGTCTGCGGTGTGCACCTGCACGCCAAACTTGTGCAGCATGAGCACGGCCAGGCGTTGGTTCAGCACATTGTCTTCGACCAGAAGGACCCTGACAGGCAGCGGATATAGCGCGGTGGGGAGTCTTTGCCGGGTGTCAGACCGTGTGGCTCCTTCTGCGGTGGCTGCTTCTGCGGTGGTTGGTGCACGTGGCAAGCGCACATCGACCCGAAACTGCGCGCCCTGTCCCAGGGTGCTGGCAACCTGAATCTGCCCCCCCATGCGTGCGACCAGACGCCGGCAGATGGCCAGGCCCAGACCGGTACCGCCAAACTGGCGCGTAGTGCTTTCGTCAACCTGTGAAAACTGGTCGAAAATCCGCTCAAAAGCCTCCTCTGGAATGCCGATGCCGGTATCTGCAACCACGATCTGCACGCCGATGTCCTGCCCAGGCCCATCAGCCAGCCGGACCCGCACCGAGACTTCACCTTGGGCAGTGAACTTGATCGCATTGCCCACCAGATTGGTAAGAATCTGCCGCAGACGAAAGGCGTCGCCAAGAACCCTGCACGGCGCCTGCCGGGGTGTGCATTCACACACCAGCGCAAGCCCCTTGTGCCTGGCGCTGGGCAGCAGCAGTGCAAGCGCACTGTCAACGTGTGCATACAGATCCATCGGTTCTGCTTCGAGGTGGATGCTGCCGGACTCGATCTTTGAAAAATCCAGGATGTCGTTGATGACCTGGAGCAAATGCCGCCCCGATGTCTGAATCGCCCGTGCGTACTCCGATTGCTCGGGCGTCATGGGACTGGCGAGCAGCAACTCGTTCATGCCCAGCACACCGCTCATCGGTGTCCGTATCTCATGGCTCATTGTGGCCAGAAAATTGCTCTTTGCTGCGCTGGCGGCCTCCGCCGCTTCTTTGGCCTGGCGCAGGTCTGCAGTGCGCTCGGCCACTTGCTGCTCCAGTACCTCGCGTCGCGAAGCGAGCATCGAGTCGCGCATTTGAATCTGATCGAGCATCTGGTTGAAACCCTGACCCAGCCCATGGATTTCCTTGATCTTGCTGGGGGGTGCGCGCAGGCCATAGTCGTCGTTTTTTGACACCTGTTCCATCACCTGTTCCAGCGATGTGAGTGGCTTCAAAATCGAGGTGTTGAGACGTTTCACGAGATAGCGCGCAATGCCTGTCGCAAGCAGCGCAGCCGCCAAAGCGGCGATGAGCTGCAGAAAGGTTTGCCAGTACAGCCCGTTCAGCGAAACCCCGAGATGCACACTTCCGACCCGGTCATTTGCAAAGACGATGGGCTCCACCACCTGCAGGTGGTTCAGGCCCAACGATTCCCCGACGTCGGTGGCGGGCTGAGGCTGCAGGACCTGACCCGGAACTTCAAAGTGCGCAAACACCGCGTGCGTGGCGGTGTAGAGCGTCGCTCGCCGGACCTGCGGCAGCTTGGCCAAAGGCTGGAGCAACTCCTGCGCTGCAACCGTGTTCTCGAACACCAGCGGCGCAATTGCGCTTTCCGCCAGCACTTTGGCCCGCAGGCGGGTGCTCTCCACCATGGAGGACAGGCCAATGGCAAAACTGCTGACCAGGCTGACGGTCAAAATGATGGCAATGGTGGTGCCAATCGTGATGCCATGGATCGTGAGCAAACGCTCCCGAATCGTGGTGTACGACGCAGCGCGGCTCGGGTCGCTCACCGAATCACCTCGACCGCCAAACGCAACACGCCCGACCCGATGCCAAGTCCGGCGCGCCGCAGGCTGGGCAGATTCAAGTCAAATTGGACATGGCCACGCGCCACACGCAAATTGATTGCCACGCCCTGGGCAATCGCACCTGGCGTGTCAGCGATGGTCAGAACCGGCAGCCCACTCACACTGCCAAGCACGCGCGGCAAGTGTTCTATATCGGCACTTGCCACAAAAACGATTTGACAGCTCCCGAGCGAGTCCAGTCCCTTTTTCCGGTGCACTTTGAGCGTATACGTACCAAAGCTCTTTCCTTGCAGCTCGTCCATCGCCGTGCCAAAGGGATCGTGCCCAACCAGACACAGATTCAGCGTGCTGGCAGTGCCCGGGGGCCATTCCGTAAAGACGGCAAAGTTGTACAGAAATGCGGCCTTGACCTGGTACTCGGTCATTTCCTCTGCATGCAGGTGCGTCGCGGTGCCCATGCACACGAAACACAGCAACACCGCTCGGACCTGGTGCCAGCCCCACTGCCAAAGCGAAGCAACCGGCGCTGCAGGGGGACGACTGGCACCGGTGCGCATCTGCCGGGCTCAAAAATGGAAGTTTGCCTGCACGCCCACACTGCGCCCCCGCTGTTGCAGGGCATCCTGCCAATGGGTATCAGCGCCCGGCTCGTCATAGCGTTTGTCAAAGAGGTTGCGGATTCCCATGCTCAGTTCCATGCCGTGCATCCATGTGCTGTTACTCAGGTGCAGGTGCGAGACGGCGTAGCCGCCCAGCGCGTGTCCGCGCAAGGTCAGACGCTGGCTCTCGGCCTGCAACTCATAACCCAGTCGCAATCCGGCTGCGGGCAAAGGGGTCGAAAGCAACAGTTTGAAAAGCTGCCTCGGCGAATTGACCATGTCGACCCCAAGCGCTTGCCGCACGAACTGCAACGAAAGGCTGCCACGCAGACGACTGCCCCCCTGCCAGGTCTTGTCGGCTGATAGTTCGAGCCCCTCGGCACGCATCGCGGTGCCGGATTGGTACTGAGTCATTGCACTTGCCTCATCTACACCGAGCGTAATGAGGTCACTGAGCCTCCAGTGGTAAACCGACGCGCGCAAATTGAGGTCGTTGCCCACGCGATGGTCCAGCACCCACTCCAGGGTCTCCATCTTTTCGCCTTGCAGGCCGGGGTTGGCAACCTGTGCCACACCGTCTGCATAGTCGCGCTCGAATGCATTGGGCGCGCGCTGCGCGCCACCATACAGCAGCTTGAGTGAGGTTCCATAGCTCGGCTGCCAGATCAGTGCAGCACGCAGGCTCGGCGCGTTTCGCGACTGGTCGCTGCGGTCCAGGCGCAAGCCCAGCGTCGTGGTCAAGACCCGACTGACCCGCCACTCGTCTTGCACATAGACTCCGGCGCGGGAGCCGGTGCGTGCGATCCACACGCTGTTGGTCGGATGGTCCAGGTCAATGGACGCCTGGTCAATACGGGTGTTTTCCTGCAGTTCCATGCCGATCATCCACTTGTGCCCGGCAAATCGAGTCCACAGCAAGCGCATTTCGCCGCCGCGCCAGTCACCTGCTGCGGGTGTCTCAAAAAAGGTCCCGTAGCTTGACCGGCTGCCGTAGCGGTAGCGATTGACAAAAATCCGGGCCTGCAGCTGCAGGCCATCGTCCCGCAGGTCTCCCTGGTAGCGCAGATCGGTCAGCAGATAGGTATCGGCACTGGTTTGGCCGGGCACCAGCGGATCGGTCAGATAACTGCCGGTCGGATCGTCCTTGCGCCGGTCGCTGGAAATCAGGTTGAACGACCAGGGTCCACGCCCCAGATGGGCAAACAGACGGTCGTTGGAGCCACCATCCATACCGTTGGCGACACCGGAGAGTCCGCTTGCCCCATACTCAAAGAAGCGGTCTTCGCCCTTGGCACGCGTGGCTGACAGCGCCAGCAGCAGCTCGTCGCCGGGGCTCAGCCTACGTCCCAGCGTTACGCCCACATCGCTCGTGCGCTGGAGGTTCTGCCAGCCCACCGACAGATCGCCGCCGTTGACATCGGTTCCGGTTCGGGTAATGACATTCACCACCCCAAACATAGCGTTCTGCCCATACACCGCACCACCCGGGCCGGGAATGAATTCAATCCGCTCGACCAGACTCAGGTCCAGGGGAAAATTCTCACCAATCGGGCCCAGATCGTAGACCGGATCATTGACGCGGTTGCCATTGATGGCGATGAGCACCCGTGAGTTGTAGTCACCCGGAATCCCAAAGCCGCGCGTCCCCAGATAGCTGTATTGGAAGTCATAGACGTTGTGGATGCCAGGCAAACTGGCCAGAGCCTGGTCGAGCGTGCGCCAGCCGAAGCTACGGATTTCGTCGCGCGTAATGATGCTCACCGCCGCCGGAACCTCGGTCTGCGTCTGTTGGTATTTGGACGCACTGACCACACTGAGAGCCATGAGTTGCTCCAGGCTCAACTTCGTAAGTTCCTGGGCGCTGAAAACGGGCAACGCGAGGCCTAAGCCAAGCAACAGGGGGCCGACAACACTGCGCAAGGAAGAAAGCATTTTCTTGAACCCGGTGGAAACAGGTTTGGGCGGCATTGCCTCAAGAGAAAAAGCAACGCATGGGCAAGATGATACCGTGCCACCTGCGCACGGCCGTCGCAGGCCGGCTGGCTTGGGTATCATGGCTGTCTGCCCGTTGTCCGTTTCTGAAAGGCGCTTTCTTGTCGCGGTACCCCCACTCTCGACCTGCTGATGCCAAGCAACAGTCTTGCGTGGCTGCGTCTGGTATGGCTGGATCTGGAGTTTCCGATGCGCCTGCACGTGCTTGAACGTCTTTACGGCTACAAGCAATCCCGACCCGCGGGCACTTTGCTGCTGCAGGATTGGCGTGCGCAGGTGTTGGCTACCTTGCTGCGCACGGTCTCCTTGCTGGGCGCGCTGGTGGCGTTGCCCAGCATGGTGCTCCTGGTGTGGCAAGGACTGTGGCCGGTCGCGGTCGTCGATGGGGTAGAGCTGACCACCGTGCTCTTGCTGTGGCGTGTGCCAGGTTTGTCCTACACCGTGCGCGCCAGCGGGTTTTGCATGCTGCTGTACTTGCTGGGGGTGGCATTTTTGTTTTTTGTTGGCGTGGAGAGCCAGATTTACCTGATGGCTGTGCCGGTGATGGCTGCCATTTTGCTGGGACAACGGGCCTCGATTGCGGTGCTCGTCGGCACCACGCTGACCCTCTTCCTGGTGGGTTACCTGAGCCGAGCCGACGTGCACGTGGCCGGTCTGGAAAGTCAGCCGCTATTGATGTGGTTGGTGATCACCCTGAATTTTGCCTTTATCAACGGCATCGTCATAATCTCCATGGGTATCTTGCTGCAAGGTCTGGGGCAATCGTTGCAAGAAGCCCACCGCAGCAAGGAGCGCTACCGGACGATCTTTGCCACCAGCCCGGACGCCATGTCCATCAATCAGGCTTCCGACGGCCGATTTCTGGACGTCAATGCCAGTTTCCTGCGCATGTTGAAGCTTGAATACACCGAAGTCATCGGCAAGTCCGCGCTGCAGCTTGGCATCTGGCGCGACCTGAAGCAACGCAACGCCGCGATCGAAGTGCTGCAGAAAAATGGTGTCATTGAAAGCATGGAGGCGCAATTTCTTGCCGCCGACGGCACGGCGGTCACCGGGCTGGTGTCCGCCCGCAAAGAGTACCTCAACGGCGAGCCCTGCATGCTCTTTGTCACCCGCGATATCACCGATAGCAAAGCTGCAGAACTTGAATTGCAGCGTTACCGCGACCACCTCGAAGAGCTGGTCTCGCAGCGCACCGAGGAACTCAGGAAAGCCGATCAGCGTCTGCGCGGGCTCAACTACGAACTCGCCGTCCAGGTCGAGGCGGCGCAAATTGCCAATCGGGCCAAGTCCGAGTTTCTGGCCAATATGAGCCACGAAATTCGCACCCCCATGAACGGCGTGTTGGGCATGATCGACGTCATGCGGCAGTCGGTACTCAGCGGCGGTCAGCAGCGCATGCTCGACACCATCCACCGATCGTCGCTGTCTTTGCTCAAAATCCTCAACGACGTGCTGGACTACTCGAAAATCGAGGCCGGCAAGCTCGAGATCGAACAGGTTCCGACCCACCTCGGCGAAGTGGTCGAAGGGGTCCTGTCGCTGATTCGCAATGCTGCCCTTGCCAAGGGCGTTGCCCTGTCCAGCGACTTTTCGCCGCTGTTACCACCGTGGATCGTTTCTGACCCAACGCGGCTGCAACAAATCCTGCTCAACCTGCTGGGCAATGCCATCAAGTTCACCTCCAGCCAAGCGGATCGGACCGGACAGGTCAGTCTGCTAGTCGACCCTGGTCGCTTGCCCGACGACACGGCGGCAGTTCTGCTGCGGGTGATCGACAACGGCATCGGCATTGCGCCCGAGATGCTGGCGCGCTTGTTCAAGCCCTTCACCCAGGCCGATGCCAGCACGGCACGTAAATTTGGCGGTACCGGCCTGGGCTTGAGCATCACCCAGCAACTGGTGGGCCTGCTCGGTGGCAGCATCAGCGCGCGCAGCGACCTGGGCCGGGGCACCGAGTTTCTCGTGTGCTTGCCGGCCATTGCCTGCAACGCCGCACCCGCTGCCGCGCCGCCGATCGCGGAGGCGGTCGACCGGCCCGCGCCACCGACGGTGGACGAAGCGGCCGCCCTGGGCCAACTGATTTTGCTGGCCGAGGACAACGAGACCAATCGCGAGGTGATGTTGCAACAACTGTCCCTGCTCGGTTACGCCTGCGAAACCGCGGTCGATGGCCAACAAGCCCTGGCCATGTGGCGCAGCGGGCGTTACGCCTTGCTGCTGACCGACTGCCACATGCCTGTCATGGACGGTTTTGCCCTGACCCAGGCGATTCGGCAGGCGCAGGGCAACGGTGCGCACATCCCCATCATCGCGGTCACCGCCAACGCCATGCAAGGTGAAGGTGCGCGATGTCTGGAGCGCGGCATGGACGCCTACCTCGCCAAGCCGTTGCGGCTCAAGGATTTGCAGGACACCTTGCTGCGCTGGCTGCCCCGCGCCGGCGTCCCTGACGCGTCAGACCCGCCTAGGCCACCCGCATCGTCCGCATCAGACCTGCCAGCGCACTGCACCCCATCCGACGCCACGGACGCACCTGCCGATACCCTGGCCCTATGGGACCCCACAACACTGGCGCATCTGGTGGGGCCGGGAGCCGACCTGCACGCCCGCTTGCTTACCCGGTTTTTGGCCACTGCCAGTGCCCAGGTCGAGCAAATCCAGCAGGCGCTTGTGCTAGGCAATGCCAAGCAGATGGCGCAAGTGGCCCACAAGCTCAAATCGGCTGCGCGCAGTGTTGGCGCACTGCAACTTGGTGCACGGTGTGAAACGCTGGAGTCCACCGCCGTCGCTCATCAGATCGACCGTTGCGCAGAGCTGGTGACCCAGATCGCAGCAATCTGGAGCGGCGCGGCCGAGCGCATACGGTCGCACCTGGAAGCGCCCGACCGCCCCGTTTAGCAAGGGATATCGCGCAAAATTATCGCGGCATCCGGTACAGCATCTGCGGTGCGTTTGCGACCCGAGGGCTTGCGTCTCAAAACACCTTGAACATCCGGAACAGCGCTTAGCCCTCAATAGTTTTCCCGGCGGTAAAGCAGGGGACTTTTGTAAACTCCGAAAGTGGCGCGGGCACACGGAAAATCATCGTAAAGACCTGCTGCCCCCGTTTGTCCCAAGCAGTTACCCCAGTCAAATTTCAAGTAGTCGGGTACTGCGAGAGCGATTCCCAGCCAGCCACGCTTATCTGGTTTTGTAAGACGCAGTTGTGTTCCACCATTGGTCAACGGACTTGCGATTGTGGCGGCTATGTCAGCCGGCGTAATCAGGTTCTGGCTCGTCACCGGATAGAAATAAAGCTTTGCAGACCCATCTGGAGTGGCGGTAGTTTCCGCAGGCACGGTGACCGAAGTGCAGGTATCAGCAGAATTGATGAGAAAAGAATTGCTTGACCAATACTGCGCCAGCACAGGTAAATCGAGCGGCAATTTGTCTGACCCGTACATATTCAACAAGCGCACTCTTCCATAACGCATCTTGGTATTGGCGATTCGTTTGGCGGTACAAGTGCCGTCGCTTGTGCCCGTCGAATCTGCCACGCAACCGGTGCTTTCCGCTGCCATGTCACGATTGATCAATTCGGATCCGTCTGGATCTGTTGCAGCTTGTACCAATTGAAGGCCAATATCCAGGTCGTCATACGCGCCATCCGGACTTGCGCTGCGTGAAAAACCAGTCGCTACAAAGTTATATTCACCCGCCACCCAGGT
>JAIPCE010000003.1 GCA_021738345.1 Rhodoferax sp. | reverse complement strand
GTCAGGCGAAATCAATGCATTGAGCGCATCCGCGATCGCCTGCAAACGCTCCAGCCCGCCACCGTTAAGCTGCTCCATGTCAATCAACATCACGCCATGCTTGGCACAAAATGCCGTCGCATCCACAACGCAGCGGCGCAGTTCAGCCACCAATTGGTCTTTGTCTTTGACCGGGCTTGTGCTATCTTTGCCCGCACCGTAGATGGCCAGCGCCTTCTCCAGCGATGCGAACACATTGGCGTAATCCACGATCAAGCCGCTGTGCTTGCCGGGAAACACGCGGTTGGCCCTGGCAATGGTCTGCATCAGCGTGTGGTTGCGCATGGGCTTGTCTAGGTACACCGTGGAGCAGCTTGGTGCGTCAAAACCAGTCAGCCACATGGCACACACGAATACCAGCCGCAACGGGTCATCCGTGTCCTTAAACTTTTCGTCCAGGCCAGGGTTGGACTCATTCATGCGCTTGCGGTGGGGCTCGATGTCCAGCCCCAGGTTTTGCATTTGTTGAATCTCGTTTTGCCCGGGCGACACGATCACGGCCATGTCGGTGGTCGTCAGCACGTTCAGCCGCTGTTTCAACTCAGCCATGCGCACATCACGCCGGGCTTGCTCGGCGGTCATGCCGCCTTCAACCGGCGCATAGGTCAGCTCGCCTAGTTCTTTTTGCGTCTTGGCCAAATCTGCCGCCCAATGCAGCTTCACCTTGTCATGCATCCGCAATGCAGTGGCCTTGTCGATGGACACCACCATGGCCTTGCCAACGAAGCCACGGCCCAGGAAATGCCGCACGATGTCCTTCGCCACCGTGTTCAAGCGGTCATCGCGGGTAATCAGGTGGTACTGCCGCCCCAGTTCACGCTCCAGCCGGGCTTCCTGTTCGGGGTCGAGGTCGGCATCTTCAATCAGTTGGTAGATGTCGTCGTTCAGGTCGGGGTTGACCAATTGCAGCTCGGGCGTGCGGTTCTCGTAGAACAGCGGCACCGTGGCCCCGTCTTCGATGGACTGCTGAAAGTCGTAGATCGACACATAGTCGCCAAATACTTCCTTGGTGCGCTCTTCGCCCGCAATCAGCGGTGTGCCGGTGAACGCCATGAACAGGGCTTTGGGCAGGGCAGAGCGCATATTCAGCGCAAGCGTGTCGTACTGGCTGCGGTGCGCTTCGTCGGTCAGCACAATCACATCCGAGCGGTCGCACAGCAATTCCGGTGTTTGGAATTTATGCACCAGGGTGAATACATAACGGTGGTTGCCGCGCAGCAGCTCACGCAAGTGCGCGCCACTGGCGGCATGGCATTCGTCACCTTCTGCATCACTCACGGCACCGACGGCCTTGAACGTCTTGGCAATTTGCTCATCCAGCTCGGTGCGGTCGGTTACCACCACAAACGTCCAATTGCCCACCAGCTTGCGCAGCACCTTCTGGGCGTAGAACACCATGGAAAAGCTCTTGCCGCTACCCTGCGTCTGCCAAAACACACCGCCGCGCCCGTGGCCCAGCTTACGGGCTTGCAGCATGGAGGCAATGGCGTTGTTGACACCCAAAAACTGGTGGTTCTGCGCAATGATCTTGACCAGCCCCGCTTTGTGCTCAGAAAACAGCGTGAAGTTTTCAACCAAGTCCAGCAGGCGGGTGCGGTCGCAGGTGCCGCGCAGCATCACTTCCAGCGACACACGGCGCGGCTCGTCTTCCCGGGCAATGCGCTTCCACTCCACCCAGCGGCCCCAGTCGGCGGTGAGTGAGCCCATGCGGCTGTCGGTGCCGTTAGACGCAATCATCAGCGCGTTGAACCAAAACAGCTTGGGTATTTGCTGCTTGTAGTGGGTCAGGTTCTCGTCAAAGGCAGCGCGGGCAGGCACGCCGGGCTTTTTGAGTTCAATCACCACCCATGGCAGGCCGTTGATAAAGCCCACCAAATCGGGACGGCAGGTGTAGAGCGCGCCGGTCACGCTGAACTGGCTGACCAGCAAAAAGTCGTTGTTCTCGGGGGTGTCCCAATCCACCACGCGCAGACGTTCGGTCTTTTGCCCGCCGTGTTCGTGGTCGGGCACCGACACCGTGACACCCTCTTTGAGCAGGCGATACACCTCGCGGTTGGCCGCTTCTGGCAGCATGGCCGAGCGGTCGCGGCTGATTTCGTCTATCGCGTTGTTGATGGCCTCAGCGGGCAAAGTCGGGTTCAGCCGAACCAGTGCCGCCCGCAGCCGGGTTACCAGCACGACTTCTCCTTTGGTTTCGCGCCCCAGATGGCACGTGCCGGCACCCGCCGCACCCAGGGTTTCTTCCATGGCCGACACCGTTTCCCAGCCCAGGGCAGCAAACAGGCCAATGGCCGGTTGCTCTACGAGTTGGTCTTCGGTGTATGCGTGTGCCATTTGTGCGTGCAACCGTGTTCTACACCGTCGCTTCGGCGGGAGCCCAGCCTTTGCTGGACAGGTGTTGCCACGCCTTGGTTAATTGCTCGGGCTTGAGGGTGCGGCGTTTGCGAACGTTCCATTCCTGCACTGCACTGGCAGCCGCTTCAGGGGACAGCATGGCCTCGGGGTTGTGGCACATCACCCAGTGCACCGAACTCAGCAACTCCAAGCCAACAGGGTCTTCATAGCCTTCAATCAGGTCGGTGACACGTTCCATGCGCTGGCGGATCAACGCGTCTTCCTGCAAGAATGCGTGCGCCTCATCCACCGCACCGGGCAGCAATTCGATGGCTTTGGTAGGCGAGTCTTTGCCGTCGCCATAGCCTTGGGTGAAATGGCTCTCCAAGCGAATCAATACCTGCCGCAAGTTCTTTGCGTAGGGGCCAAAATCTTTGGCTTCGTACTGCAAACGCAGGGGCTGGCCAGCGGCCTGCAAAAAATACATCAGCTTATGGATTTCCAACAGGCTCACAAACGGGTCTAGCAGACCCTTTAAGTAGCGGTCCATCAGCGCAATTAACGCGGCTTGGCCAATGGTCATCTTGGGGCGCTCGGTGCGGTTGGGCATGTTTGCCGCCGCTGGCGTTGCGCCGGGTGCAAACACCAATACCCGCACATCAGGCAAGTCGCCCAGTGCTGATTCAATCATGGGGCGTACCTCGGCCCAATCCAGCCCGCCATGCCCACATCCCAGCGGGGGCACAGCAATGGAGCGGATGTTCAAACGCTTAATGGTGTCCACCAAGTCTTGCAAACCGGTTTCAATGTCTGCCTTGCGGCTGCCAGCGCGCCAATGTCCTTTGGTCGGAAAGTTGATGATCCAGCGCGGGCCGCCTGCCAGGCCACCCATGTCAAACACATGCACCTTGCCCAGTTGCACCTCGCCCGACTTGCAAGCGTGCTCGTAGGCGCGAAACATTTGGGGGTAGGCTTGTTTGAATTGCAACGCAATGCCCTTGCCCATGATGCCCACCGTGTTGACGGTGTTCACCATTGCTTCGACGGGCGCATTCAACAGGTTGCCTTCGGTGGTTTCGATCATGTGTAGTAATACCAGTTGGACTCCACGCGTACGGTGGGGCGGTGGGCATGGTTTGCCAGCATATTTTGCACTTGTTGGGCCACCTCGGCGTTGTGGCAACACACGGCATGGAAGCCCGACCAGTCAAAGAAATCGGCTGTTAAGAACTCGGCCGATTTTTGATGGGTTTTGCCTTGCCATTGGGTGGCGCGAATAGCAGCCCAATCCAGTTCTGCAAGGGCTGCCAAATCGGATGAAAAATTGGTGTGACGGGTCGCCGCATTGCCATCACTAATGGCCCAGGGTCTGTTTTGGCCAATGCCAACAGCCAGTGTGCTGACCAAATGCACGATGGTGCGTTGGCAGCCCGGGGCGCGCCCGGTTGCACCAATGTTGACCGTGTAAAGCATGGGCGAACGCGGGCAGAAATAGAAGGGCACAAATTCACCCACAAACCGGTTGCCGCAGCAGTTCACCCGAATTTCGGTCATGCGGCGCTGTTTGATATGCCCATAGCCAATTACCGTCGGGTTGTGCTGCGCCATGGCCGCATCGGAGCGCAGACCGCCACCCGCCAGAATGCCCGGCAGGTTATCCACATCGGTGATGTGGTAGATCAGGGTCTGGTCAGGGCGGGGAATCATGGGGCTTCGACGTTGATCTGGCCGGATAGCAGGCGCGGCAGTAACAGGTCACGGGTGCGGCGGAGGTTTTGGATTTTGGTTTGGAGTGTGTGAATTTGCTCCGCCATTGGAATCGTTGCAGTGCCAAATTTCTTCAAAAGCGATGCGGTCGGAATGAGCAAATCAGCTTTCTCGAAGGTCGAGCCGCTCACGGCTGGGTAGGCCGCTCCAGTGGCGTTGTTAGAGAGGAAAGCAACGAAATCATCCGTAGTCGTTGCGAAGTAGAGAAACGTAAACGGCACTTGCGTTGCTGTAAGCACAGCGAAGCCCGTGGAAGCGATGGTGTCTTGCTCAGGGTGCATCACTTGCGCGTGCGAGCGGCGGTTAGGGCGGACGCATGACCAAAGCACGTCGCCGTGTTGGATGATGCGGCGCGCACGACCGGGAGCATCGGCAAAAGTGTAGGTTGTAGTGCTGTCAATTTGGCCGGGACTGACAGATGAGATGTCGATGTAGTGAAGTTCATCCGGCGCGCTGCGGGCGTTGATTTGTGCACGGTTGACTTCTGACACGGTTGACAGTCTCTTCACTTCCCACCCCTGCGGAATCTCCCCCAACGCCGAAGCCACACGCGGATGGTTTTCATGGCCGGGAAAGCGGAAGTGGACGAACCACTCGCGGTAAAGACCACGGGCCATAGCCTCCAGAATCTTGATGCGCCGCTGGCTGTTTTCGATCAGTTCGTCGTAGGCGGAGAGGATGCCTGCGATGCGTTGTTGGATGGGGAGTGGAGGAAGCGGAAACTTGTAATCAAGGATTTGCTTTCCACTGATGTGTGGAATGTTCACCCCTGTTGTAATTGGCTTCACATAGTTCTCAAAGCCTTGTCCACCGATCACAAAGCGGAGGAAGTCTTGATCCAGATTTGAAGACTTACTTCTGAGTCTGGCACACCGCTGTACCAGTAGCGCCTTTGGATGATCTCCTCGGATGTATGCCCATTTCAAACCGGCTGGAACCCAAGGGCGATCCATCGCCACCACAACATCACCAGCTCGGAGTTGATATTTAGCTAGCGACTCCCATTCTGAAACTGGCCAGCGCTTGGATATTCCCCAAAGGATATGGCCTTGACTGACGTTCTCACCTTTAACAAGAGGAATGTCCTCACCCTTGTTAGTGAAGTATTGGCTCTTAAATGCAAATCCGGCTAACAGGTCAACGCAGTCGTCCAGACTGACCACGGGATGCTTCCTGGTCATGCCCCCAGCACCCTGCGCACATGCTCTGAGGTGATGACTTCATTGCGTTTAGGTAGAACCCTGAATCCATGGCGATAACCCGACGCTTTGCTTTCGGGCATAACGATCAGTCCCCGCCGGACAAGTTCAGAAAACACCGCACCAAGGGTTCTTTGCTCGCGGTTGGCAATTGCCTGCACGCTTTCGAGCACATCGCGGTCAAGGTCAAGAGTTTTCATGTGGCTCTCCAGCTATGTGTAGCAATTTCATCATCTAGTCCGTCCTGCCCAGTACGCTGGGCGGCGGCGATGGTGCGCTATGGCAAGAATGACGATTTGCCTGGGTTCAACACGATAAATCACATGAAACGGAAAGCGCTTGAGCGCCGCCTTGCGGATAACGGGGTCACCCACCGATGGATAAAAGTCTGGCGTGGCGCAGATGCGCGCCATGACAGCTTCAAACTCGGCTAGGTAATCCTCACCCAAACCGGGCAACCGATTTTCGTAAAACGCCACTTCGTCTAGATGCTCGGCACGAGCGGCACGCAGGAAGCGATAGTTCATCGCAAAAGGGCGCGCGCAGCAGCACGTACTTCTTCGGCTGACACCGTGTCGGTCAGCCCGCTGTCAAGCTCAGCCGAGCGGCGAACCGCTTCGACTCGCCATGCCTCGGCGATTTCATCCTCGTCTTGATCTTCCAGACTGAGCAACAACTTGTGCGCCAGCTCGGCGCGTTGCTGCAGGGGCAAATGCAAGACGGTTTGTTCAATAGTTTCGGTGTTCATGGATAGTCCTTTACGACAGCAGCGATGCGATATTTTGCGCGATGCGGGTTTGCAACTCCAGTGCCTGCGCATTCAGCACTTCCAACTCTTCATTCAACGCCACAAGCTGTTCATTGAAATCCTCGTCGCTCACATTTTCACCAGCGGCCACGCCCACATAGCGCCCAGGGTTCAGCGACCAGCCCTGCGCCTCAATTTCTTGTAGCGTGGCCACTTTGCACAGCCCCGCCACGTCGCCATACACAGGCGTTTGGCCAAACACCTCTCTGATCTTGGCCGCTGCTTCGCCGCCGCCAAACGTCAAATCCAAGGCTTCACCACGGTACAGGCGCACCAGGTTGGCCATGAAACCAATCTGCGCGGGTGTCCAGTCGCGGTGGGCGCGGTCTACTTGCCGGTAGATGTGGCGGGCATCAATGAACAGCACAGTATTGGCTCGGTCGGGATGCCCTTCGACAGGCTCAGGGCGAGCGGCTGCTTTATCCGTTCGGGCTTGAGAGCTTGTCGAAGCCTTGCCCTTGTCCAGAAACCACAGGGTTACCGGCAGGGTGACGGTGTAAAACATATTGGGGCCAACGGCCACCATCACGTCCACGGCCCGGGCTTCAATGAGTTGTTGGCGTAGGGTCTGCTCTGAGCTACGGGCATCAGATGCCGAATTGGCCATGACGAAACCGGCGCGGCCACGGGCGTTCAGCGACGAGTAGAAAAGCTGAATCCACAGGTAGTTGGCGTTGTCGGTGCGCGGCAGGCCGAAAGGGAAACGCCGGCCCGCGCCCACCATGTCGGTCAGGCGCTCCTTGTCCACTGCGTTCACATTGAACGGCGGGTTGGCCAGTACAAAGTCGAACTTGCCGGTGGCGTTGTGCGGGTCGTCGTAATAGCTGTTGACGTTGCCACCGTGTTTGATGTCGCCCTCCAGACCATGCACGGCCAAGTTAAGGCGGCACAGGCGGCCGGTCTCGTCGGTTTTTTCTACACCGCAGATGGCCAGCTCGGCAGCGGGGTTCTTCTGGTGTTCGGCCACAAAGCGGGCCGACTGCACAAACATGCCGCCCGACCCGCAGGCTTGGTCCAGAATGCGGCCATGGAAAGGTTCGATGATTTCGGTTAGCAGGCGCACGATGCTCGATGGCGTGTAAAACTCGCCGCCGCCCTGGCCCTCAGTCATCGCGAATTCGCCCAGGAAGTATTCGTAAATACGCCCGAACGCGTCATAGTCCAGCGTGGCCGGAATTTCGGACACCTTTTTGAGCAGCTCTTTGAGCAGGGTGCTGGTGAACAGGTTGAAGGTTTTGGGCAACACACCGGCCAAGGTGGGGTTGTGCTGTTCGATCTCGCGCATTGCGACGTTGACCTTGGCACCAATGTCAGCAGACTCGGGCAGGGTCAGCAAATAGTCAAACCGCGCCTCGGGGCTGAGGTAGAGCACGCTTTCCGCCTGGTAGGCCGTGGGGTCATCGACCCGGCTGCCCCGCCGGGCGGAACCGCCAGCGGCTTGCAGCTTGGCGCGCAGCACGGCGAATCGCACTTCGGCAAAGCGCAAGAAAATCAAACCCAGAATGGGGCCGGAGTATTCCTGCGGTTTAAGACCCGAATTGGCCCGAAACTGGTCGGCGGCGTCCCACAGGCGTGCCTCGAGCGTGGTGGTGGCGCTGTCTTTTTCTGAGGGGGCGATCCATTGCATATTTAATTCCCTGTCTGACCAGGCTCTTTCCTGCGAATGCCAAGTGTTGGCGGGATTACCTGTTTATCCGTTCAATTATGGCTGACTCCCGCTGGTTCTTTGGGCTTCTGACAGGTCGACCAAGCGTCACTTTTGCGAAACAGATTTAACCGTCCAACAGTTCATGCAGAAAACCTAGTTTGCGGCCAATGTCATGCAAGCTGACTTGCACCAGCGCGTCGTGGTGTCCTTTAAGCCGCTGGTAGGTCGTCCAGTGCATGCCTTTGGGCTTGCTGCCGTCGCCATTCAAGATGCCAGCCTCTCATATCATGCGTTTGCGCAGCTTGTGGGCCTTGGTGGATGCACGGTCGTCAGCGCCTTCCTTCTGCGTGGCGTAGCCCAGCCCGTCACACTGGCGGCAAGCAAAATACCGGCCCGGCGCATAGAGCACCGCCACCCGCTTGCTGCACCGTGGGCAGGTAAACCAGTGGCGCTGCCCGCCCAGGTGGCAAGTTGAGGTTTGCGTCTGCACCCGTTGTTCCAGACTTCCCTCAAGAATGCAAAACATCCACCCCTCACCCTAACCCTCTCCGCGCTGGGGCGAGGGAACAAGATTCCACATCACTTTGAGTCGCACCCGTCGTGTGACACGACAAGGCATTTGCTACCACCGGTGCGCTCAGCGGCAAAATGCGGGTGGCCAAAGACATCCGGATACCGTACTTTTGGGACGGCAGCACTTGGCTACCCTTGAACCTAGGGGCCGGGTTGGCCGTCAGTGCCAATGCAGACTGTTCAGCCAACCCCAGAGGCACATTGGCGCGCGACGCAGCAGACAATAATGCATGCATGGCATCTCCCCACTCGCTTTGGACTCCGCTGCGCCAGCCCGCCTTTCGCGGGCTGTGGATTGGCAGCGCAATTTACTTCATAGGCAGTGGCATGCAAGCCATGGCGGCGGCCTGGTTTATGGTGGAACTAACCGGCTCGTCGTTTCTGGCCGCACTGGTGCAGACGGCGGTGTTTCTACCGATGTTTGCGCTGGCGTTGCCGGCCGGTGTGTTGGCCGACACCACCGATCGGCGGCGGCTGATTTCGGGCGCACTGCTGGCCCAGATGGTGACCAGCACGTTGTTGTCGGTGCTGGTGATTGGCGGCTGGGGTGGGTCCAGCTCGGTGCTGTTGTTGATTTTTGTCTATGGCTGCTGTACAGCGGTGCTGACACCGGCCTGGAATTCCTCGGTCATTGACCCGGTGCCGCGTGAGGAGTGGCCGCAGGCGATTACTGCGATCAGCATCGCCTTCAATGTGGCGCGCGCGGTAGGCCCCACGCTGGCGGGCCTGGTGTTTGCGCGCCTGGGTGCCGGATGGGTATTTTCCATCACCATCCTCACCACCTGGTTCATGTGGCAGTCAATCCAGCGTTGGCCGCCGCGTGCGCACCCGCCTTCGCGCCTGCCACCCGAGCGCCTGTGGGGCGGCATGCTCAGCGGGCTGCGTTTTGCCTGGCATTCGCACATGATCTTGGCGCAGCTGGTGCGCGTCATGGTGTTTAGCGCCTCAGGCTCGGCGCTGTGGGCACTGCTGCCCGTCATTGCCCAGCGCCAATTGGGGACCGGCGTGGAAGGTTTTGGTTTACTCATGGGTAGCCTGGGCGTGGGTGCGGTGGTTTCGGGTCTGGTGATTGGGCGACTGCGGGCGCGTCTGGGACTGGAGGGCATCGTGGCCGTCAGTTGTGTGGTGTTTTCTGCGGTCATGCTGGTGACCGCCTCGCTGCAAATTGCCTGGCTGGTGTACGCGGCGCTGGCGTTTGGCGGTGGCGCCTGGATGGCCGCGCTGTCGACGCTCAACAGTGCTACCCAGGGCAGCGTGCCGCAGTGGGTGCGCTCGCGGGCGGTGGCCTTGCACATGGTGGCCTCGCTTGGCGCGTTTGCCATCGGGTCGGCATTTTGGGGCGCGGTGTCAGACCTGGTGGGTTTGTCGACCGCGTTGGTGGTGGCCGCTATTCTGATGGCCAGCAGCACCCTGTTGACGCGCCGGTTCCCGTTGCGGGTAGGGGCGGCCCCTGAGGTTACGCAAGGCACGCCGTGGGATGAGTTATTTTTGCACAGCGAACCCAGCCCCGACGCCGGACCGGTGGCGGTGGAGGTGGGTTACCGCATCCGGGCCGGCACCGAAGTGGCCTTCCTTGACACCATCACCCAGATGAAAGCGCCACGCCGCCGCGACGGTGCCACCTTCTGGCGTGTCTACAAGGACCTGGGCGAATCGTCGCGCTATGTCGAGCGCTTCATTGTGGAGTCGTGGGCCGACTACCTGCACCAGCGCGCCCGCGCCACGGTCGCCGACCAGGCCGTCGAAGTGCAGCTCCGGGAGTTTTTGGCCACCGACGAGGTGGTGCAAATTTCACACTTTGTCGCAGAGCGTTAGCAGTTACGGGTTTGTACTGATGTCCAAGAAAGTTGGACGAGCGTACAGTTACTTGCATGTCGTTGAATGTGTTGTCTGATCGCCTGCAATTCAAGCGTGCCCCGGATGCTCGGGTAGATCGTAAGCTGGCGATTTTGCTGGCCGCAGAAAAACTGTTTGCAATGGCGGGCTATCACGCCACCTCGATCCGGCAGATTGCCGATGAAGCAGAGGTTCCCCTGGCATTGGTGGGTTACTACTTCGGTCAAAAACGCGAGCTGTTTCAGGCCATATTTTCCCAATGGAACAGCACCATTGAGGAGCGACTCCAGGCCCTGCGCGGTGTCAGCCAGGAGCCACAGGATTCTGAAACCCTGCGGCGCATCATCGAGGCCTTTGTGGTTCCGGTTGTGCGTTTGCGGGCCAGTGCCGAGGGAGAATACTACGCACTCTTGGTGGCACGCGAGCTCAGTAACAGGACCGAAGAGGCAGACCAGGTCTTGCGCGACTATTTTGACCCTATGGCAACTGCATTTATTGATGCCATCCACCAGGCACTGCCCAACACCAGCCGGGCGATGGCGGCATGGGGTTATCAGTTTGCCCTGGGTGCCTTGATCCATTACTTGAGCGATGTCCGGGTCGAGCGCCTATCCAACGGCATGAATCGCGCTGCCGACCCGCTGGCCGCCGGATGGTTGGTCAATTTCATCGTGGGTGGCTTGCGCGCTGCGTTTGTGGCCCCTGGTACCGGGGCCCCAGCCGCCAACCAAACTGCCAATCCGCTACACCCTCATTGATTTTTACTAACCAGGAGACATTGATGAACTCTCAACGCACTTTTCTTTTGTCGGCGCTTGCCTTGGCGGCTTCAGGTATTTTTGCCGTACCGGTAGCGGCGCAACAGGTGATAAAAATGACGGCCGCTGCGGGCCATCCACCGGTTTTCCTGTGGGTCAAGATGGCGGACGAAGTGCTCATACCGGAAGTTGACAAACGCTTGGCGGTTGACGGCAAATACAAAATTGAATGGACCAAGGCCTGGGGTGGAACCCTTTTGAAGTTGGGGTCCGAGTCCAAGGGTGTAGCCGACGGGGTCGCCGATGTCGCGATCGTGAGTACCGTGTTTGAGGGTGCGAAATTTCCGCTGCAAAACATCTCCTACTACACGCCATTTGGCACAGACGACATTGGTCTGGTGAGCAAAACAGTGACTGACCTTCAGGTGAGCGTGCCTGCAATGGGCGCGACCTGGACCAAAAATGGACTGGTTTATCTTGGTGGCATGGCGCTTGACAGCTACCACGTGTGGTCGAAATTTCCCATCACCAAACTTGAAGACTTGAAGGGAAAAAAACTCAGTGCGCCAGGACCATCGTCCAATTGGGTGCGTGGTACCGGTGCCGTGGCGGTTGCGGGTACGCTGAACAGTTACTACGAAGATATCAAATCAGGTGTTTCCGATGGAGCGCTGGTGTTCACCACGGGTGCCTGGAGTGCCAAGCTCCATGAAGTAGCGCCTTATGTGACCAAGGTCAATTTTGGTGCTCAGTTTGCCGGGGGCACAGTCATCAGCAAGAGCCGTTTTGACAAGCTGCCAGCCGAGGTCCAAAAAGCGTTCGTCGACGCTGGCGCGGTCTGGCAGGCGGCGTACGCCAAAGCGCAGTCCGCTGCAGTCAATGCCCTGATGCAAAAAATGGTGGAAGCGGGTGCAAAAGTCACTGACTTGAATGACCTGGAGCGCAAACGTTGGGCCGATTCGCTGGGTCCGGTCGCCAAGAACTGGGCCGCTGATGCGCAAGCCAAGGGTCTTCCCGCCAACGAGGTGCTCAGCGCCTACATCGATAGTCTGCAAAAGGCGGGAACCAGCTTGCCACGGGACTGGAGCAAGTAGTGCAGAGTAGCGAACCGGGGGTTGCCGGTGGGTTGGGGCTTGCCGGAGATTCATACGGCCAAGCGCTGCCGTTTTGCCTGCATTACCTCAACCGAGCCATGAACGCCCTGGGTACGCTGTGGATTCTTGGCTTGATGGCGATCATTAACCTGGATGTGTTCGGGCGCAACTTGCTGAACCACCCGGTGCGGGGCGTGACAGAAATGGTGGCGTTGTCGATTGTCGGTATTGTGTTTTTGCAACTTGCCGACACCCTGCAGATGGGCCGTTTCACACGGGCCGACGTTTTGCTGGACCGCATCAAACGCAGTCGGCCTGAGCTGGCCGATGCCCTGCACCTCGTGTTTCACCTGGTAGGCTTTGCGTTGATGGCGGTGATCTTGCTGGCAAGTTGGGCTCCGCTCGTGGAGTCGGTGCGCATTCAGGAGTACGTGGGGGCGGTCGGTGACTTCCAATTGTCGGTCTGGCCGATACGGCTGATTACGCTACTGGGTCTGGCAGTCACGGCACTGACATTTTTGTTGCTGGCTTGGATCGACTTGCGCAGGCTGCGCTCCCGGTTCGTCCAAAAAAATGGGGCTTGAGGATCAAAAATGAGCAATGTTGCCATCGCCCTCGGCTCTTTGGTGCTCATGCTAGTGCTGATTTATGCCGGCATGCATGTGGCAATTACCCTGGGGTTGCTGAGCTTCGTGGGTGTTTGGTTGATTCGTGGCGATGTTCAGATTGCGGCGAATCTGCTTGCGCAGGCGGTGAACGACTCGATTTCCAGCCATATTTTTGGGGTGGTGCCACTGTTTGTGTTGACCGGATTTCTGGTGGCCTATGCGGACATAGGTAAGGACGCTTTTGATGTGGCAAACCAGGCGTTTCGGCGCATTCGGGGCGGTCTGGGCGTGGCAACCGTGGCAGCCAATGCTGTTTTTGCCGCAATTACCGGCATTTCGATTGCCTCGGCTGCGGTCTTCACGCGCGTTGCCGTGCCGCAAATGCTTCGCTTTGGTTACCAGCCCAAATTTGCCGTGGGAGTGGTGGCAGGCTCATCGGTGCTTGGCATGCTGATTCCGCCGAGCCTGTTGATGATTTTGTATGGCTTTTTGTCAGAGCAATCGGTTGGGGACCTTTTTACTGCTGGCATCCTTCCGGGCATGCTGTTGGCAGTGGCGTTTTCGGTGGTGATTGTGGCCATGGCCTGGTGGCGGCCCGAATCGGTTTACGTGGCGGGTCAGGCGCAGCAGATCAGCCATGACGCTTTGATGCCCTTGGGCGAGATGGCCATCAAGGTGGCACCGATCCTGATGCTGATCGGGTCGGTACTGGGGGGCATTTATGCCGGCTTGATCACTGCCACAGAAGCCGGTGCGGTGGGTGCGCTGATGGCCCTGTTGATCGCGCTGGTGCGGCGCAAGCTCACATGGCGAAGTTTCTGGGGTGTGCTGACCGAAACCGGTCATGTGACCGTGTCAGTCAGTTTTTTGATCATTTGTGCCAACATATACACCCGCATGCTGGCCATGAGCGGCACGCCGCAGGCCCTGGTCGAATGGATGGCGCTGGCTGGCTTTGGGGTCGCGATGTTCATGCTGTTGTATGTGCTGCTCATCGTGCTGCTGGGTACCATCATTGACTCGTCATCGATCCTGTTGATCGTGCTGCCTCTGATGTTGCCAATTGCCCAGCAATTCGGTCTGAATTTGATCTGGTTTGGTGTGGTGACCGTGGTGGCGGTCGAGATTGGGTTGTTGACTCCGCCTTTCGGGCTCAGTGTGTATGTCATTAAAAGCACACTGGGGAATACGCTGGACATCTCACTGGGTGATATTTTCAAGGGAACTGCTCCGTTCACGCTGACCATGTTCGGTGTTCTAGGGCTACTCATCGCTTTTCCAAACCTGAGCCTGGCATTACTCAAATGAAGCAAACAAATCCTCTGGATGGTTTTACCGTTGACCGCGCAGAGATCGGCACCCTGGGTGTGGGCTTGCAGCGCCCGGAGTGCATATTGGCTGAGCCCGACGGCACGCTGTGGGCGGCAGACGCGCGCGGTGGTGTTACGCGCATAGATGCCGACGGTTCCCAGCGCTTTATCGGGCAACATGCCGATGCACGTTTTGCCAGTGCAGCCACCAATGACAGTGCAGGCTTTGAGGCCAAGTACACGCAAGGCACTTTGCCAAATGGCATGGCGTTTGCGTCTAACGGGGATATTCTGATTGCCAACTTCGGGACGGATTGCCTCGAACGTATGTCGCGTGATGGGCAAACCCGCACCCTGTACGACCAGATCGACGGTAAACCCATTGGTAAGGTCAACTTCGTGTTGCGCGACTCCAAAGACAGAATCTGGATCACGGTGTCGACCCGTGTCAACCCCTGGACCAAAACCTTGGCTAACCGCGTCAATGATGGCTTTATTGCGGTGCTTGACGAGCGTGGCTTGCGGGTGGTGGCCGAGGGTTTCTATTTCACCAACGAAATTCGCTTCGACGCACGCGAGGAGTGGCTCTATATTGTGGAAACCACCGGTCCGTGCATTTCGCGGATGCGGCTGATCGAGACCCAGCGCGGTGTCCAACTGGCAGACCGCGAGGTTTTTGGACCGCGCGACCTGGGGGGCTTTCCGGACGGAATCGCCTTTGATACCTATGGCAACCTGTGGTGCACCCTGGTCATGGTCGACCGACTGGTTGCAATTACCCCGCAAGGTGACCTGCGCCTGCTGCTCGACGACGGCAACCCGCAGGCCAGTCGCAACTTGATCGAAAAGACGCGCGACCAAAGCCTGACGGCACAAGACATGGCACAGGCCCACGGCACGATAGCGCCCTGGATGGCCAGCGTGACGTTTGGCGGACCAGATTTATGTACGGTCTATCTAGGCAGTCTGCTGGGCACCAACATCCCTTATTTTCGTTCGCCCGTGCCCGGTTTGCCCATGGTGCATTGGCCTGCAATTTCACCTTGATCACCAGGAGGTACCACCATGGCACGTAAATTTGTTGATTTGTCAATTTATCTTGAAAATGATGTGCTCAGCGACCCGCCCGCGTTTGCGCCCAGGATTGAGTACATGACCCACGAAAACACCTTTGCCCAGATTGAACCTTTTTTCCCAGGTCTCAAAAAAGGGGATTTGCCGGACGGCGAAGGCTGGGCCGTGGAGATGGTTCAACTCAGCACCCACAACGGAACCCACCTTGATGCCCCGTACCATTTCCACAGCACAATGAACAAGGCGTTGGGTCAGCAGGAGCGCTCCATTGCAATCGATGAAGTACCGCTGGAGTGGTGCTTTCAGCCGGGTGTCAAGCTGGACTTTAGCCAGTTGCCAGACGGCCATGTGGTGAGCGCCGCCGAAGTCGAGACCGAGCTCCAGCGCATTGGCCACACGCTCGCGCCGCTGGAGATTGTGGTGGTCAATACCCGTGCCGGTAAGCGTTACGGTCAACCCGACTACGTGGCCTCTGGCTGTGGCATGGGCTACGAGGCCACTATGTACCTGCTACAGCAGGGGGTGCGTCTGACCGGCACAGATGCCTGGAGCTGGGATGCGCCGTTTGTCCATACGGCCCAGAAATATGGCAAGTCCCACGATGCTGCCCTGATCTGGGAGGGCCATAAGGCTGGGCGCGACATTGGCTACTGCCATCTCGAAAAGCTCCACAACCTGGAGGTTTTGCCTCCGACTGGTTTTTATATTTCTTGCTTTCCGCACAAAATTCGGGGTGCCTCGGCCGGCTGGACCCGTGCGGTGGCCATCTTTGACGATCGACTCATCGCCGCTTGAGCACCCAAGAATCCCAGCTTTAACCCACTTACAAGGAACAGAACCATGGCCCTGCGTCAAAACAAAAAAGTCATCATCACCTGTGCGGTCACTGGTGCCATCCATACGCCGACCATGTCACCCTATTTACCAATTACACCGCAGCAGATTGCAGATGCAGCGGTGGGTGCAGCGCAGGCGGGGGCCGCGATTGTGCATTTGCATGCACGGGACCCGCAGGATGGCCGTCCGACCCAGGACCCGAAGTATTTTCGGGAGTTTGCGCCAGACATTGCGAGCCGCTGTGATGTGGTGATCAACTTCACCACTGGGGGCTCGCCGACCATGACCATAGAAGAGCGACTGCAGCCCACTTTACAGCTCAAACCCGAGGTGGCATCGCTCAATATGGGGTCGATGAATTTTGGCATGTACCCGATGCTGCCACGCTACAAGGATTGGAAGCACGACTGGGAAGTACCCTACCTGGCAGGCTCGGATGAGCGTATTTTCAAGAACACATTCAAAGACATTCAGTACATTCTTGAGTCGTGCTCGGCGAACCAGACGCGTTTTGAGATTGAATGCTATGACATCGGACATCTCTATACAGCCGCGCATTTTCTGGAGCGCAACATCGTAAAACCACCGCTCTTCATACAGTCGGTGTTTGGTTTGCTGGGTGGCATTGGTCCCCACCCCGAAGATGTCATGCAGATGAAGCGCACGGCAGATCGTTTGTTTGGCGATGACTATGTGTGGTCCGTGCTAGGTGCGGGCCGTAACCAAATGCCGCTGATCACGATGTCCGCCATCATGGGTGGGAATTGTCGGGTCGGTATCGAAGACTCTTTGTGGGACGGGCCGGGTTCACTGGCCAAGTCCAATGCCGATCAGGTACGCCGCATTCGTACGATTCTGGAGGCGCTCTCGCTGGAAGTCGCGACCCCTGATGAAGCGCGCAGCCTGCTGCAGCTCAAGGGAAAAAACAATGTCGGGTTTTAGCTATCCCGCCGACGGCACCTGGCGCTCCAAGAGCATTGCATCGCCGTAGCTAAAGAAACGGTATTCACGTGCGATGGCTTCGCGGTACAACTCGCGGATCAGCGGGTAACCCGCAAAGGCGCTGACCAGCATCATGAGGGTTGATTTGGGCAGGTGGAAGTTGGTGATCAGCAGATCAACCAGCCGAAATTCAAAGCCCGGGGTAATGAAAATGCGAGTGTCACCGCTGGCCACGCCGCTGCGGCTCCAGCTCTCAAGGGTGCGCACCGTGGTGGTGCCGCCCGCCACCAGGCGTCCGCCGCGCGTCCGGCAGGCTTCAATGGCGTGCTGGGTGGCCAGCGGCACGTCGTACCACTCGCTGTGCATGCTGTGCTCAGCCAGATTTTCGGTCTTGACAGGCTGAAAGGTGCCGGCACCCACATGCAACGTCACCTGGGCCAGTTGCACCCCGCTGACTTCAAGCTGGGTTAGCAGCGCCTGGTCAAAATGCAGCGCAGCAGTAGGTGCCGCGACGGCACCCGGCTGACTGGCGAACACCGTCTGGTAACGCTGCGCATCGTCTACCGTATCGGCATGGGTGATGTAGGGTGGCAGGGGGACATGGCCATGGCGTTGCATCAGCGTGTAGGGGTCGTCGCCTGCATTGTTGGACAGCACGAAGCGAAACAGCGCAGAGTCGGCAGCAGGCCAGCGACCCAGCAGGGTGGCGCAAAAGCCGTCTTCCTGCCCGTCAGCACAATACAGCTTGACCGTAGCCCCCACCTCCGGCTTTTTGCTGACCCGCAGATGCGCCGCGACCTGGTTGCCGCCCAGCACGCGCTCGACCAGCAACTCAAGCTTGCCCCCAGTCGCCTTTTCGCCCAACAGGCGCGCGTTGATGACCTTGGTGTTGTTCAACACCAGCAGGTCGCCGCGCCTCAAAAGTGAGGGCAGGGCATGAAAGATGCGGTCGACGCAAGGCTGGGTCCGCCCGTCGAGTAACCGCGCACTGCTGCGCTCTGGTGCCGGATGCTGGGCAATCAGGTGCGGTGGCAGCGTGAAGTCGAAGTCGCTGAGGGTGTAAGTATGCATGGGGCTGTTTTTACTCCACCTTGACGGATATTCCCACTGAGGATGAATCCAACCCCTCAGATAGGGCATGGGATGTTTCGTGGAGCGTACAAGGCGGTTGATTCCAAACAACATTTCTTGCGGCATCAACGCATTCTGCGCCCGCTGAACAACGCGGACATTTCGTCTTCGAGGGCCGCGCTGACCGCCTGCCGTTGGGCGTCGCTGCGGTGGGCGAAGTCGGCCTCCGCGACGCAGTCGGTCAGCTTGAGCCGCTTCTTCTTCATCTTCAGGTGGAAGATGTTCTCGTGCACCAGATTCGCATCCTGGATCTGGTATTCCTGCAGCCTCTCAGGGGCCAGAAAATCGCGAATAGACGCAATGTCATGGTCTATGAACAGCTTGTTGCCGGCCTGGTCGCGGGTAAATCCGCGAACGCGGTAGTCGATCACCACGATGTCTGACTTGAACGACCCCAGCAGATAGTCGAGTGCCAGCAGGGGGCTGATCATGCCGCAGGTGGCAATGTCGACATCGACGCGAAAGGACGCGATGCCCGATGTCACCGCATGTTCCGGGTAGGTGTGGATGGCGACATGGCTTTTGTCCAGATGCCCAAGCATCAGGGAACCCGCCCCCTCGCCGAGACCGGTTGCCTGCAACTTGAAGATCGGCTGGTGCTCGTTCAACAAAGCCACCAGGCTGGCGCCACGGGGCTCGTAGTCTTGCGTGCTCAGACTCAGCAGCCGCGCGTCGATCCGGCGGGTGACCTCGGCCACGACCGCTTCGAGGTGGTGGGAGTGGTAGCGGGCATCGATGGTTTCGAGATAGCGCATCCGACCCGCCTCGGAGCTGACGTGGCACAGGTCGTAGATGTTGAAACTCAGCGATTTGGTCAGGTTGTTGAAGCCTGCAAGCTCGATGTTTCTGCCTTTGACCCTTTTAGCCATGGGCTTTTTTCAGGCATCGGTCTTTTCAACCTGAATCGCACCCCGGCGCAACTGATCGCGCTCGAGTGATTCAAACAGCGCCTTGAAATTGCCTTCACCAAAGCCCTCGTCGTTCTTACGTTCGATGAATTCAAAAAAAACGGGACCTAGCAAGGTCTCCGAGAAGATTTGCAGCAGCAGGCGCTTTTCGCCATTGGCGGTTGATCCATCCACCAGGATGCCTCGGGTCTGAAGCGCTGCCACTGGCTCGTTGTGCCCCGGCAGACGTTCTTCCAGCATTTCGTAATACACCGCGTTGGGCGCGGTCATCAGCGGGATTCCGGCCATTTGCAGCGCGTCGACGCTGGCAATCAGATTGTCGGTGAGCAAAGCAATGTGCTGTATGCCCTCGCCATTGAACTGCATCAGGAACTCTTCAATCTGGCCACCGGTTTTGCCGGACTCTTCATTCAGGGGAATGCGGATCAGGCCATCCGGGGCGGTCATGGCGCGGCTGGTCAGGCCGGTGTATTCACCCTTGATGTTGAAATAGCGAATTTCACGAAAATTGAAGATGCGCTGATAAAAACTGCCCCAAAACGCCATACGCCCTTTGTAGACGTTGTGCGTCAGGTGGTCAATCATGCGAAAACCGTGGCCTTTCGGATGTCGGTCAGCGCCCGGCAGAAACTCAAAGTCAATGTCATAAATGGATTTGCCATCTTCAAAGCGGTCGATCAGGTACAGCGGCGCGCCTCCGATGCCTTTGATGGCCGGAAGCCGCAACTCCATGGGTCCGGTGGGCATGTCAATGGGCTGGGCACCTTGCTCTAGCGCACGGGCATAGGCTTTGTGAGAGTCCTTGACGCGAAATGCCATGCTGCAGGCACAGGGACCGTGCTCGGCAGCAAAATAGGCGGCATGGCTTCTGGGCTCCCGATTGACGATGAAATTGATATCCCCCTGCCGGTACAGGACCACGTCCTTGCTTCGGTGCCTGGCGACCAAGGTAAAGCCCATTTTTTCAAACAGTGCCTCGAGCACGCCACTGGTGGGCGAAGCGAACTCCACGAATTCAAAGCCCATCAGGCCCATCGGGTTTTCAAATAAATCTGCCATAAGTCTCTCTCAATTGATGAATTTATTACTGAACACGTCCAGACATTGGCATTTGCAGTCCGCTTGCCCTTTTTGACACGCTGCCAATGGCCAATCCTAGCAAACCAGGCTGAGCCTCGATCAAGGTAAAGGATGCACGCGCCCGTGTGATGCCGGTGTAGACCAGCTCTCTGGTCAACACCTTGCCGCCGCCCTGTGGCAATACCAAGGCGGTGTGCATGAACTCAGACCCCTGGCTCTTGTGCACAGTCATGGCAAATGCGGTCTCCACGTGGGGCAGCCGCGCAACACCGACTGAGCGCAAGTGCTCGCCGTCCAGAAAATACACGCGCAAGGCGGTGGCACCTGGCGGACCCGGCAGGGCCACCCCCACATCCCCATTGAATACGCCCAGCGCCGGGTCGTTGCGGGTAACCATCACCGGGCGTCCGGCAAACCACTCACCCCGTGGTTTCAGCAAGCCGGCCTGCTCCAGGGCCTGTTGCACGGACTGATTGAGCCGCTGGGTACCCCAGTCGCCGTCGTGCACCGCACACAGAATGCGAAAGCGATCGAACGCGACCAAAACAGACGTGACCCACGCCGCATGCCCATCTGCCTGCGTTAGCTGCGCCGGGGTGCGTGCCTGCAGGCACCGCAGGTAGTCTGCGTAGCAGGCCGCGGCACCCGGGCGGCCCTGCACTGCGAGGTCGGACACGGTTCGTCCGCCGGGCTGCCGCAGCGCCCCCAGCACGCCGCTGGTGTCGCTTTGCAAAAGGTGTTGCGCCAAGTCGCCCTGCCCGGCATTGACCGCGAGCGCCAGTTGACCGATGCGCCCGCCAAAGCGCCGACTCTTTCGCAGCATGACTGTTTGCTGTCCCAGCAGCGTGGCCTGGGTGCCCGTGTCGAGCAACTCTTTTGGCAGCACCTGCGCGCTCGTGGCGTGGGCGTAGCGCGCCGTCTCTGCGCTGTAGTGTGCGGCAGCGGCATCGCGGCACAAGTCGCCCAGTACCGCGCCGGCCTCGACTGAAGCGAGTTGGTCCTTGTCACCAAGCAAAATCAGCCTGGCACCGGCTGGCAAGGCTTGCAGCAGTGCAGACATCATCTCCAGGTGGATCATGGAAGCCTCGTCGACCACCAGGATATCGACATCCAGCGGGTTCTCGGCATTCATTCGAAACTCCCGCGAGTCGACGCGCGCACCGAGCAGCGCGTGCAAGGTTCTGGCGGCACCCATGCGCTGCGTCAACGATGCCAGGTCGAGCTCCCCGCCCAGGCGCGCACTGAGCTCCTGAAGCGAGAAATCAATCGATTGGCGCAGTCGGGCAGCGGCCTTTCCGGTTGGCGCCGCCAACGCCACGCGCAGTTGCTGCGGCGCCGGGCTCATGGCAAACAGCAGTGCCAGCAAGCGGGCGGCGGTGTAGGTCTTGCCGGTACCGGGACCGCCGGTAATGACGGTCAGACCGGCGCGCAAGGTCAGCGCACAGGCCAGCTTCTGCCAGTCAACTTCCCTGTCCGCAGGGGCAGCCGGGGGCTCGGTCGCGAACAAGCGATCGAGCCACAGTGCTGCCAAGGGCTCGTTGACGACATGGCTCGACGCACAGCGCTGCAGCACGGCGTGCGCGACCTGCTGCTCGTGCAGCCAGTAACGGCGCAGGTACAGCAATGGTTCGTCCACCGTGCCGCTCAGCACCAGCGGTTCACCCCGATCTGTGGAGTCTTGCGCCGACCGGACCAGCGGACTCGCCCGCAATGCACCGAGCCAGTCCTCCAGGCCGGTGGGCAAACTGCCCCAGAGCAATTGCACTTGCGCGTAGGCCGGCGTGGGCCACGCGAGCAGGTCGTGCGGACAGTCTGCCAGCAGACGCAAGGGCAAACAGGTGTGCCCCCGTCCTTCCATCTGTGCCAGCACGGCGGTACAGACGAGCAGCACCGGATGCGCGCCAGGGTCCTGCTCAAAAACGAAGGCGGCCAAGGCACTATCGAGTCGACGCAGCCAGGCCCGATCGGCCCAGCCGTGCAGCAGCGCCAGGGTGGCCGCAGCGGGTGCGCTTGCGCTGTCGGGCAGAGCGGTTTTAGCCTGGGCGCTGGAGGCAGCTAGTGTGTTCATGGCTGGGCCTTTGCGTCACCGAGCATGGAACCCAGTGCATCCATCAGCGGCATACTCGCCGGGATCAGGCACACACCACAGTTCGGCCCCTTGATACCGCGCAAAAAGAGGTACACCGCACCCCCAAGTTGCTGCTCGGGAGCATACGAGGTGCCCAGTCGAAGCTGGAGCAGCCGGTGCAGCGCGAGCAGGTAAATGGCTGCCTGCACGTCGTAGCGGTGCTGCGCCATGGCGTGCGCCAGGGCCTCGGGGTGGTAGTCGGCATCCTGGGTGCCCAGGGCGTTGGACTTGTAATCGAGCACCCAGTATTTGCCCGCGTGCTCAAACACCAGATCGGCAAAACCCATCAGCATGCCGTGCAGCGAGCGATCACTCAAGTGCGGCCTATCGGTGCCTGCAAGCACATGCGTGCGGCAAAGCGCATCGATTTGGCTGGCCTCCAGGCGGTCTGCGGGCAGCCAGAACTCCAACTCTGGCAGCGGGTGTAGCAGGTCTTTGAGCGCAACATCGGGTCCGGGCAAGCGGGTTTGGCATACCTCGGACAACCACTGCACGATGGCATCTGCATGCAAGGTCCGACCGGCATGCTCGCAGCGCCGCTGCAGCCGCCCGATGAGTGCCTCGTTGCCAGCCAGGGCAAATCCCTCCAGGGCCAGCCATTCCAGTTGCTCATGCAGGAAGTTGCCCGCCTGGGCCCCTTTGGGGAAAGTGTGCCAGACCGCTTGGCTGACGGCTGGGGTCTGATCGGTGGGCGTTGGCGTGCCTGCGCCATCGGCGCCATCGGCGCCATCGGCGCCATCGGCGTCATCGGGTTCATCGTCGGCGGGACGTGCGGTCTGCAATACGGACAAGTCCGAGGCCTGCGGTGGCTTCGAAATGTCCCGGGTCAACTGGGAGAAGCTGCCAATCTTCCATTTGCGATCAAACTCCGCCGTGTAGGGCCGCCGCTCTTCCAGGGCAATCAGGGCCGCGTCACGGCACAAGAGGGTGCAAGGCGTATCTGCTTCTGCCGCCTTGAGCACCATGCTCCCGGGCCAGGCGGCAAATTGCGCCAAAGGTCCCAGCCAGTCGGCCGCATCGATTGCTTCTGTGCCGCCCAGGAGGTAGCCCACGGCGCTGTGGTGCGAAATGCAGGTGTCACTGTTTCCTGTCTTCAGAGCAGAAAAGCCGACCCACAAGGCATGGCGGGCGCGGGTCAAGGCCACATACAGCAGGCGCAGGTCTTCCCGCAAGCGGTCGCGATCTGCCAAGGCGAGTTCGGCCGCGTCAAAGTCCAGGCGCAGATGGCGCTTGCCCGCCTCGTCTGCCAGATTGACGAAGCGGGTCAGCCGGCTGTCTATCTTTCGAAAGCTGGTTGCATACGGCAGACATACCACGGAGTATTCCAGCCCCTTGCTTTTGTGGATAGTGACGACCTTCACCAGATCCGCATCACTCTCCAGTCGTACCACCTGATCATCCCCCTGCGCCCCGCCTTCGCTGATTTCCGTCTGCAACCAGCGGATCAGGGCCTGCTCGCCGTCCAGCGTGCTGCTCGCGGTCTGCAGCAGTTCTGCCAGGTGCAGAAAGTTGGTCAAGGTGCGCTCACCTTCGCGCTGTTGCAGCCAGGTGGCGGCCAGACCCAGTTGGTGCAAGGTCTGACGCAACATGGCCAATACGCCCTGCGTTTGCCAGATGCCGCGCAATTGGCGCAATTGGGCGCAGCGCACGTCAAAGGCATCGTCATTGCTGGCCAGCCATGCCAAGGCTTCGAGACTCAATCCGACGGTGCCGGTTGCCAGTGCTGCGCGCACCAGGCGCACATCCTGCGGGACCGCCACCGCCCGCAACCAAATCACCAGATCGTGGGCAACCGCACTGTCAAACACGGAATCCTTGTCCGAGAGGTACACCGAGGGCACGGAGCGCAGTGCGAGCTGCCGGCGCACGGCATCGGCTTCCTTGCCGGTGCGCACCAAAATCGCAATATCGGCCGGACATAAGGGTCTAAAAGGCTTGTCAGGCTCTGCAAACCCGGCCTGCGTATCGTTGAGCCACTGCACAATCTGCTCGGCGCAGCGTGCGGCAAAAAAGCTACGCGTCGCCTCAGAATTTCGAAGTTCCAGGTCATGCACCAGCACCATGGCAGGCATCGGGCCAGCCGCAGTGACAAGTTGCTCTTTGCGGCCGCTCGCACACACGCTGACAAAAGGGAGAGGATTGCTTACGCCCTGCCGGTACATGAACGCGCCTTCCGGACGCACACCATCGGCCTGTTCAAACCAATGGTTGACGACTTCGACCAGTTGCGGTGTCGACCTGAAATTGGTTTTCAGCACATAGTGGCGCCCGCTCGTTGCCAGGCGCGCCTGCATGTAGCTGTAAATGTCGGCACCGCGAAAGCCGTAAATCGACTGTTTGGGGTCGCCAATCAGCAGCAGTGCGCTCTGGCGATCATTGGCCTGGGTTTGGTAAATCTGGTTGAAGATGTCGTATTGCAGCGGTGAGGTGTCCTGAAACTCGTCGATCAATACCACCGGGTATTGCGCCAGAATGCGGCCACGCAGGCGCGCACCATGGGTGCCGCGCAATGCCGTGTTGAGCCGGGTGAGCATGTCTGCGAAACCGAAGCTGCCGGTCTGGCGTTTCAGCACCAGCAGGCGCTGCGCGACATTGGCGGCGGCGTGTTTGCGCAATGGCTCCGAGACTGACGGGAGATGCTCCAGCGCTGCCTTTAACGTCTCAAATTCGGCAAACTCCGGCGCGAGCACAATCTCCGCAGCCCCTTGCTTGCGCGCTGACAAAAGCCCGGCGGGGGTAAAGCGCTCCCAAGCGGTTTTGAGGTCCGGGACCTCCGCTTCTACAGCGCCGCTGGCCCAGTCCTTTAGCGTCTCGAGCCAATGCGTGTAGTTTTTGGCGCTTAACTTGCGGCCATCCCAGCCACTGTTTTTGACTGCAGTCTGCGCATCCAGCCAGTCTTGCATGGCGCAGGCCCGTTCTGCCCAGCCCGCCTTCAGTTGGCGGATCGCACCGGAGCGTCGGGACTGGGCATCTGCCAGCGCTTCTTCCAGTGAACCCTGGCCGGCGTCTGCGGGTATGTCCTGGCCTAGAAGGGCCTTCATGTCATCGACCAGACTCTCGACGCTGGGCCAGACTTCAAGCACTTTTTTGAGTGATTCGAGCGTCAAGGGATAACAATTCTGACGCCAATAGTCCTGGCTTGCCTGCAAGCGCATGGCGTCCTCGTCGGCGACCAGTTCTTCGTCAAACAGGCACCCACTGTCAAAAGCATGTTCCTTGAGCATGCGCTGACACCAGGCGTCGATGGTGTGCACCGAGGCGTCGTCCATACTTTCAGCCGCCAGCGACAAAAGCCACGCCGCATGCTCGCGCGCTGGTCCCTGCGGGTAGTCCAACAGCAAGGATTCAAGCAAGGGGTCATTCGCATCGAAAGGCTTTTTCCCGCGAAATCGCTGCGCCGCCACCAGCAGACGTTCACGAATCCTGTCGGACAGTTCGCGCGTCGCCGCACGGGTGAAGGTCATGACCAGGATTTCGGAGGGCCGCAACGCGCGCCCAAAGCCATGTGCTGCCCCATGCCCGAGCACCAGACGCAGGTACAGCGCGGCAATGGTCCAGGTCTTGCCGGTACCGGCGCTCGCTTCAATCAGGCGACTGCCCCAGAGGTCGAAGTTTTCTACCTGTAGCACCAGGCTTGCATCCGCAGCAGGTGTTACAAAGGCGTCCGTTTGTGGGGTTTTGTGGCTCATTCTGGCACCTCGGCATCTGCTGGCGTGGCGTAGGCTGTGACCTTGACCTGTTGTCTGACCCAGTCCAGCACCGGCGCATAGACCGCCTTTGCCAGCGCTTCAAACCGACCATCTGCCGCCAGCGCGGCATAGTCCGGGTAGATCCGTGCCAGACAGGTGTCCTGCACTTCACCTGGGGTCATGGGCGCCCCCTCAAATTGCGCGGCTGCATTTTTGCCCGCTACCAGGGCCAGCGCTGTCCGCGGTGGCAAGGGAAGCGGTGCCTGCATGCCGTCGCGCCAGAGCTGCAACAGGCCCTGCAGTATTTCCACCGCCCGGTCCTGGGGGAACGGCGGAATTTCCACCACACCATCGCGCCCAACCAGGATGCCGCTGGCGCTTTTGCCGCTGGCGGCAATCGCCAGGCTGCGAACCCAGGCCCCCAACAATTTCTCCGGACGGGCCAATTGACCCTTACGCACTTTCACGAGCAGTTTGCCGGGCTGCAATTCCAGCCAGGCGAGTGCGCTGCAGTCGGCCGCTTGCACCAACGCAGCAGGCTCGGGGTTACTGCTTCGGAGGTGGTCAATCCAGTCCTCCAGCACGACCGGGCCCGACTGCAGCCGCACCGATTGGCGCTCGGCGCTATGGGGAAATCTGGCGCATTCGGCGCGCCATGCTGTCAACATGGTGAGCAGTGTGGTCTCCAACTGAAGCTGTTCCAAATCGCCAATCACCTTGAGCGGCAACTCGCCCGCATGGCGCAACCGGGCCAATGATCGGGCCACACTTTGCTGCGCATGGGCCTCTGTCGCGTGGGTGGTGGCAGTGGCCAGCAACTGCCCGATCAGCCGGTATTGCTGCAAACCGTCCAGCCCAAAGCTCTCGTCGTCCGCGTCTTCCAACTGGGTATCGTCAAAAACCACCTGCAAACGGTGCCGAAAGAAGGCTTTGACCGGGTTGCGCAGGAACTCGGTAAGTGCGCTGATGGTCAGGGGGACGCCGGCAGCAGGCTCAAAGGCGGCCATTGGCGGGGCCGCCACACGGCTGTCACCGGCCCCCGCGTGTGCCTGCACCGCGTGGGCTGCGCGCCACTCCCGGGCGTAGGTGAGCAAGGGGCTGCCGACCTCGAAATAGCGCCGGCTAAAGGCCTGCAGCGGGTGCTGCGTCGTGCGCGCGGTAACCACCTCTGTGCCCCAGGCCGCGCCCAGGTAGTCACGCAACTGGGACACCAGTACCGAGGGCGCCTGCACACTGTTGTCGCGCACACTGTGGCCACACCAACTGACATAGAACATCTGCCGTGCAGACAGCAAGGCCTCAAGCATGAGTTGGCGGTCATCGTCGCGCCGGGACCGGTCACCGGCACGGCGATTGCCCTGCAACTCCATCAAATCAAAATCACTCCGCGATCCGCGCCGGGGGTAGTCGCCATCGTTCATTCCCAGCAGGCAGACCACTTCAAAGGGAATGGCACGCATCGGCATCAAGGTGCAAAACGTCACGCCGCCGGCCCTGAAGCGCTGGTTCAGGCTGGGTGTCGCCACGGCTTCGAGCCAGGCCGAGCGGGCGACACTGAGCGCAATTTCTGCGTCAAACCCCGCTGCTTCACAGGCATCCAGCCAGCTCACCAGACCCGCTTCCAGGGCCCGTAGCGCCTGCTTGTCGGGTTCGGACTCGCACTTGACCATGTCGCCCAACAAGGCTCGCCAGCGCTGCGCCCAAACAGCCGGGGACGCGGGGATGCGCGCCACACTCCACCACGTCAACACGGCTTGCAGCAGGTGCGCCAGCGATCCGGCGAGCTCTGCCTCCAGACCACCCACCTCCGCATAAGGCTCTATCGCCGCCAGGTTGCTCACCCGGGCGGGCACCGGCACCGACCCACTCGCGTAACCGAGCAACATGCGGCGCAAACCGAACCAGGCGCTGTTCTGATCGCCGCAGGCCCCTAGGTCCAGCGCGCTTCGGTGCGCACCATTCAAGCCCCAGCGGATACCTGCTCCCACCATCCACGCGGTGAGCTTGGGCAGTGACTCCTGCGCAATGCCAAATCGGCTGGCGATCGGGCCCACTTCCAGCAAGTCCACCCATTCGCTCATGCGACAGCGCTGGGCCGGCACGCGCAGCAACCAGTCCAGTGCAGCGATGAGCGGGCTGCTGGACTTTGCAGCCATGTCGGCGATGTCAAACGGAATGTAACGTGCATCGCCCGCCGGGTATTGACCAAACACCGCCCGGATCGCGGGTGCCAGTGGCGCAATGTCGGGCACCATCACAATGATGTCACGCGGCTGGATGGCCGTGGCCCGGTTGGGAATGGCAAGCAAATGGAGCAACTGGTCGTGCAGAATTTCGAGCTCGCGCACGCTGCTGTGGGCGCTGTGGAACACGATGGACTGGTCTTGGGCGGCAATGGGCGCTGCGCGGTGTTCCTCCAAGGGCACCAGATCCCGAATCCGGTTCTGCACTTGCCGCAGCAATGGGGTGTCTGTCTCCTCCACGGCAGCATCAAAAAAGTCAATGCGCGCCAGCGCGAACTGCTTTTTTGCCATTTCGGCGTCATCAAAGACGTCAAGCTGGCGGATGAAGTCACGGCCCATGCGACCCCAGGCGGCAAGCAGGGGATGGGCGTGGGCGTGCATGTCCTCCAGCGGCAAGGTGGATAGCTCTTGTCCGCCACGTAACGGCTGGCGGCGGCGCTGCGCCTGCAGCAACTCGCGCCCGTCCATGATGTCTCCCCAGTAATACTGGCAGGGATTGGGAATGGCCAGCAGGACCTGGCTGTACTTTGACAGTGCGGCCAAGGTCTGCAGGGTGCTCAAGGGGATGTGGCTCATGCCAAATACGATGACCCGCTGCGCGACGCTGCTGGCCAGCGGAGCACCGCTTTGGAGCAGGCCCACCACCTGCTGCTGCAATTGCGGGCGAATGCTCTGGCGTTGCCGGTCGCTCAGGGTCTGCAGCACGGCACGCCAGAGCTGGGGCTGCCAGCGCTGTTCAGCCGGAATCTCGGACACCGAGCCATTGGCCCGCACCAAGTGGTCGTGGCCCTGCGCCCAGGCCTGCAACCAGTCGGCGCGGTAGTTCTGGTACTGGTCAAACAGGTCGGCTAGTTTGGCCGCCAGTTGCAACATGCGCTCGGCCTCGTCGCCGGCCAAAAACTCTGCAATCGGCTCGAAGCCTGCTTGCGATCGCAGCGTGGGCAGCAGTTGCATCAGGCGCCACACCATGGGAACCTTGTCCAAGGGCGACACACTGGGTACGGCCTCGCGTCCGAGTACCTGTCGGTAGGTTCGCCACAGAAATCGGGAGGGCAGTTCAACCCGGGTTGCCGCGCAGACACCGGTCATGCGTGCCATCTCCATCTTGACCCACTCGGCCATGCCGTTGCTTTGCACCAGGACGACTTCCTCTTCCAGCGGTCCTTGCGGATGGCGGCTCAGCCAACTGATCACCACCTGGGCCAACAGCTCCGAGCGGTTGCTGTGAAATGCAAGAAATCCGGGCTGCAACAAGGGGCGTTGGTTTGACATCATGGTGACGGGTAGTTGGAGCGTTTATCGCATAGTTTCCTGCTTGTATCAGGGGCCAGCCCCGCGCCATGGCATACACTGGCTTGCATGGTGCATTGTTGGAATACCGGATCTCTGAATCATGGCTGAGGATAACTTGGAGCCACAGGTGTCCACGCCCGCCGGACCGGCAACTACCGCGTCAGCCTGGGTTGATGAGACGCAGGTGCACAAGTTGTCGATTCGGGCCTTGTTCGAACGAACCCGCAAGGGAGTGATGGCGGCCCCTGCCGGAACTTTGTTTTTGGCCTGGGTGGTCCGGGACACCGTGTCGCTGGAAGTGATTTTGGTCTGGATGCTGGTCAACTCGGTGCCAGACCTGTTCACTTATTTCATCAGTACGCATGCGCTGCGTAAACCGCCACCCGACGAGCGCCTGGGAGTGTGGCTGAACTGGCAGGTGTTTTTTCGCGCACTGCAAGGTTTGGCCTGGGGTTCGGCCTGCGTCTTTTTTCATGTCCAGGGCGAAAATGCGTTCACCAACGACCTCAAGGTGCTGATGGTACTGGTGGCAATCTCTGCCACCACCACGGTCAACATGGCACCCTCGCTCCGAACCCTGACCGCCTTCAACGTCGGAGTTCTGGGGGTTCCCCTCATTTTTTACGCCTGGCTGGGTGACCAACAACATCTGGACTTTTCGCTTGGCATGGTCATTTTGCTGGGTTTACAGAGCACGTTTGGTCGCGATGCTGCCCGTCAGTTTCAGCAGGGGCTGCGGGAACTGGTGCGTAACCACGCCATCTCGGCCGAACTGGAGCGCCTGGCCAATACAGACGCGCTGACCGGATTGGCCAACCGGCGCTGCTTTGACGAGACCTTGGCAACCGAGTGGGCGCGCGCACGCCGCAACGCGCAGGCGCTGGCAATCCTGATGGTGGACGTCGACTGGTTCAAGCGCTACAACGACCATTACGGCCATCCTGCTGGCGACGCCTGCCTGGCGCACATTGGCCGCCTGCTGCTAGGCACATTGCGGAGATCGGGCGATCTCGCTGCCCGTTATGGCGGGGAAGAGTTTGTCGTGATCATTCCCGGTTGCAACACCGCACAGGCTCAGGAATTGGCCGGGCAATTGCGCCATCGGGTAGAGGCCGCTGCCTTGCCCCACGCGCTGGCACTCAACGGCACTGTGACCATCAGCGTGGGCGTTGCTGCCATGGTGCCCACCGATGACCATGCGCACGAGCTGTTGCGCCAGGCCGATCAGGCGCTGTACCAGGCAAAACGCAACGGACGCAACCAGGTGCAGGCTGCGGTTTAAGCGACTCACCGTCCGCACACACCCGCCCGATCACGTCGTCGGTAGGCTCGCGCTAGGCGATCCAGTCAGGCGCACCAAGAGCAACACAGCAAAACCCTGGCGGTGCTTTTCGGCGTATGATGATTTCAAATTTCTTCATACTCATTTTGACCGGATGGAGGCAACTGCACCATGCACATGGCCGATGCGCTGATTTCGCCAACCGTGGGCGCCGCCCTGTGGCTGGTGTCTGGCGTGGCACTGGTGTGGAGTTGCCGCCGGGTGCAGCAGAGCCCGCACGAGGATCTGACCGCCCTCATGGGGGCCATGGGGGCGTTTGTTTTTGCGGCGCAGATGGTCAATTTCGCCATTCCTGGCACCGGTTCGAGTGGGCATCTGGCGGGTAGCTTGCTGCTGTCCGTGGTGCTCGGTGCACCCGCTGCCTTGGTGGTGATGGCGTCAGTGCTGACGGTACAGGCGCTGTTTTTTGCCGACGGCGGGCTGCTGGCGCTCGGCGCCAATATCTTCAATCTGGGCTTGGTGCCCTGCCTGCTGGCCTACCCGTGGGTGCGCAGGGCCTGGGCGCACCAGACTGACGGGTGCGCGTTGCAGCCCAAGGTGCGCCGTGCGGTGGTGGTCGCCGCCCTCGTGTCAGCCCAGCTAGGCGCACTCGGCGTGGTGCTGCAAACCGTGGCCTCGGGTGTCTTGAGCCTGCCGTTTGAGGGGTTCTTGTGGTCGATGCTGGGCATTCATCTGGCCATTGGCAGCGCTGAAGGTCTGGCGACGGCGGCAATTTTGTCGTTTCTGGTGCGGGCCCGCCCCGACTTGTTCTTGCGCCTGCACGGCCAAGCCGTGACGCCGGCACGGACAGGGCGCTACAAGTCCCTGCTGGTGGGTCTGTTTGCCAGCAGCCTGTTGCTGGCCAGCGGAGGGGCGTGGTTGGCATCGAACCGGCCTGATGGACTGGCATGGTCACTGCAAAATGTTGTCACAGGTAGCCCCAACAGCGTGCCGGTAGCTGCCGTGCAACCCGCGCTGGAGCAGACCCGGCAATTGCTGGCCTTGCCGCCGCACCCGGTCGCTGCGGCCCCGCAACCGAGTGCGCTCAGTGCATCCAGTCCGACCGAAACCGCCCCTGACGCCCGGGGTGCGTGGGCTGGTGTCATCGGCGCGTCGGTGACCCTGGCCCTGGTCGCGGGGTTGGCGGCCCTGCTGCGCCGACGCCGCCACCACCACCACCACCACACTCCGTGAGCCCTCTTGCCAATGCCTTGGAAAGCCTGCAGGCGCTGGAAGCCCTGGCCGCGCGGCCCAGTGCCATGGCAGCGCTGGACCCGCGTGCCAAGCTCCTTGCGACCCTTGTCTTCATTGGCACCGTGGTCTCGTTCGATCGCTATACCGTGCTGGCCTTGCTGCCCTTTGCGCTGTACCCGGTGCTGGTGTGTGACTTGGGCCGGGTGCCCTGGCGCACGATCGCACGGCCCTTGCTCGTGGCCTCGCCCTTGGCACTCATGGTGGGCGCGTTCAATCCCGTGTTTGATAGCGTGCCGGTCGCCAATCTTTGGGGTCTGCAGGTAACGGGCGGCTGGGTGTCTTGGCTGTCCCTGGTGCTGCGCTTTGCCCTGACCGTGGGTGCCGCCCTGGCCCTGGTGGCCACGACCGGCCTGTACCGTGTTTGCGGTGCACTGGAACAACTGGGTTGCCCGCGCGCGCTCACCACCCAATTGTTGCTGCTGCAGCGCTATGCCTTTGTGCTGGCAGGTGAAGCCGCGCGCATGGACCTGGCACGCCGCCTGCGCGCGGGACCGGGACGCAGGCTGCCGCTGGCCACCTACGCCAGTCTGCTGGGTCATCTGCTGTTGCGTGCCCTGGAGCGCGCACAGCGCATCCATTGGGCCATGCTGTCGCGCGGTTTCTCTGGAAGCCTGCCAGCCGTGCGGGTCAGCCGCTGGCAAGCGGCCGATGCGACATTTCTGACCGCCTGTCTGGCGGGGTGTGTACTGGCCCGAGCGGTCGACCTGCCGCGCCTGGCGGGCCAATGGATCGCGGCGGTGCTGCTGTGAGCGTGCCCGCCGTCGCGCTGCAGTCGCTGCATTACGCCTACCCGGACGGCCAGCCGGCCCTGTCCGACGTCAACCTGCAGCTTGCCCATGGCGAGGCGGTGGCCATTGTCGGGGGCAATGGCGCAGGCAAGTCGACGCTGTTGCTGCATCTCAACGGTGTGCTGCGTCCCGGCTCAGGCACTGTGCTGATCGACGGTCAGCCCATTACCAAAGACACGCTGGCGCAGGTGCGGCGCACGGTTGGGCTGGTGTTTCAGGATTCGAATGACCAACTGTTCATGCCCACGGTGGCCGAAGACGTGGCGTTTGGGCCGCTGAACCTGGGGCTGCCGCGTGACCAGGTCGATGCCCGCGTCAGCGCGGCATTGCAGCGCGTGGGGGCGCTGCACCTGGCTCTGCGACCACCTTACCGCCTCTCGGGCGGTGAAAAGCGCGCAGTCGCCATTGCGGGTGTGCTGGCCATGGAGCCCTCGGTCCTGGTCATGGATGAGCCCAGCGAGGGGCTCGATCCTGCCGCACGCCGCACGCTGATCGATTTGCTGGCAGGGCTGCAGCACACCCGGATCATCGCCACACACGACCTTGCCCTGGTGCTGGACCTGTGCACGCGGGTGGTGGTGCTGTGTGCCGGGCGCATCGAGGCCGATGGCCCTCCTGCTGCAGTATTTTCCGATGCGAGCCTGCTCGCCCGCTGCCGTCTGGAGAGTCCTCACATCGCGGGCCGGTAGTGAACATGGGCAGGCCCACTATCGGGGTGGGTATGCGGGGGTTCGGGCTGCAGTGCAACGACGTTGAGCTTGCCGTGCCGCACGCCGCGCTGCGCCATCAAGGCGTCGGCAAAACGCCGCACTTCCACCGTCGGGCCTTTCAGGATGACCGATTCCATGCAGTTCTCGTGGTCCAGATGCGAATGCAGGGCGGCCACCGTCAGGTCGTGGTGCTGGTGCTGCAAGTGCGTCAGGCGCTCAGCCAGTTCGCGTTCGTGGTGGTTGAACACGTAGGACAGGTTCGCTACGCAGTGACCGCTCGGGCTTTCGCGCTGCCGGTCGCCCTCGATGGCGCTGCGAATCATGTCGCGCACCGCCTCGGACCGGTTGCCATAGCCACGCGCCGCAATCAGCGCGTCAAACTGGCTGGCCAGTGATTCGTCGAGGGAAATGGTGAAACGTTCCATGGTCGTGGCCTCAAAGGGGTTGGATTCTATGGGACCGAGGAAGTCATGCCATGCACTCCAAGCGAAACTGACCGCATTGAAGCAAGCAATCCAAGCCCTGCGAACTAGATGAGCTGCCACGCTGCGCCTGCAATGGCGTGCTCGGTTCAAGGCCCCAGAACCTGGGGCGGCGTGTGGTGCGCTGGGGCTCAATGCGCCGGGGCCTGCGCAATGAATTGGAGTACCATCAATCCGAGCAATTCGACAGACTTCTGGGCAGCCGCCGGCTCGCAGTCGTCGTCGAGTAGCGTATTTTCGTCGGACGGCGGGCAATGTATGGACTCCTTTCGCGTAGATCTCCTGGATACCAGCTTTTGCGAAGCCGAGCCTATACGTTTTCCGGGGGCGGTTCAGCCCCATGGTGCCTTGCTGGTGCTGGACGCGGTCAGTGGCATCATCGAGGCGGCTAGCGAATCCTGCCAACATGTCATCGCACGGGATGCAGCAGAACTGCTGGGTCGTCACCTGGCCTGTGTGCTGGGGCCTGCCGCCAAAAAGTTGCTTTCGGCGACTGCAAGCGACGCCCCACAGCCCTTACTCCCCTTGACTTTGGGTGGCCAGCCAGTCACTGCACGACGCCTGCCCACTGCCAATGGACAGTGCCTGATCGACATAGAACCCGGCCGGGCTGACTTCAGCGTGTCCGACCAATTCCTGTACCAGATGCGCGCGGGACTCGAAGGCCTGCGGCGCCTGGAAGCCAGCGCCGAAGTGTGCAACGCAGCGGCCACGCTGATTGCCCAATTGACCGGTCTTGACCAAGTCATGATCTATCGCTTTGACACCCAGTGGAACGGCGAGATCATTGCGGAGGCAATCGTGCCAGGGGTCGAGTCCTACCTTGGGCTGCATTTCCCGGCCAGCGACATACCGAAGCAGGCGCGCGAACTCTTCAAGGTGTGCCGCGTGCGACTCATTACCGATGTGGACTACGTACCCTCGACCTTGTTGGCGCGTGCCGATGCGCGCGCGATTGACCTGGGGCTCTCCAGCCTGCGGAGCGTCTCGCCGCTGCATATCCAGTACCTGAAAAATATGGGCGTTCGGGCCACGCTGGTATGTGCACTGGTGGTCAGGGATCAACTCTGGGGCCTGGTCTCCTGCCAGCAAAAAAAGGACTCCTGGTATTGCAGCCCGGTCGAGCGTGATGCACTGGGCTGGCTGTGCCAAGACCTGTCAGCACTGCTGGAGACCCGCCTGCAAAGCGAGCTCAGCGCGCACACACAGGCCCTGACACTGCGTCGCCGTACTCTGATCGATGCCGTGCGATTGCTTGAATTTGGCGAGCTTATGCGTCCACACAACAATGCCGACCTGCTCGCAGTGGTGGGTTCAGATGGTTTCGCGCTGATGGTCGATACGGCGATTCAGGCCACGGGGGTCACGCCTGACCCGGATCGTATCCGGGCGCTCAATCAAAGCCGGCTCATGCGCTATCCAAATGCAAACCCCTACGCCAGCCACGCGCTCGCAAACGATCTTGGAATCGACCCCGGTGACGCGGGGGTGGCCGGCGCCGTCTTCATTACGGTTGGGCGCCAACCGGTGACTACCATGATCTGGTTTCGGCGCGAGCGCCGCCAAACCCTGGCGTGGGGTGGTGACCCGACGCAAGCGCACCTCGCTGATGCCGGTGGACGCCTGACGCCGCGCACCTCGTTTGCGCAATATCTGCAGGAAATCACCGGAAAGTCCGAGGAGTGGCTGCCAGAGGAGCTGCAATCGGCTGGCGAATTGATCGCGTTGGTCGAGATCGAGGCCTTGCGCAACAGCGAGGCATTCTCCAAAACCGTTCTCAATTCGATGACCGAGCATATTTCCGTGCTCGATGAACGCGGCGTGATTGTCTCGGTGAATGACGCCTGGGCGCACTTTGCCGCAAGCAACGGCGCGCCCCAACTGTCGCAATCTGCGATTGGCCTGAGTTACCGGGACATCTGTGTTGCAGCAGCGGGTCAGCCCGGTGGTGACGGAGCTGCAAGCGCCTGGGCCGGCATTGAGGCGGTGCTGACGCGGCAGACACTCTCTTTCTCGATGGACTACCCTTGCGACTCTCCCAGCCAAAAACGGTGGTTTCGCATGCGCGTCTATCCGGTTCGAGGTGTATCCGACGGAGCCATCGTCGCGCACGAAGACATCACACCGCGCAAGCAGGCGGAACTGGACCGCTCGCGCAGCGAGACCCATTTGAAGACCGCACAGCAAATTGCAGCCCTTGGCAGTTGGGAATGGGACATGGCCACGGGCGAAAATCAGTGGTCTGACGAGCAGTATCGGATTTTTGGCCATGCACCAGGGTCTGTTCAGCCAGGCTACGACATGTTTTTTCGGGCCATTCATCCGGACGATCGTTCAAAAGTAAGCACCGCGATCGAACATGCGCGCGCCGGCGCGGCGCCCTACACCGTCGAATGCCGAATTGTCCGAGCGGATGGTAGCGTCCGGCACATTCACTGCAGGGGAACCCTGGAGCGCGACGCAAGCGATCAGGCGATGCGCATGGCCGGCACGGTGCAAGACATTACCGAGCGCAAGCAAGCAGAAATTCGCGTCGCGCAACTGCTTGAAGAACAGCGCGCTATCCTGGGCAGTGATCTGGTAGGAATCGTGAAGGTTGCGGACCGGACCATTCAGTGGTCCAACCACGCACTGAACCGCATGCTGGCGTATGAGGCGGGCGAACTCGACGGGCGACCGACCCGGCAGCTTTACCCAGATGACGCCGCCTACGATACGTTCGCTCAGGAAGATTTGTTGCGCTTGCACAAGGGCGAGACGGTGCGCCGCGAAATTCAATTTCGACGCAAAGACGGCAGCCTGGGCTGGTATGGGTTGCACACCGCAGCGCTCACAAGCGGTGGCAAAGAATTCATTGGCATGCTCACGGACATTACCGAACGCCAACAGGCACAAATGGCGCAGCGGGAAAGTCTGCAGCGGTTGCAGGCGATTGCCAGCCGTGTCCCGGGCATGGTGTACATGTACCGACGCAGACCCGACGGAAGTTCCACTTTCCCCTATGTCAGCGAAGCCATCTCTGAAATCTATCGCATCAGTGCCCAGGAGGTGGGCACTGACGCGCGCCGGCTCTTTGCGCTGATTCATCCCGAGGATCGGCACGGAGTTCTTGATTCGATCGACCGTTCAGCCAGGGAATTGAGCCTTTGGAGCTACGAGTACCGTGTGAAGTTCGCCGATGGCGTCGAGCGCTGGTTGTTGGGAAATGCCATGCCGCAAGGCGATGAAGACGGCTCGGTGACCTGGCATGGCTTCGTCACCGACATCACGGAACGAAAGAGGATGGAGGAAGAGTTGGCCGCCCATCGCGCTGAGGTGCTACTTGGGGTGTCGCGGCAGCGCCTGCGTGAGCTGGTCGTGCAAAACGAAAAGCTGCGCGAGGACGATAGAAAAAACCTCGCGCGGGAGGTGCATGACGAACTCGGACAGGTGATGGCCGGAATTCGCATGAGCCTTTTGCTCATGGAGATGCGCTACTGCTCCCTTGATCCGGGGTTATCCCAATTGGTTGGCAGCATGAAGAGTCTGCTGGACCGGGGTATCAAGGGGGTTCGCGACGTGGTGACCCACTTGCGACCGGTGGCGCTGGATTTGGGCTTGGTTTCTGCCATCGAATCGCTATGCACCGAGTTTTCGGTGCTGAACGAGCTGGAATTTGTCTTCAATCCGCCGAACGAGGACGTTATTCTGGATGAGCGACGCCTCGTCGTGGTCTTTCGCATCGTCCAAGAATCGATTACCAACATCCTGCGCCATGCGCGGGCCACCCGCGTCGACATTGACCTGAAACTGAGCTCCTATCTGGAAGTGCAAATTCAGGACGATGGAACGGGCTTTGATGTGTCTGCCGCCCGTCAGAAAATGTCCTTTGGCCTGCTTGGCATGCAGGAGCGGGCGATCGCTTTGGGAGGTTCCGTCGAAATCGACAGTGCGCCCGGGCAGGGCACGCGAGTACGACTGGTGGTTCCCCTGCAGGCTGATTCTTTGAAGGTAGCGACATGATTCGAATCCTGATAGCTGATGACCATGCGATCGTTCGCAGCGGTTTGCGACAGATTTTCGAGCAGATAGAGGACTTTGCGGTCCATGGCGAAGTCGCCAACGGCTGTGAACTACTGGAACGATTGCCGCGTGGTGCACCCGACATTCTGCTGATGGACCTGGATATGCCGGGTATCAGCGGTGCAGAGCTGATTCGACACGTGAAGCAAAAATGGCCCCAACTGCCCATCCTCGTTTTGAGCATGCACAACGAACCCAAGCTTGCCTTGCGTGCCTTGAAGGCGGGCGCTTCAGGTTACATCACCAAGGATTCGAATCTGGACATTCTGCTTCCAGCAATTCGTACGGTCGCGAGCCACAAGACCTTTATTGCTCCCGGGTTGGCGCAGGAAATGGTTTTTGAAGACACCAGGGCCGCCAAAGGAAAGCGTCACAACAGTCTTTCGGACCGTGAACTGCAGGTATTCAACCTGCTTGTCAGTGGCATGACCGTCAATGAAATTGCAGAACGTTTGTCCATCAGCAACAAGACGGTGAGCACCCACAAGGCCAAGATGCTGGAAAAAATGCAAATGTCCAGCGTTGCCGAGCTCGCGCGCTATGCCATGAAAAACGACCTCATGCATTGATTCTGCTTTCGCATCGGTACCGCCCTGCGCTGAGGGATGCGGAAACAGCCAAAGTACCGTTGCCGGCGGCACTGACGGGCGCATTGCGTCGTTACCCTTCGCTTATGTCTTACTGTCCGCGACCCTAAGGCGTTTCCTAGCCAGCCTAGGGATTTCCCGGGGGGTCATCAGGACTGCCCGATTGCAGGTCTCGAAATGTGCCCGCATGATCGGGCATTACCTTGGAAACGGCACTTTACACATGAGCGATGCGAACAGCGGCGACGACCCAGGGTTCGCCTGCGGACTGCTCTTACGTTTCAACCACTCCGCGATTGAAATGGTCCGGGGTCGGCGTCTGCCATGAAACAGTGGTACGCATCGCACCACCGAAGGCGCTTTCCTGGGTGGCTTCCGGTCTAGCGGACCGGAAAACTGATTGACCGCAGATGTACCGCCGATACCATCTTTTTCCACATTGACTGTCAGAATGTCGCACGTCTTCAGTGCCATGGCCTATTGGCGTCGATCGCTCAAGGTCCGCGTGACCCTGCTCACCCTGGCCATTTTTATTGGCAGCATCTGGACGCTTGCGGTATACAGCAGTAACGCCCTGCGCGAGGACATGCAGCACCAATTGGGCGAGCAGCAGTTTGCGACCGTGTCGGCCGCCGCAGCCGAAATCAACGATGACCTGAGCAAACGCCTGCGTGTGCTGAGTGCGGTCGCGGCCCGAATCACTCCGACGACGCTGGGTGACCGGCTCGCCCTGCAGGCTTACCTTCAGGATCGGCTGATCCTTCAGGAAGAATTCAATGCGGGTGCGTTTGCCGTGCGGTCCGATGGTGCTGTGCTGGCCGATTCACTTGGCTCCGGCACGCGGCTCATGCCCAACATTGCGCAGCTTGCGCATGTCGCCGCCGCGCTGCGTGAAGGCCGGCCAAGCATTGGCCTGCCGCACTTTGCCCAGGCCCTCAGCCGCACCGAATTTGAAATGGCCGTGCCGATTCGTGGTCTGCAGGGCCAGGTCATTGGTGCGTTGGTCGGGGTGACCGACCTGAGCCGGCCCAATCTTCTGGACCCCATTGCCAATCGCCGATACGGCGACACCGGCGGTTATTTGTTGAATGCACCGCAGGCCCGGTTGATCATCAGCGCCAGCGACAGTCGCCGCGTCATGCAGCCATTTCCCGCACCCGGTGTCAACCAGATGCTTGACCGTTTTGTGCAGGGTTTTGAGGGCTATGGTGTGACGACCAATGCACGGGGGGTGGAAGAGCTCACGGCAGCCAAAGGCATACCTGTCGCGGGTTGGTTCCTGGGCATCGTGATACCCACGGCCGAAGCGTTTGCGCCAGTCCAGGCGCTACGCGAGCGCGTGCTGCAAAGCGCAGTCGGCTTGACTCTGCTCGCCGGCATGCTGGTATGGTGGATGTTGCGCCGACAACTCGCACCGCTGCAGACCAGCACGAGGGCACTGGCCAAGCAACTGGAAGCCGGGCAACTGGCACAAGCCCTGCCAGTTGCCCGTGCCGACGAGATCGGCGCGCTGCTCACAGGATTCAATCAATTGTTGCAAACGCTGGTCCAGCGCGAAGCAACATTGCGGCAGAGTGAAGGACGATTCCGGCACTTCTTTGAGAAGAATTGCTCGGTCTTGCTGCTCATTGATCCAGAAGCAGGCGCCATCATCAACGCCAATCTGGCGGCGGTCACGTTTTACGGTTTCCCGCAAGACCAATTGATCGGCATGCCGATCAAACAGATCAACACCTTGGACCCCGAACAAATCGCGCTGGAAATGCAGCACGCCCTGCAGGAACAACGCAATTATTTCAACTTTTGCCATCGCCTGGCGAACGGACTGGTACGCGACGTGGAAGTCTATTCGACTCCGGTGGAGATGGATAACCGGGTGCTGCTGTTCTCCATCGTGCATGACATCAGCGAACGCAAGGGCTTGCAAGAAACCCTCAAAGAGAGCGAATTGCGTTACCGCACGGTCGCCGACTTTACCGTTGATTGGGAATACTGGATCTTGCCCAACGGCACGCTGCGCTACATATCGCCCTCGTGCGAGCAGATCAGCGGCTACAGTGCGGAGCAGTTCTACGCCCATCCCGAACTGCTGACAGACATCATCCATCCCGATGACATGCCCCTTTTTGAGGGGCACAACCACCGTCTCTCAACGCTGGGAGTTCCGCTACCGGTTGACTTCCGCATTGTTACCAAAGGCGGTGAGACGCGCTGGATTTCCCATGTGTGCCGACCTGTCTTTGACGAATCGGGGCAGGCGCTGGGGCTACGTGCCAGCAACCGGGATATCTCCGAGCGTAAGAACGTGGAAACGGCTCTGGCACGCAGTAACGCCGACCTGCAACGCTTCTCGGAAGTCACGGCCCACCATTTGCAAGAGCCGGCTCGGCGCATGTCCATCTATGCTGAGCGCCTGACCCGGCAACTCGCTGGGCGCATAGACAACCCGGAGGCGCAGCTTTCCCTGACCTTCATCGGGCAGCAGGCGCGCCGCCAACAAAACCTGCTGCGGGACGTCGAGCGCTACCTGGCCGCAGACCAGCCACGCGGGGTGGTCCAAATGTCTGATGCACAGCATGCGGTGCATTCACTGCTGGCGCGCTGGAAAACCCGCGTCGACCAAACGGGCGCCGACATTATCGTGGGCAATTTGCCGCCGGCATGGATTGACCAGCCCCGACTCAACGATCTGTTTGAGGTGGCGCTGGACAACGCCTTGTGCCATGGCCGCAGTGCACGCCCCTTGCAGATTGTGATAGCAGGCCAGCGCGAGGGCCGTACCAGCTGTTTTAGCGTGAGTGACAACGGCGCCGGCGTCGAACCGCAATACCGCGAACGCGTATTTCGCGTTTTTGAGCGCCTGGCTGCGGGTGACGAAGGTGCTAGCGCAGGCACGGGCATCGGACTGGCGATACTGCGCCGGATCACCGAGAGTTGTGGTGGTGCCGCACGATTCGAGGAAAGTGCCACGGGTGGCGCACGCTTGGTATTTGTATTAGCTATGGAGAAATTGACATGACCAAGGAAAGTCATCGCTTTGTGATCTTGCTCGCCGAAGACGAACTGGCCGACGCGCACCTGATCAAAATGGCGATCGCGGAAAACCGCATTCTGGCCGACCTGTATCACGTGGTCGACGGACGCGAGGCGCTTGACTATTTGCAACGCCAGGGCGCGCAATTTGCGCGGGCAATTCGCCCCGACCTGATCCTGCTTGACCTCAACATGCCGCGTATGGATGGACGTGAGTTTCTGGCCGCCATCAAACATTTGCCCGATCTGCGCGATATTCCCGTGGTGGTGGTAACGACCTCCGAGGTTGAACGCGATGTGGTTGCATCCTACGATCTGGGTGCCGCAGGCTACGTCACGAAACCGATTGATGTGGTCCAGTTCATGGCCGCCATTCGCGACCTGGGAAACTATTGGATCGACCTGGTTCGCTTGCCAAAGCCGCCAGCCGATGGCAGCTAGCAATTGGCCGGCTCATGAAGCACCCCGCGATCACGCCGCGCGCACTCGCCTGGTCCATGGTGGCGCTGCTGTCATTGCTGGTCCTGCTGTCCCTGTTTGTCTATGACCGCTATCGCCAGGCACAGGCAGATGCTGCTACCAATACGCACAAGCTGGTGCAGTTGGTCGAGGCGAACTTGTCAGGTGACTTCGCCCGTATTGACAGCGTGCTGATCTATATCGCGCGCAGGGTCAGCGCATCCGATCTGAATCCGCTTCTGCCTGTGGCCGCGAACACCAGGGGCGGTCTTCGGCTGACTGACCTCCAGGCCAGTTTTCCGATGATTGCCGAACTGAGTGTGTTCGATGCCCAGGGCGTACTCCGCTATGCCAGCGACCCCAGTGTCAAGGGCATCAATATTGCCGACCGCCCCCACTTTCAACGCCTGCGCGACAACCCCACGGTAGCGCTCAGTTTCTCGCAAGCCCAGATTGCGCGTACCACGGGCCAGTGGTCGATCGTCATGGTGCGTGCCCTGCGCGACGCGCAAGGTCGATTTTTGGGCACGGCCAACGCCGTGATTGGACTTGAGGGCATCGGCCAGGTCATGGGTGCTGTGGATGTGGGCGCCGAGGGCGGCGTCCTGTTGCGCAGCAGCGAGACCTTCAAGCTCATGCAGCGCCGACCGCGCCACAACGAAAAGGACTTCAATCAGCCACTGCCCAAGGACAACGCGACGCGCCAACGCATCGAAGCGGGTGAGCGCGCTGGCGTGCTCAGCTTTACTGCAAGTACCGACGGCGTCGAACGCCTTGGCAATTTCAAGCGCATGGAGGCTTATCCCTTCTATGTGCAGGTCGCGTTGTCGCGCACAGAGTACCTGGCGGTCTGGCGACAGGAAGCGGCTGCCGTAGCCGGCCTGGCCTGCCTGCTGCTGCTGGGTTATGCGTATATCGTTGCGCGCTGGAAAAGGGGCGCGGCGGCCGTGGCAGAAACGACCCAGCAGTTAGCTTATCGCCAGGCACTGTTTGCCGGTCTGTTTGAGCAATCGGGGTTTCTGGCGGGCATTTTGGACTCATCTGGCCGTCTGCTCGAGGTCAACCAGACGGCATTGGCGGTGATCGGAGCACCCCGCGAACTGGTGCTAGGGCAGTATTTCCCCAATACAGCGTGGTGGTCTCGCCCCCAAGACCGGACTGCCATGCAAACCACGATAGAGGCAGCGGCGATGGGGAAGGCAGGCAGTTTCGAGGCCGTTCACCAACGTGTCAATCACGAAGAAATCTCGGTATTGGTTCACGCAAAGCCCGTGTTTTCGGGTCAGGAGCGTTACATCGCCGTAACCGGTATCGATATCACCGAGCGCAAACTGGCCGAACTGGCCTTGCAACAACAGAGCCAGGCCCTGCTGCGCTCCAACGCCGAGCTGGAGCAGTTTGCCTACGTCGCCTCGCATGACCTGCGCCAACCGCTGCGCATGGTCACAAGCTATGTGCAACTGCTGGAGCGTGTGCTGGTCGACAAGCTGGATCACGAGACCCGCGAGATGATGCACTTTGCCGTCGATGGCGCCAGGCGCATGGACCAGATGCTGGTCTCGTTGCTGGAATACTCGCGCGTGGGCCGCAAGGGTGAACCCATGCAGGCGCTGGCCAGCCGCACTGTCGTCGACGAGGCACTGCACTTCCTGGCGCCAGCCATTCAGGAGGCACGTGCCACCATGCGGGTGACTGGAGTCTGGCCGCAAATCGTTGCCAGCCCTGACGAGTTCAGCCGCCTGTGGCAAAACCTGATTGCCAATGCGGTGAAATTCCGGGTGCCGGATCGGCTGCCCGAGATCGATATCTCTGTCACCACTGAGGCGCACGGTGGTGGCTGGCGCTTCTGTGTGGCCGACAACGGCATTGGCATCAACCCCACCCAGTTTGACCGTCTGTTCAAGGTGTTTCAGCGTCTGCATGCGCGCGACCAGTACGACGGCAATGGCATCGGTCTGGCGGTGGCGCGCAAGATCGTGGAGCGCCATGGCGGTCGCATCTGGGTCGAATCCGACGGGGAAGGGCTGGGCACCCGCTTTTGCTTTGTACTGCCGTTGTTGCAAGAGGAGAACACACCATGAGTCGGGGACGCGCCTTACAGCCATTGCGCGCACTGACAACCTATCACCTGCTGCGATCGCCCTTGTGTCGCTCGCTGCGTCGGGTCGACGCCGTGGAGGGCGCATCACCATGAGCAAAGCTGTCACGCTTCAGACGTTCGAGCGTCCCGCAGTGGTCCTGGTCATAGAGGACGAGCCAGGCGATGCCTATCTGATTCGCCAGCAATTGCTGGAGCACGGCGCCGCGTTCACGGTGCATCTGGCCGCGTCGCTCGGCGCGGCGCAAGCGCTCATTGATGGGCAGCGACTGCTGCCTGACGTGGTTTTGCTCGATCTCAACCTGCCGGACTCTAGTGGTCCGGCCACCGTCGAGCGCTGCCGCCAACTGGTGGAGGCACCCATCGTGGTGCTGACCGGGCTCGACGACGCGCTGGCCACGCAGGCCGCGATTCAATCGGGTGCTGAAGACTATTTGACAAAAGGCGGCCAAGCCAGCGCATTGCGCCGGGCTGTGCGCTATGCCATGTTGCGTCATCAGCGCGATGCAGACAGCCGCCTGGCGTCCACCGTCTTTGCCCACGCGCGCGAGGGAATCGTCGTTACCGACGCTGAGGGCGCCATCATGGATGTCAATGTCGCCTTTACCCGCATCACCGGCTACAGCCGCGACGAGGTGCTGGGAAAGAACCCGAGCCTGCTGAGCTCAGGACAACAGTCGGGTGAGTTTTACAGCGCCATGTGGTGCGATTTGCAGCAGCAAGGGTACTGGGAAGGGGAAGTCTGGAACCGGCGCAAGGACGGCATGGTGTACGCCCAGATGCAAACCATCAGCGCGGTGCGCAATGCGGCGGGTGTCGCGCACCAGTATGTGGCACTGTTCTCTGACATTACCGCCTTGAAAGTGCACGAAAGCGAGCTGGAGCACATTGCCCACTTTGATGTGCTGACCGATTTACCCAACCGTGTCTTGCTAGCCGACCGCCTGCGCCACGGCATGGTGCAGGCGCAGCGGCGCCGCAAACTGCTGGCGGTGGTGTATCTCGATCTGGACGGCTTCAAGGCGGTCAACGACGCCCACGGGCATGCCGCCGGCGATCATTTGCTGATTGCGCTGGCCAGCCGCATGAAACAGGCGCTGCGCGAGGGCGACACGCTGGCGCGCATTGGCGGCGATGAGTTCGTGGCTGTGCTGATTGATCTTGAAAACGCGAGCGCCTGCCAACCCTTGCTTGAGCGCCTGCTCCATGCCGCATCGCAGCCCACCGTGTTTGGTGATGACACCTTGCAAGTGTCGGCCAGCCTGGGCGTTGCCTTTTACCCGCAGACCGACGATCTCGATGGCGACCAGTTGTTGCGGCAAGCGGACCAGGCCATGTACAGGGCCAAGGTGGCGGGTAAAAATCGGTATTGCGAGTTTGGCACCGTGGAGGGCGCCAAACCTGCCCCCGCCGCAGCAGATTGAGTCGAGGAGTCAGTGTCGGTTCTAGTGTCAACGATCCAAGATGTCCTGGTCAACTAGCATGCACAGCGATGCATAAACGGCACTTGCTCAAAAGCATGCGTCATATCCTGAAAAACGCAATGGAGTCCTGCAATGACACCGCCTGCCCCAAAAGCTCCTCGGAAGTGGCCGCCAATTGCTCGGATGCCGACGCATTCTGAACGGTTGTCTTGCTCATTTGGTTCATGGCTGAGCCAATATGCGAAATGGATTCGCTTTGAGCAAGACTGGCGGCGGAGATTTCCCGGACCAAATCGGAGGTCTTCTGGATGCCCGGAACGATTTCATCCAACAACTCTCCGGCATTTATGGCAACGTGAACACTGTTTTTGGCAAGCTCATCGATTTCCTTGGCCGCATCCAGACTTCTGACGGCCAGCCGCCTCACCTCAGAGGCGACCACGGCAAAACCTAGTCCGTATGATCCGGCGCGTGCCGCTTCGATAGCGGCATTGAGCGCTAGCAAGTTGGTCTGGTAGGCGATGTCATCAATGACAGTGATTTTGTCTGCGATCTGTTTCATTGCAGCCACCATTTTGGCAACCGCCTCGCCGCCATCCCGCGCTTGCCGCGCCACAACGCTCGCCACACCATCGGTCACCTTTGCATTGCTGCTGTTGTGGTCGATCGACTCCGTCATGGCTTCAATGGCCGAGGTAGTCTGTTCCACAGAAGACGCCTGCTCACTCGCTGCCTGCGACAGCGACTGTGCCGTTGCGCTGACCTGGTTTGCGGCTCCCTTTAGCGCATGACCGGCAGAGCTGACTTCACCCAGAATGCGTGCGAGATTCTCGGCGGTCACATTTGCACTGTCTTTGACCACGCCAAATAGTCCTTGGTACTCACCTTGCATGCGTTGGGTCAGATCACCCTGTGCAAAAGCTCTGAGGAGGCTGGCAACCTCATTCAGGCCCTGCGCGCTGGTAGAAACAAGCTGGTTCATTTCATTTGACAAGGTGGCAAAGAATCCGCTCTTTCCAGCCAGATCGATTCGGCCACTGAAGTCGCCTTTGCCGGCAGCTTCGACTGCAGCCGCAATAAGTTTGGCACTCTGAGCCGCCTCTTGCAGTGCATTCTGAACCCTATTCATCGCATCGCTGATACGCGCTTTCTGCCCAGGCAACTCCCCCAGGGAAGCCTCAAATTCGCCATTGGAATATAACTCCATGACTTCAATAACGTGTTCGGTATCTGCAATGTGTGCCTGAACCAGTCGGTTGACCGACTCCGTCATTGAAAGATATGAGCCGTACAGATTGTCCGTTGGTATGACATAGTCAAGCATGCCTGAAGTATGCTGCTGAGCCATCGCGTGTTGTGCTGCTTCAAACGCAATGATGGTCGCTTGTATTTCGCCCATGGACCTGAGCAGTTGGGCGGGTTCATCGTTGGCGCTTGTAAAGGTGTCGTTCTCAAGATTGCCGTGGGCAATATTCTTTGCCACTTCAAGCGCACGATTCAGGGGCATGGTGATTGCCTTGGTCAGCGTCAAGGAGATGACAATTATTGCTGCTATAGCAGCAGACAGGGCGGCGATAACACCAGTCAGGCCTGCGAGAAAATCTGAACGCAAATCATCCATATACATTCCCGAGCCAATGACCCATCCCCAGGGCTTGAATCCAGTCACATAGGATACTTTTTCAACCGGATCGTCTTTGCCGGGTTTGGGCCATGCGTAATTCAGATAGCCCGAATTTGTGGTCTTGACGATGCCGATGAACTGGACAAAGATACTGTTGCCATTCGGGTCTGCCATGCCCAGAACATTGGTTCCGTTCAGGGATGGTTTCATGGGGTGCACCACCATCAGGCCATTGAGGTCATTGACCCAGAAATACTCTTCGCCAGAATAGCGTGCCTCATTCAGTGCACTCACTGCAAACGATTGTGCCTGCTCTCTGGTCAATTTTCCGGTTAGTTCCTGCTTATGCGCCCAGTTGACAATGGAAGTGGCCACCTCCACAGTTTGTCGGATCGATATTTTTCGACTTTCGTAACCCGATGAATACTCCTTGAACAGGAGAATGGAAGATAGCAATACAGATACGACCACACCGAAGGTGGAAAGAATTCCAAGCTTGGTTTTTACGTTCCAACGGTTCAGTATTAAATAGATGCCATCAATCCCATCGGATTGTTTTGAATTATTCCGCAGTTGCATAATTTTCCTATTATTTTGATTTACCAGAAATGCACCCCCTCCCAGGGTGTCAATATATAGTGAAGAACCATCAAGTCGAACGCTGTGTCGCCATGCCAGCAACGCCGCCTTGATTGACGCCCAGTCCTAACCCGATCGTTGAACTCGCTTGAATCAATTCAATTGCACGTCAAACCGTTTCATTTGGCACCCATCTGCTTTGCGAGTGCCGCAATGAGTTGTTCCCCTCTATAGGGTTTACCTACGAGGTCATTCATGCCAGAAGACAGGTATCGCTCGCGATCACCTAAAGAGGAGTTTGCAGTCAGGGCAATCACGCAGGTGGCTGAAGACCTCGGATCGGCACGAATTTTCAAGGTGGTTTCGATGCCATTCATGATTGGCATCTCGTAGTCCATGAAGACGCAGTCAAAAGTCACTGACTTAAGAACATCCAATGCGACAAATCCACTGCTGACCGTGGTCACGTTCACGCCAATTTCTTCCAGGACGCTTCTTGCAAGCTCCAGACAGAAGTCGTCATCATCGACGACCAGGACCCGTGTACCCCGAAGACTGTCCATGCCCTGAGGGCAGATGGAAGCAAGTATTTCTTCGTCAGCCCGGTTGCTTTCCAGCAGGCTGATTGTGTGTTTCATTTGGTCTCCAAGTACTTTACCGATATGTTTATTAATGTGAAATGCGCAAAGATCAGCGAATTGCAGATCACGTCACCCCGCGCATACCACGTCACCCCGCGCGAAGTCGCCCGGTCCACGCTGGAGCATCATGGATTCGGTAACTGCGCGCGGAATGACAGGAGGGGGTCAGTTTCATGGGGTAGCTTCCAAGCCATGGCAGCATCATGCGGATTCTTGCTGATTCCTACAATCGGGCAGTCCTTAGCGCCAATAAGGAAATCCTGAGTTGATCTCAGTGCTTTCCTATCCAGGAGAGTCCCGGCAGCGGCCAACCCATTCTCGGGCGTTGCAAAAGGCGGCCTCGCGACACGTCCGATCTGCCGGGGTCCCATCGGCGATGGTGGTCCGGCAGCCGGACCATCCAGCCGCGCCCGGGCCAGGAGGAACGTGCGGACTAGCTGCGTTGCGGGGTGGGCAGAGCGAGCAATGCTGTGGATCTAGATTACTTGGACGTGGCCAAGTGGGCTGCTGGCGGCTTGTCTGGGTCTACGCCCGTCATGCCAAGTTTTGCAGCACCTGGGACGGCTGGATGTCAACCAGGCAGCGGGTGTGGCCCAAGGGGCATTCACGGGCATAACAGGGGGCGCAGTCGAGGGCGGGCAGGTAGTTGGCATCGTTCTTGAGCCACAGCACGGTGGCGCGAGGATTGAGGGGCGGGGTGTGCAGCGGGCTCGATGAGCCAAACAGTGCCACCTGCGGCAGGCCCAATGCAGCGGCGACGTGCATCAGGCCCGAGTCGTTACTCACGAGGGCACGCGCGCCTGCAAGTACCGCCAGCGCCTGGTCCAGCGTGGTGCGACCCGACCAATCGAGGCATTGTCGCCCTTGCCCCCCATCAGCCGCCCGGGCGATGTCGGCACATAAGGCCCGCTCTCTCGACGAACCCAGCAGAATGGACCGGGCGTTGAGCTGGCGCGCCAATGCTGCGTAGTGGGACGCAGGCCAGCGCTTGGCCGAGCCGTACTCTGATCCGGGTGCCAGCACGTAATAGCTGCCACGCCGGAGCTTTAGTTGCGACAAAACAGCGTCGACTATCGGTTCGGCCAAGTGCAGCACCGGCCGGTCCGCGCTGAGATCGGCCTCACCACTGAGCGCCGAATAAAACGCCACCATAGGCGATCTGGCCCCTGGAGGCGGGTTCGCCAGACGCCGGTTTAGCATCAGCCAGCGCCCTTCACCGTGGTAGCCCGTCCGCACAGCAATACCGGCCCACCAGGGGACTAATGCGCTTTTGATTGAGTTGGGGCAAACGTACGCGGCATCAAACTGACCGCGCAATTGGCGTGCCAAACTTTTGCGCTCGGCCCATTGCGTGCCACCATGGAAAAACGGCAACTCAAGCACTCGCTCCACTTGCGGCATCACCCGGTAGACCGGTGCCACCCAGGGCAAGGCACCCACGGTGAGGATTTCGCCACGCATATGCAAGCGCCGCAGCAGCGGCTCGGTCATGACCGCGTCGCCTATCCACTGCGGCGCAATAACCAGTGAACGCGGATGCTTCACGTCGGAATCCTCAGCGTTGCGTGCGCTGGAGGCACGAGGGCTGCGTGCAAGTGCGGTTCAATGCCCGGCGAAGTGCTCGCCCGCCTTGAGTTTGTAGACTGTGCCGCAATACGGGCACTTGGCTTCACCACTGTGGCCGACATCGAGAAACACCTTGGGATGGGTGTTCCAAGTTTCCATTTTTGCTTTCGGCGAGGGGCAAAAAACACCGCCCTGTTGGTTCAGGTCGGCGGCTAGTAGTTCAATGCTTGATGTGTTCATGGATACCTCTTGGCAAACGCCCGTTGTTACGCCGAAGTTTTTGCCAGCCAACCAGCGTACTTCGGGTTGCGGCCGTTGACGATGTCGAAAAAGGCGGTCTGAATTTTTTCGGTGAGGGGGCCGCGGGAGCCGGTGCCTAGTTCGATGCGGTCGAGTTCGCGGATGGGGGTGACCTCGGCGGCGGTGCCGGTGAAGAAGGCTTCGTCGCAGATATAGACTTCATCGCGGGTGATGCGTTTTTGTACCACTTCGAGTCCGAGGTCTTTGCAGATGTGGAACACGGTGTTGCGGGTGATGCCGTTGAGTGCCCCGGCGGACAGGTCAGGGGTATAGACCACGCCGCCCTTTATGACAAACAGGTTTTCGCCGGCACCCTCCGACACAAAACCATTGGCGTCAAGCAGCATGGCCTCGTCG
>JAIPCE010000220.1 GCA_021738345.1 Rhodoferax sp. | reverse complement strand
GCCACCACATCGCTGGGGCGCAGGCGCATGTCGTCGCGTTGTTCCAGCACGGCGAGCACATCGGCCTCCGAGTTCTTGCTGGCCAGGCACAGCAGCACCCCCTTGCGCTGCTGCGCAATAGCAAACTCCTGCAGCGCCAGATAGGCCGGACTCAGGGTGATGCCGTGCACCCCGTCTTCACCGATCACGCCGCGCCACAAGGTGTTGTCGCAGTCCAGCACAAGCACCTTGGCGGCTGGGACGCGCAAGGCGTGCAGGTGACGTGCCAAGGCGAGTGCCAGGGCCGCAAAGTGGGCATCGGTATAGGGAATGTGCGCTAGCGCATCACGCCGGGCGTCAAATCGCTCGGTACCGGCCACACGCTCAATCGCCTGTGCGTCCAGTAACGAGATGCCATCCAGTACCGACACACGCGCTGCAAGTGCAATGTTGGCGCTGGCAATGGCGCGGACCAGCGCAGGCTCCAGCCCGGGCGTAGGTTCCAGTAGTGCCAGTACCACGGGTCCGTGCGGCCGACCGGCAAAGGCCTCAAGCGCGCGGGCCAGCTCGTCGGCCGTGCGGGCCACGGTTTGGCAAGCTGTGTCGCTGTTACGTTCTTCGCGCACAAAGTCCTCCAGCCGCAACAGCACCAGATTATTGCCTTTGCGGTTCTGGTCAAAGTGGCTGCCGGGGGTGAGTAGTTGTTGAAACACCTGGTGGTAGGGTGCAAATTGCAATGGCAGGTCCAGCCCCAGCTCAGTCAACAACAGAGTCATCGGATTGGCAAGTGGCTCGGCAACAAAGGTGGCGCTGATAACGATCACGGCAGGGTCCTCACGGTTCAACAGCGAATTTTCCAGACCCTGCGAACCGTTGCAGCCGTCTGGAACTTCTTGGCCTTGAATGCTAGGGCTTCAGGGCCGGGCAAGCGTCACAAGACTGTGAACACCGCGAGGCAGGCGCATGGCTCAACGGTGCTGCAAACAGCGCCGCGCGCCGTGTAGCACCAGCGCAATCCCGGTCAGCTCGATGAGTCGACCGACAGACATCCCGGCCAGGCGCACGTTCAGCATCGCATCGGTGCCGTGGGCCGAGATGGCGCGCACGGCAAAGAGTGCCAGCAAGACGGTCAGCCCCAGCGCGACCGGCTCTGATGCCGTGTCGCTGTTGATAAATTGGTGCCGCAGCCGTCGCGCCAAACCGATCCCAAGCACAGCCACCAGTGCCACGACGGTGTACTGCAATTCCCGGCGCGCACCGTACCAACCCTGAATTTTGGCGATGCCTCGCAGCACCAGTGTCGACAGCAAATCCACTTGGAGCAGGGTATTGCAAGCCAGCAGGCACAGCACTGTGACGGCGAGGTACCAGACCGCAGCGGGTTCATCCGATTGCCGGGCGATGTGCGCGTTGACCAGGCAAAACCAGGCTGCACTCAGGTATGCCACGACCACCACGCCATGGAACCAGCCCGTGTTGCCGACGGCGCGTTCCCAGATGGGCAGCGCCTCGCGCAGTGCGTCGTACAAAATGTCCATCGGTTCGGACTTTTCAATGGGCGGTGGTCAGGCGATGCAGCGGTTCAGTTGCCGATGCTTTGCGCCGCTGGGTACGCCCCAGCAGTAAGAGCGCCGGCCACCGGTGGGCGACCAGTTGACGTTCGAGCAGAATCGGGCCGAGCAGTCCAAACAGCAGTCCAAGGATGAAGTCGAGTGCCGTCAGGTGGACACCCAGCCGATGTGCCGCAATGCGAATCGCCGCAGCAAAGAACACATGAAACAGGTAAATCGAATAGGAGTAGCGCCCAATGGCCGAAAGCCAGCGCCATTGCAGCCCCAGACTAAGGCATAGCAGACACAGGGCGATGCCGGTCAGCAGTATCGCCACTGTTCGCCGATCCGGGTTGGGCGTCGGAACACCCATGGACAGCACCAGACCGAGGCCAATCAGCAGCAGCGCGGCACGCACCCACGGCCGCACCAGATGTTGGCGCAGAGAGAACCGTGACATGGCGAGTCCGACCAGAAAGTAGGGCATGAGATACAGTGCGCCCTCGATACCGAGCCAGCTCCAGCCGCGAACCGTCAGATACACGCCGCAAGCCACGGCCAGAACTAGTGCAAAGCCAGGCAGGGTCTTGATGGGCGGCCAATGCTCCAGTGCCCAAACCGCCAGAAAGACCCAAAACAGCGCCTCGACAAACCAAAAATGCGCCACCGGTTGCAGGTGCAGCAGTTTCCAGTCGGTGATGCTGGCGTTGGTGCCGGGCACCAGGGATTGCAAAAGTGCAAACAGGGTCCCGACGACTAACATAGGTACCAGCAAGCGACGCGCCTTGGCGGTCAAAAATGCACGGCTGTTGCCGCTGAACGGCCGCAGCCCATAGACCAGACCCGACAAGAAAGTGAACAGTGGCATGCGCACGTAGGCAAGTCCGTCATTGAGCCACCGCACCCAACCATCCGCAATTTGCAGCCCACGCTCTGGGTCTGCACCAATGACGTGGTAGGCCACCAGCAGCACACACGCCAGACCGCGCAGTGTTTCTATAGGAAGGTTCATAAGTGTTCAGCGTTGCACGGTTTGCAGGGCCGTCTGGGTCTTGGCGCCGGCGCGGGTGTCGCGCCAGGCTTGGGAGAGTTCGGCGCAATGGTCAGAAAAATATTCCGCCTTGGCAACCTTGTGCTGCGCCGTGGCCTTGATCTGCCGCAGTTTGTTCCAGCACCATTCCAGGCAAAAGATCCCCAACGCACCGAGGGCTCCATGGTGCTTTCGGTAATACAGCAGTCCGCTGCGCATGCGCCAATACTGTAACTGGGCACCGAACCGGGATTCACCCTCGGGTGGCACCTCGGGCAGTTCATCGATCAAGGCGGGTTCGCTTGATGAGACGTCCACTTGCACGGCTTTGATTTCAGGCCAGTAATGCACGCCATGGCCCAGTTGCTGGATGCGTCGGCCCAGGTCGACTTCCTCGTAGTACATGAAGAAGCGCTCGTCGAAGCCGCCCAATTGTTCGAAAAGTTGGGTTCGAATGAACATGAAGGTTCCCGGAACCCAGTCCACCACCGCGGGCTGGTCCGGGTTGGCCCAGCGGCGGTCAAAACGGGCAAGCAAGGGATGGCGGGGGAAGCGCGCAGCCAAGCCTGACATGGTAAAAAATTCGTCGCGCAGGGTCGGGAACATGCGTCCCAAGGGGAGCCGTTTGCCATAGGTGGAAATGATTTCGCCGCCCATCAGACCGACCTCGGTCTGTGTGTCGAGCAGGTCAATGGCCTGGCGCAAGGTTCCGATCTGGGGAACCACCTCGGGGGTTAGCAGCAACATATAGCGACCTAGCGCAAGGTTTGCCGCCAGATTATTCGCAGCGGCGAGTCCCAGGTTTTTTTTGCTGACCATCAATTGCACCCACGGAAACTGCCGCGCGATGCGCTTGGCAGTGCCGTCGCGCGAGGCGTTGTCCACTACGATCACCTCTGCTGACAGGCTCTTGAGTTCTTGCGCCAGATGGCTTAGCAGGGGCACCACAAAGCGTGACGAATTGCGGGTGATGACGAGAATTGAGAGGTCGGGGCGGGTCATGCGCTGGCTCCTTGGACTTCGGTGAAGATTTGGCTCAGTTTTGATACGTTTCGGTTCAGGTCAAAATCGCTGAGCACTTTGGCGTGTCCGGCACGTGCCAGTTTCTGGCGTAGTGCAGGGTCTTGTATCAGGCGCTGGAGCTGGGTGCAGAGGCTGTCGAGATCGCCGGGCGTGGCGAGCAAGCCGGTGCGCTCATGCTGAATCAGCTCCGGAATGCCATTCACGGGGGTCGAAACGCAGGGCACACCACTGGACATGGCTTCCATCAGCACGACCGGTATGCCTTCCGCGAGACTCGGCAGCACGAAGATGTCCGCCTGCTGGAACTGTGCACGCACCGCCTGCTGGTTCAGTGAACCTGTTAGTTTCACCACTTTCTGGAGTCCGAATTGTTCGATCGCCGCCTCGACGTGGGGTCGGTCTGGACCATCGCCCACCAGGGTGAGCGAGAAATTCAGACCCTGGTCCCGCAAGCGGGCACAGGCCTGCACCAGTAGCACCTGGCATTTGGCCGGCGCCAGGCGGCCCACGCACAGCAAGCGGGTGGTGCTTGCCACGGCGCTACGTTCTATATAGGTAAATTGTGCCGGGTCCACCCCCAGGCGGCAGACGCGGAGTTTGGACCAGTGGTTGGGGTGGCTGATGCGCATGAGCTGGCCCCGCGCAAACTGGCTGATGCAGACCACCGCGTCGGCTTCCTGCATTTTGAGTGACAAATGCTGGCCCGACACGTCATCAAATTCGTCGGGACCATGAATGGTGTAGGACAAATGCGCCTGGTTCAGTTGCTTGACCAGTACGCCGATGGTCGCCCCCACGCTACCAAAATGCACATGCAGGCGCTGCACGCCGTGCTGCTGCATCCAGCGCGCCACCAGCAAGGCCTCAAGGGCATAGGCCAGGCCAAACAGCAGGCTTCCGTCTTTACCCAATTTCAGTGCCAGTGTGGTCATGCGCAGCACGGCTACCGGTGACCGGAGTAGCCAGTACCGGAGTGCTCCCAGTGCGCCGACTCCGCCCTGTGACTTGACAAAAAACGTGTCGCGCAGTTCCTTCTCTTCGTAGGCTTCCATGGCGCCGACTGCGCGGTCGGGACGGTTGATGGAAGCCGTGAAGATGGTGTGTCCCAGGTCGCGCAGCCGTTGCACCTCACGCAAGATGAAGGTGTGCGAGATCGCGGGATACATGCTGACCAGATAGGCCATGGGGATAGGCTGTGTGCTCATGGGGGTGAATCGTATGGCCTACCGGCCCCAACAGCGTGGCAAAAGTGTGAACTCGCAGCAGCCAGTTTCCCGGCCGATCCACTCGATAATGCCGCTGGCCGACCTAACGACTGCGCGTGCCCGCGATCCTCTTCAGATTCCGGCCGGCTGCGTTATGCTCGCAGTTGGGCGCAGAGCGCACCAAGGCGCTGAAGGTCGTCCAGCAAAGCGCCTGGCACCGGCAATTCCATCACCTGGCAAAAGCGCTGGATGCGGTAACGCCAGTCATGGTGTTGTGCCATGTGCAGCATATTGCTGTGCCTTTGGGGCTCTAGGGCGGCATGATTCGCCAGCAAGGCCTCAATTTCGGCAGCCGCGGTGGCAGGGTGGTCGGAAAGCTCGATCGTGGCACCTGGCCAAAACAGCATGTCATCTGCCATGCGCGAGGTCGGACGCTTGCCGACCACGATGCAGCCTGACAGCAGGGACTCCAGCCAGCGGCTAGTCACCATCATCGAGCGCGGCCGGCTGCCCTGCGGCTCCACATACAAATGAAACGCCAGCGAGAGCCGGGTACGCTGCAGCAGCTTGAACAACATGCCACGTTCCAGGTGCACGTTGCTGCCAGCCAGATTACCCAACGGGGAATGCAGGTACAAATGGGGTGAGCTGGCCGGGTGGAATTTTGCCGCAAAACACTGTTGGTAGGAGGGTGGAGTGCGGCCAAAACCGATGACATCAATGTCACGTGCCGCGTGCGTCCTCGGAATCCAGGTGAGGCAGTCGGCACCCTGGTACAACTGGTGCACCGGGAGCTTGAATCGGTTTTTTGGAAAGTCAATGTCTTCATGGGCCGTGACGGTGATCGCATCAAACAGCGCGGTTTCTCGGACAAAGCCCGGCGTGAAGTACGAGTCGGTGACAAAACCCACGATACGCTGAAATTTTTTTCGGCAGTCTGCAATCGCATTGATCATGGCAAGGTCGCCCGGCCCGCGTGCCACGACAATCAAAACGTCTCCACCGTGGGTCTGCAGCGGGGCGTAATGGGTTTGGTGGCGGCGAATAAAGTGGCCGGTCCAGGGCTTGGCGACGGTTTGAGGCGACAGCACTTCGGCCTCAAAATAGCTGCCCAGCAATTCGGCTAGCTCATCGATGGCGACCCAGCCCGCGTGGGGCGACGCCAGGCCGGCATACAGAACCGTTGTTTTCATGCCGGATCGAGGTCGTCCACCCGGTCAAAACGGTAGCCAAAACCGTAAATTGGAGTGAGCTTCCAGCCTTTGGTGCCATCGAGCTTGAGCTTTTTGCGCAAGCGGCTGATGTGGGTGTCGACGGTGCGGGTGTCGACCTCGGAGTTGATGCCCCAAATCTTGTTCAACAAATGGTCTCGAGACAGCAGCTTGCCGGGGTTTTGAAAAAGATACACCGACAGGTCAAATTCTTTCTGGGTCAGCGTCAGGGCAACGCCGTCCAGAGCCAGGCTATGGCGCTGCACGTCCACCACAAACGCGCCCAGCCGCAGCACCGGCAAACCACCAGGTTTGACGCGACGCGCGACGGCTTCCAGGCGGGCCAGCATCTCCATGGGTTTGGGCGGCTTGACGAGGTAATCGTCAGCTCCGAGGCTCAGGGCCGAGACTACGGTGGCCTCGTCGTCGCGCGCCGTGATCACCAGCACCGGAATTTCCCAGCCCAGGTTACTGCGAATCCATTGCAGCACGTCTGCTCCGGTGCCGTCTGGCAACATCCAGTCAAGCAGCAGCAGGTCGAAACGTTCTTTCTTGATGCCCTCCAGAAAGTCAGCGGTGGTACCAAATCCGCGGCACGAATGGTGCGCTGTTTCAAGCCAGAGAGAGATCAGCGCGAGCTGGTCACTGTCGTCTTCGAGTACTCCGATGTGCATGGCGGGTTCCAATCTTCAGGCGCGCGCATCGCCCCAGCGCAGTTGGGCCGCATCGTCACCGCGGTACAGGGTTTCGCCGTCGCGGTCAACGCAGTAGTGGCGCGATACGATCATTTCATTGAAGTGCATGTCTGCGGCGATGCGGGTGTACTCAAACAAGATACTGCGCGTGACCTTGGCGCCGGAGCGGATGGCGCAGCCATGCCCGATCCAGGCGGGTCCGGTAATAGTGGCCCCAGGCTCGACCCGGGTGCCTGAGCCGATATACACCGGGCCGGTAATCTTGACCTGGTCCCAGGGAATGGAAGTGTTGAGGCCGACCCAGACACCGGGTCTGACCTGTTTGCCGGGAATGCGCATGTTTTCAACTTCGCCCTTGAGAACCCGTTGCAGTACCGACCAGTAGTCACTGACGCGGCCAATATCGATCCAATGAAAGGGGCGGTTCTGCACAAAGAAGGGCTGACGTTCGGCAACCAGTTGCGGAAAGAGTTCGGCACCAATGTCATAGATCTTGCTAGAAGGAACCCGTTCCAGTACGGCCGGTTCGAAGATGTAGATGCCGGTACTGGCCAGGGTCGATTTGGCCTCGTCAGGGTGGGGTTTTTCTTGAAAGGACTGAATCCGGCCGTCGCCGTCAGCTACCACAATGCCATAGGATTGCACGTCTTGCAACGGCACGTCAAGCGCCACCACGCTGGCCATTGCGCCTTTGGCGTGATGTTCCGCAACGGCAGCGCTAATGTCGAGGTCGATCAGCGCGTCGCCACACAGCACGAGGGTGGTTGCATCAAAAAAGCCACTGAAATCCTGAATTCGCCGCATGCCCCCGGCCGAGCCCATGGGCCGGGGCAAAATGTCGCCGTGTTCGCGAACTCCTTCATAGGAGTAACCCAGTTCGACTCCCCATCGGCTGCCATCGCCAAAATACTCTTCGATTTTTTGGTGGTGATAGGCCACATTGACCATGATTTCGGTAATGCCATGGCGCGCCAAGTGTTCGATCAGATACTCCATGACCGGCTTGCCCAGGATTGGCACCATGGGTTTGGGCAGGTCGCGGGTCAATGGGCGCACCCGGGTACCCTGACCGGCTGCCAATATCATTCCTTTAGCCATTTGCTATCTCCTGAATCACGTAGGTTCAACCCTATTGGGCGTCGATTATGACAATCGTATGCGCCCGCAAGGCCGCACGGGCCATGAAATTTTTGCGTTCATCGCAAATATGTTGACGCCACTCGGCGGGTGCTGGGTCAGGTGGACAGGTGGACCGGCAACTTGACAGTTTGGCGCAATTGTCTTAAATTACTAACCGGTAGGTCATTAACAGGATTTGCGCAAAATTGTTCGGGTGTCGTTGTCCCGCCTTGCAGCAGGCCGGCACCGTCAGCGGCGGGGCAATCGAGCGTAGTTCCCTCTTTACTTCATTTCATGCGTCACTATTTCAACACGACAGCGCTTGTGCTGTTGGCTAGCGGGCTGCTTGCGGCGTGCTCCAAACCGGTACCGATGGATGAGCCTTTGCGCTCAGTCAAAGTGATTTCGGTGGCAACCGGGTCTCTGCAATCAACCACCGAGTTTTCCGGCGAGGTGCGTGCCCGCGTCGATTCGCGTCTCGGATTTCGGGTTGGTGGCAAGATGACCAGGCGCCAGGTGGAGTTGGGACAGCATGTCAAAGCGGGCGAAGTATTGGCCCAGCTCGATCCGCAGGACTTCCAGTTGGCGGCCCAGGCAGCGCAAGCCCAGGTCGCAGCCGCGCTCACCAACCATGTTTTGGCGGCGGCTGATTTCAAGCGTTTTCGTGACCTGCGCGAGCAAAATTTCATCAGCAGTGCAGAGTTGGAGCGGCGTGAAGCCACCTTGAAAGCCGCGCAAGCGCAACTCGACCAGGCCCGGGCGCAGGCGGCAGCACAGACCAATCAGGCGGGCTATACCCGATTGGTGGCCGATAGTTCCGGCGTGATCACAGCCATCGATGCAGAGCCCGGACAG
>JAIPCE010000219.1 GCA_021738345.1 Rhodoferax sp. | reverse complement strand
GGCCACGGCGTCGTGCACCCGGCTGACCTGCGCTGCGGCCATGCCCTTGGGGCCGATGACGGCAAACCAGGCCTCCATGACATAGCTGGTCAGGCCCTGCTCGACAAAAGTCGGAATCTCGGGGGCTGCCGCGGTGCGTTTGTCGGCGCACATGCCAATGGCGCGCAAGGCGCCCGACTTGATGTGCTGCTGCACGCTGGGGAGTGCTACAACCGCAAAGTCAATCTGGCCGCCGAGCAGGTCGGTCACCATCGGGCCCACGCCCTTGTAGGGAATGTGGCGCGCTGACACCTTGGCCTCTTCGAGAAACATTTCTGCTGCCAGGTGCAAGATGGTGCCGGTACCCCCAGAGCCGAAGTTCAGGGCGCCAGGCTTTGCCTTCAGCGCGGCAATGAATTCGTTGCTGTTGCTTGCGCTGACCCGTTGCGGGTTGACAATCAGTAACATGGGGGTGCTGCCCACGATGGCGATGGGGGTAAAGTCGCCGGGCATATCAAACGGCAGGTTCTTGATCACGCTGGGAAAGATCACCACATTGTTCGACACCATGGACAAAGTAAAGCCGTCGGGCGGATTCTTGGTCAGAGCCTGCAGGCCGATCACTCCGCTGGCACCGGCCTGGTTTTCCACCACCACGTTGGCGCCCAGTGCTTTACCCAAAGCAGGCGCCGCTGCACGGGTGATGGTGTCCACGCCCGAACCAGTGGCATTGGGCAGGATGAACTTGACCGGGCGATCACTTTGGGACAGCGCCACCAACGGTGCCATGGACAGGACAGAGGTCGCAGATGTGGCGATCCAGGACAGGACGTTGCGACGGGAGATCGGGTGCTTCATAAGGTGCCTTTCTTGCTCGGTGGATTGACTATTCTGCGGCTTAAGCCACAGACCGTTGTTGGCGCAAATGCGCAATCTCTTGTGCCGACAAACCCAGGCCGCTCAGCAATTCGTCGGTGTCCTGCCCGCGCGTAGGTGGGTGGATCCGAACCCCCAGGCGCTGTCCATCCAGGGTGAGGGGCAGTAGCGCGGCCGGTGCCAGTTGGCCGGCACGCGGTCCGTCGGTCAGGCGCACATCGGCCAGGCCGCCAGTGGCTTTCAGGTGGGGATCATCGAACAGTTCTTCGGGTTTGACAATCGGCGCATAGGGGAGTCCGGCTTGCTCGAACCACGCGGACAACTCGGCTGCAGTATAGGTGGCCAGGCGTCGGCGCAACTCGGGCAGCAAGGTGTGCCGCAGTTCGACGCGCGCATTGTTGCTGCCATAGCGCGGGTCGTCCTTGAGGTCGGCAAAGCCCAGCAGATCACAAAATGTGGTCCACTGCGCATCGCTAACCGCCGCCAGAAATATCTGTTCGCCGTCTCTGACGGTAAACACGTCATAGACCGCCCATGCCGAGATTCGGTTGGGCATCGGCTCGGCAGGGACACCGGTAATGGCGTACTGCATCATGTGTTGACCGACCAGAAACACATTGTTTTCATATAGGGCAGACTGCACCTCCTGGCCGCGCCCTGTGACGCCCCGCTGAATCAAGGCACCCAGAATACCGATGGCACCAAACATGCCACCCATGATGTCGTTCACGCTGGTTCCTGCGCGCAAGGGGTCGCCAGGGCGGCCGGTCATGTAGGCCAGTCCGCCCATCATCTGAACCACTTCATCAAGCGCCGTGCGATGCTCGTAGGGGCCGGGCAAGAAACCTTTCAGGCTGGCATAGATGATGCGCGGGTTGTTGGCGGCAAGGCTTTGGTAGTCGAGGCCGTACTTGACCATGGTGCCTGGCTTGAAGTTTTCTGCCACCACGTCCGCTGTGGCACAGAGACGGCGCGCCACGGCGGCTCCTTCGGGCTGCTGCAGGTTGATCTGAATGCTTTTTTTGTTCCGGTTGAACAAGGGGAAGAACCCGGCCCCCGAGCCCAGCAAATGGCGTGTACGGTCGCCTTCAATCGGTTCGACCTTGATGACTTCGGCGCCCATATCCGCCAGCACCATGCCGCAGGTCGGACCCATCACCATGTGCGTGAATTCGACCACCCTAAGGCCCTCCAGGGGCAGGGTTCTGGCGTATGTCATGGGGTTGACTCCAAAGAGGTTTTGCGCAAAAAAAGGGGCAGCCCGGCGCGCGCCGCCGCACCGTGCAAGGTTTCGCCCGACAGCCACTGCGCGAGCTGGGTGCGCAGGGCAACCAGCTGTTCAAAGTCCACCCCGGTGCGCATACCCATGCTGGCGAACGAGCCGACTTCGAGCTCGCGCAGGCCGGCTGCGTAGGCCCCGCGAATCCACTCCAGCTTGTGCTCGGTGGGCAGGACGCGGGCAATGCTTTGCAAGCCATCGCGCAGACCGACTTCGCGCAGCGTAATCTGTGGGGGCCAATCAAATGAAGGCATTCGGAGCACGGGGTTGAAGAAAGTCAGAGTGTAGATTCTCTGCACCTAAAATCTGCACGAAGGACGAACCCGAATGACAAAAACCCTAACCAGCCCCAGGAACAAGCGGCGGAATCTGAACCAGGGTGCGGACCTGATGGAGAGCAGCTTGGCAACACGGAATGACCGGGTGTTATCTTCCAGTCATGAAACAAGCTGCTGAGCAGATGCTGCGACCGGTTCCCTATTTGGCGTTACTGGCCCCGGCATTGATACTTGCTGTCAAATCGGTCGCGCAAATCTGCCTGGCCCTGTTGTGCTTATTGGCCATTCTAGGGTTGACCAAGAGGCGGACTCAAGGCTTGACCAACGAAGAGCGCTGGTTGGGCCTATCACTTCTGTTTTATCCTGGCGTAGTGTTGTTTGGATTTGTTTGGCTAAACCACTACCCATGGAGGCAATTTGACGCGCCGTTGCGCCTCGCCTTGGCGGCCCCCATTCTGTGGTTTCTGGTGCGCGCCGACATGCCCGTCTTGAAAGCTTATCGCCAGGGCTGCGCGCTGGGTTGTATTGGCGCGGCAGCTTGGGCGGTGTGGACCGTTAATTTGCCCAATCCAGTCGAACTCAACCGGGCCACCAACAGCTTCGCCAATCCCATACATTTCGGATGTATCGCTCTCATACTTGCCTTTTCAGCCTTGCCCGAGACGGGTTGCAAGCCATTTGAACGGCGCGTCTTGATCGTATGTTCCATCTTGGGGCTGGGTGCTGCCATAGCCAGTCAGTCCCGGGCCATCATGCTCTTCATGCCATTGGCGTTCAGTCTGTATGCAATATATCTGCGTCAATGGGGGGGCATTCAGCGACGCGGCTGGGCCTTGGTCGCAGCATTGGCAATGATTGGGTTGACTGCAGCGCTGCTAAAGCACCGCTATATTGAAGGCTTCATGCAAATTGCATCGCACTCCGGGGAGTCAATCGATAGCTCAATGGGCATCCGACTTCAGCTTTGGGACGCATCAACCCAAATCTTCTTTCAGCACCCATTGCTGGGGGTCGGCAAAGGCAATTTTCCCGGGGAGCTCAAGCTGCTGGCCGAAAACGGAGTTATTACAACCAAAGCGGCAACATTCGACCATAGCCACAACGAGATGCTGTTTCTTTTGGTCGAAACCGGCATCGCGGGCGCACTGTCGGTCGCTGCGATGTACATTTCCTTCCTGACCGCATTTGCCCGACGCTTGGCCAGCGCCAACCTTAGAATTCGGTGGGCGGCGTACCTTGGGAGCGTCACCGTTGTGGCTTATGTCATCTTTGGGCTGGTAGACTGCATGCTCACGATTTCCATGCAAACCGCCTTTCTTGGATTGTCCATCACGCTCATTTACGCCCAAATCCGGCAATGGGAGCGATCCAAAGTACAAAATGCATAAGTCGTCACCCACTTCACCTCACCGCAACGCGGACTCCGCCACAAGCTGGTTGGTTCTGTCGCATTGTTTCAATATGGATGGCCGGGCGGCAAGCCAAGTGATTACCGACAAGATTCCCATGCTGATTTCCAGAGGGATCACGCCGGTTGTGATCAGTGCGCCCATGGGTCGAAGGGCGACAACGCATCCGCATATTCAGGCCTTCGCCCTCGGTCCTTCGGCGCTGCGTTTTGACGCGCGGCACTTGCTTAGTGATCGTATTGGTCGTGGCTTGGGATACCGCGCCATTATCGGCCTGCTATCACTTGTCTTGGCACCGCTAATCATCGTTGAGCGATTGCTGTGCGGATTGCAGAATCACGCATCCTGGACCCTTAGTGCAATATTTTTCGGGTTGCGAGTGATCCGGCAACACCGCGCTACTCTTATCTATACGACGGGTGGGGCCTACAGCGCTCACTGGGCCGGATATTGGCTTCAGCGTCTGACTGGCATTGCCTGGGTGGCCGAGGTTCATGACCCGATGATTCACGCCGGGCAGTCCATGAAAGGCCGCAATTTGCGACGCGTTGCCAAGACGGAAGCGCTGATCTGCAAACATGCTAACTTGGCTTGGTGGCTTACCCGAGCGGCGCTGGAAAGTGCACGGCAACGTCACCCCGAACTCCAAGAGCGTGGTTTTTGGGTACACGCCGGTGCGATGCCCCCGGCAGAGATGCTGGGTGAGGCTGTAACTCCACCGGTAGACGTGCTTCACATCGGGCATTTCGGTTCTTTGTCGCGAAGCCGCAATACTGGCGCGTTTGTGGAAGGCGTTGCATCTTTTATCCAAAGGCAGCCGAAAGCGCGTACGCACCTAGTCATCGATTTGTTTGGAAGCGATCTGGACCCCATCGGGCGACAGGCTGCAAGCAAAGCCGGCATCGATTCACTCTTCGAGTTTCATGGTCGTCTGGCGCATGAGGCAGTTCATGGTGCCATGAGGCGGGTCCATTTACTGCTTCTGATACACGGATCATCCCCCGAATGCAGTGAATACATTCCAGCAAAAACCTTCGAGTATTTCTGGGCACAACGCCCACTGCTGGCCTGCACCTACCGCAATGCTGAACTCGACCGTTTGGTCCAGGAGCGCAACGGCTATATCGCCGAAGGGGATAGCGCGGCATCCATCGCCATTGCGCTTGAGACCGCTTATTTGGACTGGAAGAACGGCAATTGGGCACCCTCGGAGGTCCCGCCGATTTCAGTCGAATCAGCAGCTGCGATCATTCTGGGGCAGATTTCCAGCAAAGTTCCTCAGTCGCTGCCCGCGCAATAGGCACGCCTCACTTCATGATTCAAATCACGAAGCAAGCTATCCCCATATTGATGTACCACCAGGTGGATCGTCCTCCACCTTCAGGTACGCCAATGCGTGGACTGGTTGTTTCGCCGCAATCATTCGCGCGCCAGATGGCAATTCTGCGTCTGCTGAGGTTTCGCGGCGTGTCCATGCGGGACCTCGAGCCCTGGCTATGCGGTGAACGTGATGACCGGGTCGTGGCCATTACCTTTGACGACGGCTACCTTAACAATTTGCAGTACGCGCTTCCCGTGTTGGTCAAGAACGGGTTTACCGCAACCTGCTATGCCGTGAGCAGTTCCTTTGGCACTTGGAACCAATGGGATGCGCACAAGGGCGTGCCTCGCAAAGCCTTGATGGATCGTTCTGAATTCAGGCAGTGGATTGAAGCCGGCATGGATGTAGGTGCCCACACGCGAAATCACCGCGACTTGACGTTGCTCGATGAGACAAGCGCCCGGGATGAAATTGCAGGTAGCAAACAGGAGCTTGAGGCCGCACTGGGTACTTCGGTGCGCCACTTTTGCTACCCCTACGGACACTTCAATGCGGCACACCGATTGATGGTTGAACAAGCCGGCTTTGTTAGCGCCACAACGGTCCAGCGAGGGCGGGCACGACCCGGTGACAATCTGTTTGCCTTGCCGCGCGTGCTGGTCGCGCAATCTACCCACTCGCTTCATTTCATGGCCAAGCTTACTACTTCCTATGAAGATCGCCACCGTTGAGGGAGGCGAAAATAGCTGAGAATCCGCTGATGAACGAAGGGTGCTATTCTGAGGTGTTTCTTTTTTTATTTTGTATTTTCTAACCTGGAGACTCAACCACCATGGCCCGAATTCTGAAATTGACACTTGCTAGCCTGTTCGCCGCAAGCTTGATGTTCTCGCAGGCACACGCCGCCTCTGACTGCGAAGCCAAGGCGGTGAGCAAGGATGGCAAGCCATTGGCTGGTGCCGCCAAGGCGGCATCCATCAAGAAATGTGAAGCGGAGTCCAAAGTTCCTGCCTCTGCCTGTGCAGAAAAGGCGGTGGACAAGAACGGCAAAGCGCTTGCAGGTGCAGCCAAAAATGCATTCATGAAGAAGTGCGAGGCCGACGCAAAAGGTGGCAAATAGGTCCCGCGGTGCGCCGGGATCCAGTGGCACTCAGGATAATTGGGTGCGTTGATTAGGGGCAAACCAAGCCCTCGCAGACGACGATGATCCCATGAGCTACACCCACTGCATTGGTACCCGGCGCTACCAGTTTGAAGGCCTGCGAACTTTGCTGGCGCGCGCCAGTCCGCTGCGCTCGGGCGACTTGCTGGCGGGCGTGGCGGCGCAAGATGCGCAGGAACGGGTCGCAGCGCAGATGTGTCTGGCGGAGCTGCCTCTGTCGCAGTTTCTCGCCGAGGCCATCGTTCCCTATGAGACCGATGAAGTCACTCGCCTGATTGTCGATCGACACGATGCCACCGCCTTCGCCCCGGTCAGCCACCTCACGGTGGGGGATTTTCGCAACTGGCTGCTCGGTGATGCTGCCGACGCTGCGACGCTGAAGGCGCTTGCTCCGGGATTGACACCCGAGATGGTGGCCGCTGTCAGCAAACTGTGCCGCGTGCAGGATCTGGTGCTGATTGCGCGCAAGTGCCAGGTAGTGACCCGCTTTCGGGGGACCATCGGATTACCAGGCCGCCTTGCCACCCGCTTGCAGCCCAACCACCCCACCGACGACCGCTCGGGCATCGCGGCCAGTCTGCTCGACGGCCTGCTGCACGGCAGTGGCGATGCCGTCATTGGCATCAATCCCGCGACCGATAACGTGGCGCAGGTAGTGCGCCTGTTGCACACACTTGACGACATCATCTCGGGTTACCAGATACCCACCCAATCCTGCGTATTGACACACGTTACCAATACCCTGCAGGCGATTGAACGTGGGGCGCCCGTAGACCTTGTTTTTCAGTCCATTGGCGGTACGCAGGTCACCAACGCAAGTTTCGGCATCAACCTAGCGCTGCTTGGGCAAGCCCGGCAGGCCGCCCTTGCACTCCAGCGCGGCGCCCACTTTGGCGATGGCGTGCAAGGCAGCCATGTGATGTATTTTGAAACCGGCCAAGGCAGCGCCTTGTCTTCCGGCGCCCACCATGGCTGCGACCAGCAGACCATTGAGGCCCGTGCCTACGCGGTGGCGCGCGCCTTCGATCCGCTGCTGGTCAATACGGTGGTCGGGTTCATTGGCCCGGAGTATCTTTACAACGGCAAGCAGATTATCCGGGCCGGACTCGAGGACCATTTTTGCGGCAAGCTGCTGGGCGTCCCGATGGGCTGTGACGTGTGCTACACCAACCATGCAGAAGCGGATTCTGACGACATGGATGCGCTGCTGACGCTGCTGTGCGCAGCCGGCTGCAACTTTGTCATGGGCGTTCCTGGTGCCGACGACATCATGCTCAACTACCAAAGCACCTCGTTCCATGATGCCCTGGCCATGCGCCACATACTGGGCTTGCGCGCTTCGCCCGAGTTTGAAGCCTGGCTGCAAAAGATGGAAATTTTCGCACCAGGAGACCAGTCCCGACTGGTAAACCATTTTCCGCCCATGCTGCTAGGTGCAGTGCGGAGCCTGGAGCGCGCATGAAAACGGATGAGCCTGTGGTCATTGCGTCGCCCTGGAATAGCCTGCGACGTTTCACCGACGCACGCATCGCTTTGGGGCGCGCCGGGCACAGCTTGCCCACTGCCGCCCACTTGGGCTTTCAGCTGGCCCATGCCCAAGCCCGCGATGCCGTGCATCTTGCTTTCGATGCGTTGGGCGTGTCCCAATCGATTGAAGCCCTGGGTTTGCCCACGCTGTCCCTGCACAGCGCGGCCACGGATAGAAATATCTACTTGCAACGCCCGGATCTGGGGCGAAAACTGGATGTGAGCTCCCGGCAACTACTGGCTGCAAGCCCCCTTTCTGACATCGGGAATCCCTTGTGTGACGTGGCGTTTGTGGTGGCCGATGGACTCTCGGCGCTGGCGATTCATCAGAATGCCGTGCCGCTGCTCAGTGCCATCCTGTCCCGGTTACGGGCCGATGCCGGCCAGGCCTGGTCGATCGGTCCGGTGGCAGTTGTGCAACAGGGGCGCGTGGCCGTGGCCGACGAAATCGGCGAGTTGTTGGGTGCCAAGACCGTGGTCATCTTGATTGGCGAGCGTCCCGGCTTGAGTTCGCCCGACAGCATGGGACTTTATCTGACCTGGGAGCCGCGCGTGGGACGCAACGATTCGCAGCGCAACTGCATTTCCAACGTACGACCTGCCGGCTTGTCTGCCGAGGCCGCGGCCACCAAACTGCACTATCTCTTGAGCCGTTCCCGGACTCTGTGCCTTAGCGGCGTGGAGTTGAAGGATGAGGCGCAAGTACCCGCAACGGACCAGTTATCAGGCCAGTAGCCGCGGAGGGATGCAATTCAAAGTGATGTGACAATTCGGTTTTGCCCCCTCGCCCCGGCGGGGAGAGGGCTGGGGCGAGGGAATAAGTGTCCACAATCGCTTTAAATCGCACCCGACGCGGAGCCCGGCCAGCTCAGGC
>JAIPCE010000218.1 GCA_021738345.1 Rhodoferax sp. | reverse complement strand
AGTTGGCGCGCTATGCGCTGGTGATCGAGGAGCACTATGGCCGTGCCATGGACATTGAGTGGGGCAAGGACGGGCTCGATGGGCAACTGTATATCTTGCAGGCCCGACCTGAAACCGTGAAGAGCCAGGTCGCCAACCAGGTTGAACACCGTTACCGCCTCAAGGGCAAGGGTGCCGTGCTGGTGGAGGGGCGTGCCATCGGGCAAAAGATCGGGACCGGGCCGGTGCGTATTGTTCACAATCTAGCCGAGATGGACAAGGTGCAGGCCGGTGACATTCTGGTCACCGACATGACCGATCCGAATTGGGAGCCCGTCATGAAACGGGCGGCGGCAATCGTGACCAATCGGGGAGGGCGCACCTGCCACGCCGCCATCATTGCGCGCGAGCTGGGTATCGCGGCGGTGGTAGGTTGCGGGGATGCAACGGATGTGCTCAAGGAAGGCATGCTGGTGACCGTAAGTTGCGCCGAAGGTGACACCGGATTCATTTACGATGGTCTGCTCGAAACCGAGGTGTTGGAGGTGCAGCGTGGCTCCATGCCGGAGATTCCCGTCAAAATCATGATGAACGTGGGCAACCCCCAATTGGCCTTTGATTTTTGTCAATTGCCCAACGACGGTGTAGGTCTGGCCCGCCTGGAGTTCATCATCAATAACAATATCGGGGTGCATCCGAAGGCCATTCTGGACTACCCGAATGTCGATGCCGACCTGAAAAAAGCCGTGGAGTCGGTGGCGCGGGGACATGCGTCGCCCCGAGCCTTTTATGTCGACCGGGTGGCCGAGGGTGTGGCAACGATTGCTGCCGCCTATTGGCCCAAGCCGGTCATAGTGCGTCTCTCTGATTTCAAGAGCAATGAGTACCGCAAATTGATTGGGGGTAGCCGCTACGAGCCCGAAGAAGAAAACCCGATGCTGGGCTTTCGTGGTGCAGTGCGTTACCTCAGTGAAGAGTTTGGCGAGGCGTTTGCCATGGAGTGCGAAGCCCTCAAGCGGGTACGCAACGACATGGGTCTGGTCAATGTTCAGGTGATGGTCCCGTTCGTGCGCACGGTAAACCAGGCCCGGCGAGTTACAGAACTGCTGACGCGCCACGGTCTGCGCCGAGGCGAGAACACGCTCAAATTGGTCATGATGTGCGAAATCCCCAGCAATGCTCTGCTGGCAGATGATTTCTTGCAGTATTTCGACGGTTTTTCAATTGGCTCAAACGATTTGACGCAGCTTACGCTGGGCTTGGACCGGGATTCCGGTCTGGCCTTGCTGGCAGCAGATTTTGATGAGCGTGACCCCGCAGTCAAGTCACTCATCAGCATGGTGATCGGTGCCTGCAAGCGCCAGGGCAAATACATAGGCATCTGCGGCCAGGGTCCCAGCGACCACCCGGATTTTGCACAATGGCTGATGGACCAGGGGATCTCGTCCTTGTCACTCAACCCGGATTCAGTGGTGTCCACCTGGCAGCAACTCGCTGGCCGATGACCGGGTGGTTTTCAGCGCGCAGCAAGTCTCTGCATGCGGGGCTGCTGCTGCTGTGGTTCATTGCTTCTTTCGGATTGGTTTTCTTTTCGCATGACCTGCAATTGAGCATTTTTGGTTGGCCGGTTGGTTTTTGGTTCGCAGCCCAGGGTTCCATGCTGGTCTTTATCCTGATTGTGGTGGTTTTTGCGTGGCGCACCAACCCATCGGATCCACCCGATGCGGGTTTTGACCGTGCAGCCTACGCGGCCTACTCCGGGCAGTTGCATCGGAAGTTTGGTTTGTATGTGGTCTTGCTGTTGTTGTTCATCGCCGCGCTGGCGCTGGCAGAACAGTGGGGATTGCCCAAGGCCTGGGTAGCGGCGATATTTTTATCGACTACCCTGGTCTTGTACGCGGGCATTGGTGTCTATGCGCGGACCTCCAATGCCTCGGAGTATTACGTGGCGGGTCGTCGCATCCCCGCGGTCTACAACGGAATGGCAACGGCCGCCGACTGGATGAGTGCGGCGTCGTTTATCAGCCTGGCAGGGGGCTTGTATCTGCAAGGTTTTTCAGGCAGCGGTCAACAGGCTGGGGGCCTGGCCTACATCATGGGGTGGACCGGTGGGTTTTGCCTGCTTGCACTGCTGGTGGCACCGTATTTGCGGCGCCTTGAAATTTATACCGTGCCCGATTTTTTTGCCATGCGCTTTGGTGGACGCTGGCCCCGACTGATTGCAGCAGGCGCGGCCGTGCTGTGCTCATTCACCTATGTGGTGGCACAACTGTATGGGGTCGGGCTGATCACCTCGCGTCTCACCGGGGTGCATTTTGAGATTGGCATTTTGCTGGGTCTCGGAGGCGTACTGGTGTGTTCGTTTTTGGGCGGAATGCGTGCCGTCACCTGGACCCAGGTCACCCAATACGTGCTGATTATTCTGGCCTTTCTCATACCTGTGTCCTGGCTGTCGTTCAAGCAGGTCGGTAACCCGATGGCGCCGTGGGCGCACGCCCAACAGATACCGGCGATTGTCGCGATGGAGCAGCACCTGATGGATTCGCCGCAGGAGCGGCAAGTAATGGAAGAATATGCGCGTCGGGCCGCCTTGCTGGAGGCCAAGCTGAGCGACCCCGAGGCGGCACTGCAGGCCGATCGGCAGGGCGTCAGGGATCGCCTGAGTGCGCTGGGAATTACCCGCGCCGACAACGAAAAGTCGGTAGTCTTGCGACGTGAGCTTGCCGCATTGCCACGGGATGTGAATGCCGCACGCGACCGCTGGATGCACGATTTGCAAGAGAGTCAGGAGCTCGCCAGGCCGCTCGGTGGCATGCCTCGCCATACCCTCCCGTTTGCTGGAAATCCCACAGGCTCGGAGGCTGAGCGGCGCGAGTTTGAAGCCTCGCGGCGTAATTTTCTGGCTTTGGTGTTTTGTCTGATGGTTGGAACGGCTGGCCTGCCTCACCTGCTCACACGCTTTTACACCACGCCGACGGTCGCTGAGGCACGCACCTCGGTGGCCTGGTCGTTGGTGTTCATTTCGGCTTTGTACTTGTCGGCGCCGGCGCTCGCGGTCCTGGTCAAATATGAGGTGATGGCGCACCTGGTGGGCCAGCCCTTTGACAATTTGCCACATTGGGTGGCTCAGTGGGCGCGAGATGCCTCGCTGCTCAGTGTGTCGGATGTCAACGGCGATGGCGTGCTTCAGTTTGGTGAACTGCATATCGGGGCCGATCTGGTGATGCTTGCAACGCCTGAAATTGGGGGCTTGCCTTATGTAATTTCGGTGCTGGTGGCAGCCGGTGCACTCGCTGCGGCCCTGTCTACTGCCGACGGTCTGCTGTTGACCATAGGAAACGCGTTGGCACACGACGTCTATTTCAAGGGCGACAGCAACAAGGCCGAGGCCATGCGCCGCGTGATGTGGTCGAAATTTGCCCTGTTGATTGTGGCACTGGTCGCAGCCTATGCTGCCGCGCAGAAACCGGCCGGGATCTTGTATCTGGTGTCTGCATCGTTTTCGCTGGCGGGTGCCGCGTTTGTTCCTGTGATGGTGTTGGGCATTTTCTGGCGTGCTACCACGCGTATTGCGGCCGTGAGCGGCATGCTTGCAGGGCTGGGCGTCACGGTGTATTACATGGGAATCAACGTGCCAGTGCTACGGACTTTTTTCGAACTGGGTTCGGACGGTTTGTGGTGGGATATTCAGCCCATTTCCGCTGGAGTGTTCGGGGTAGCGGCCGGCTTTGTCGTCACGCTTGTGGTGACCTGGGTTACCCGACCCGCAACCCTGTCCAGCGCTTCGCTGTTGGAAGACGATATTTCCAATCAATAAGCCTGGGCTATAATCGAAGGCTTCGCCTTGCTGCACCTCAATTAGACGCTGGGGGCGGCTTTTTTTCTTACCCGCAACCATTGGCACTCATTAGGTAGCGGGTTATCCACAAGGAGTCTTAATGCGTCATTATGAAATCATTCTCATGATCCATCCGGATCAGAGCGAGCAAGTTCCGGCCATGCTGGAGCGTTACAAGGGCATGATCACCGCTGGCGGTGGCAAGGTGCACCGCGTAGAAGATTGGGGCCGTCGCCAGATGGTCTACATGATCAACAAGCTTGCGAAATCCCACTATATTTGTGTCAACATTGAAGCCGACCAGGCTGTCATGACCGAACTTGAGCATGCTTTCAAGTTCAATGATGCAGTGTTGCGCCATTTGACAGTCCTGAAGAAAAAGGCTGACACCGGCCCGTCGTCGATGATGAAGACCGTAGAGCGCGAAGAGTCGCGCAAAACCCAACAGGCCGAATATCAGGCCTGACATTGTCCTGGAGCGTGCCAGCCAACTCTTTCGTTCTTACCGCAACCCTCGCCGCCGCAGAGGCTATCCGTTACACACCTGCCGGCTTGCCGGCCCTGAACCTACAACTCGACCATGCGTCGGAGTTGTCCGAAGCAGGCAGTGTCAGGCAAGTGAAGGTGAGTGTTAAGGCGGTAGCGCTGGGAACCTTGGCCGAACGGCTGGCCAAGCAGGAAATCGGCAGTGTTTGGCGATTCACCGGCTTTGTGGCCAATGCCCGGCACGGGAAATCAGTGGTTTTTCATATTTTAGATTTTTTGCAAGATTAGTTTTTTCAGGAGCCTTTCATGGCCACGTTTAAAAAGTTCAACAAAGACAAACGCCCCAAGCGCAACACCCAGTCCCTTTTGTTCAAACGCAAGCGCTTTTGCCGCTTTACGGTGACCGGCGTTGAAGAAATCGATTACAAGGATATCGATACGCTGCGTGACTTCATTGCCGAAAACGGCAAGATTATCCCTGCGCGTTTGACTGGCACCCGTGCCATTTTCCAGCGCCAACTCAATACCGCTATCAAGCGTGCGCGTTTCCTCGCATTGCTGCCTTATAGCGATCAGCACAAGATCTAAGGAGCAACCGCATGCAAATTATTCTGCTCGACAAAGTGGTCAACCTCGGCAATCTTGGCGAAATCGTCAAGGTCAAAGACGGCTACGCACGTAACTTCCTGATCCCGTCCGGGCGCGCCCGCCGGGCGACTGCTTCTGCCAAAGCCGAGTTCGAAGCCCGGCGCGTTGACCTGGAGAAGGCCGCAGCAGCCAAACTGGCTGAATCCCAGGGTCTGGGCGCAAAATTAGCCGGCTCAGCGATCAAGCTCACCCAAAAAGCTGGCGTGGATGGCCGCTTGTTCGGTTCGGTGACTAACGCGGACATCGCCGAGGAATTGGTCAAGCAAGGCTATAAAGTGGTCAAGTCACAAGTGCGCATGCCTAACGGCCCGATCAAGATGGTGGGTGACAGCACGGTGGGTGTCGCACTGCATACCGATGTTGTGGTCGACATTACCGTCTCGGTGTACGGCGAAACCGCTTAAATCTTTTCGACTCCAGTGGGGTCCTGAACAGGCTTGAGTCGATCCGGCTGCTAGGCCGATCGGTCTCCCGAAAAATGCCGCCGGGCGAGTGCCCGAGCGGCTTTATTTTTGTCTGCAGGCATGGCAGCTATCCATGCCTTATCCACAGCTTATACCAAGTTTCTACCCAGCATTTGCACTCGACATGCATGGTTTGGTGGCGTAGGATTGACGGATCGTTCACCGCATGCAACCCATCGCCCATGAACTGGGAAGTTGGGTTTCCTTTCTTTGTTTTCCACCATGTCCGCTGTCTTCTCCGACCTTGATGAGTACACCCCAGATCGCCAGATCGCGCAGTTGCGCGTGCCGCCGCACTCGATTGAGGGCGAGTCAAGTGTGTTGGGTGGGCTGCTGCTCGATAACGGGGCCTGGGACCGTGTGGGCGATGTTTTGTCCGACGGCGATTTTTATCGCTATGAACACCGTCTGATTTATGCTGCCATCGGTGCGCTGGTCAATGCCGGCAAGCCCGCCGACGTGATCACCGTCTTTGAGCACCTGCAGAGCCAGGGGCGGGCCGACGAGATCGGGGGCTTGGCTTATCTGAACTCACTTGCGCAGTATGTGCCTAGCGCCAGCAATATTCGCCGTTACGCAGAGATCGTGCGCGATCGATCCATCTTGCGCAAACTCGTAAGTGCCAGTGACGAGATCGCCACCAGCGCCTTTAATCCGAAAGGTCGACCGGTCGCCGACATTGTGGATGAATCCGAGCAAAAGATTTTCAATATTGGTGAACAGGGCAAGCGCAATAACCAGGGTTTCCAGGCGATGGATTCGCTAGTCGTCAAATTGCTCGACCGCGTGCAGGAGATGGCCGACAACCCCAATGATGTGACCGGCGTTCCGACCGGGTTCTATGACCTGGACCGCATGACTGCGGGTCTGCAAGCGGGTGACCTGATCGTACTGGCGGCCCGTCCCTCTATGGGCAAGACCGCGCTGGCGATCAATATTGCCGAACATGTTGCACTGCACGAAGGCTTGCCGGTGGCGGTCTTTTCTATGGAAATGGGTGCGTCCCAATTGGCTGTACGTATTGTGGGTTCGATTGGCCGTATCGATCAGGGCCATTTGCGTACCGGTCGCCTGACCGATGAGGAATGGCCGCGACTGTCTGAGGCGATCGAGAAGTTACGCACCATTTCCTTGCATATCGACGAGAGCGCGGGTTTGACATCAAGCGAGTTGCGTGCCAACGCCAGACGGCTGGCGCGTCAATGTGGGCAGTTGGGCTTGATTGTGGTCGATTACCTGCAGTTGATGAGTGGCAGCAGCAGTGACGGCGAGAACCGTGCCACAGAGTTGGGCGAAATTTCTCGGGGTCTGAAAATGCTTGCACGAGAACTTAAATGTCCGGTTATCGCCCTGTCACAGCTCAATCGCAGCGTTGAGCAACGGCCTGACAAACGCCCCATGATGAGCGACCTGCGTGAGTCGGGTGCGATTGAGCAGGACGCCGATATCATCATGTTCATTTACCGCGACGAGTATTACACCAAGGATGCCTGCAAAGAACCCGGCGTCGCCGAAATCATCATCGCCAAACAACGCAACGGCCCCACCGGCACGGTCAAACTGGCCTTCATGCGCCAGATCACCAAGTTTGAGAGCCTCGCCAATGGCGGCGGAGGGGATTACTGAGGCATTGACAGTTCGGACAGCCCGCAGTGAAAGCGCTCTGTCCCCATTTGATCAAGAGGGTTACAACACTTCGCTGGCGAAGTCGGCCAGTCTGGAGCGCTCGCCGCGGGCCAGGGTAATGTGTCCGCTGTGGGGCCAACCCTTGAACCGATCGACCGCAAACGTGAGGCCTGACGAGCCTTCTGTCAGATACGGCGTGTCGATTTGGGCCAGATTTCCCATGCAAATAATTTTGGTGCCCGGACCGGCACGGGTAATCAGGGTTTTCATTTGTTTAGGGGTTAGATTTTGCGCCTCGTCGATGATGACGTACTTGTTCAGGAAGGTGCGTCCGCGCATGAAGTTCATGCTCTTTATCTTGATTCGGCTGCGAATAAGTTCACTGGTTGCAGCCCGGCCCCATTCACCTGCGCTGGTGTCGGTTTTACCCAGAACCTCCAGGTTGTCGTCGAGTGCGCCCATCCAGGGACCCATTTTTTCTTCTTCGGTTCCAGGTAAAAATCCTATATCTTCACCCACACTCACCGTTGCACGTGTGACAATGATTTCGGTATAGCGCCGGTCGTCAAGAACCTGCGTCAGGCCCGCGGCCAATGCCATCAAGGTTTTTCCGGTCCCCGCCGTTCCTGTCAAGGTCACGAAGTCGATTTCCGGATCCATCAGCAAGTTCATGGCAAAGTTCTGCTCACGGTTACGTGTCGTGATACCCCAGACTGCGTTTTTCAGGTGGGTGAAATCGCGCAAGGTTTTCAATACGGCACTGCTACCGCGGATTTCTGACACCCTGGCATAGAGGCTAGGTTCTCCCGGCGCCTCAAAGTAGACAAACTGATTGATCAGCAGACCCGGGACGATCGGCCCGTCGATCTTGTAAAAAGTATGCTGACCTTGTTGCCAGCTCTCCACCGTTTGTCCATGGGTTGACCAAAAATCGCCATGCAGTGCCAGGGACCCCGAATACAGCAGGTCACCATCCTCGAGCGTTTTGTCGTTTTGATAGTCATCGGTGGCGAGCCCTAGCGCGCGGGCTTTGACCCGCATATTGATGTCTTTGGAGACCAACACCACCTCGCGCGGCTGGTATTGCTTGCGAAGGGCATCCACCACTCCCAATATCTGATTGTCCGCCTTGCCTTGCGGCAAGCTAGTGGGCAAGGAGTAATCTAGCGGTTGGGTCTGAAACAGGAGTTTGCCCTGGGCCTCGCGTTGCCCCGCGCTGTTGAGTTGAAAGCCGAGCGCGATGTCGGCTCCCGGCGCACCCGCTAGTGCATCGAGCGTACGGCTGGTCTGGCGTGCGTTGCGCGCGACTTCTGTCATGCCCTTTTTGTGCCCATCGAGTTCCTCCAGAACGATCATGGGCAGGAAGATGTCGTGCTCTTCGAAACGGAACAGCGACATCGGGTCGTGCAGCAGCACGTTGGTATCCAGGACAAAAAGTTTGGCCGGACCCGACTTTGGGCCTTTTTTGAGGCGTGGCGTCACGGGGCTTGCATTGCGCACCACGTCCGGTACGGGTGCCACTTGCACCGAAGCACTTTTTTTGACCGCGGTTTTGCGCGCGCTTGCTTTTGGCAACGGCTTCGGGAGCTCAGCGGGGGGTTCTGCACCTTGTTGCGGTGTAGCAGCGAGTGCAATGGTGCGACCAATGGCGCCTGATCTGGCGTCAAATGCCTTCGCAGGCAGGCGGTCTGCAGGCTTGGTGGGGGCAGGTGGCAGTGGC
>JAIPCE010000217.1 GCA_021738345.1 Rhodoferax sp. | reverse complement strand
AGCCGACGCAGCAGCACATTGGTCAGGGCAAAACAAAAACCGCCGGCCAGTGCCAGCCAGTCCGGCAGGGTGGCCGGGACCGGCCAATCCGAGGCCGGAGTTTTCAGCACGATCAGGACACCGCACAGTGCCAGCGCCAGGCGCATCAGCGCGCCAGCGCGAGGCCGCTCACCCAGTAGCGGCCAGGCCAGCAGCAGTGACCAGGCAGGCATCATGTAAAACAGCAACACCGCCCGCACCACATCACCCGTGGTGACGGCCCAGTTGAATCCGACGTTCGTCGACCCCGATGCCACTGCCAGCAACCACAACATGGGGTGCTGCCACACCGCGCGCCAACCACCGGGGCGTAGCACACTGAGAAACGCCACACACAGGCAAAACGTGATGGCGGTTGCCCACAGCGGGTGCAGACCCATTGCATTCAGGGTCCGAAACGGCCACCACGACACGCCAAAGATCAGTGCATTGAGCACCAATGCAAGGGCGGGAAGCAGGGCGGGTTGCATGCGCTAGAGCAGCCACGCAATCAGGAGTGCGAGGAATCGTTGCGGGCCAGTTCCAGCAGGTACTCGACCTCGGCAGCGTGTTCACGGCAATTGCGGTCATGCCAGCGCTTGATCACCCACATGAACCCTGCCACTACCACCCCAAACACCGAAATCGCGCCAAAGGCTGACAGCCCCATGCCGGTCGAGAGACTGTAAAAACCACCCAGTCCCAGAATACAAGCCTGCTCATTGAAGTTTTGCACCGCAATCGAACGGCCCGCACCCATCAGGTTGTGGCCCCGGTGCTGCAGCAGTGCATTCATGGGCACCACCAAAAACCCACCGAGGGCACCCAGTAGCACCAAAAATGGGGCTGCGACCCACACGTTGCTGATGAAATTGAGCAAGATCACCAGCAAGCCCATGCCGATGCCCAGTGGCAGCACATAGGTGGCCTGATCCAGACGCATGCGCACCGACGCCACCACCGCACCCACGGCTGTGCCAATCGCCACCACACCGACCAGCGCCGACGCCTGCGTCACGCTATAACCCAGTGCGGCGGCGGCCCAGGCCAGCACGATATAGCGCAAATTGCCGCTCACACCCCAGAACAGGGTGGTGGTCGCGAGTGAAATTTGTCCCAGCCGGTCGCGCCACAAACGGGTATTGCAATGCCAGAAATCGGGCAGCAGTGACACCAGATTGCGCGGCATCGGCCGCATCGGAACGTCAGTGAGAGGGATGCGGGTATTGAACCAGGCGGCAACCAGATAAATCAGGATCAGCGCACCGATGGCAGCCTCGGGTGCGGTGTCGATGCCGGTCTGGATAAGCGGGACATCGAGCGACAACAACTGCGACGACAGCGCAGGACTGACCAATTGCCCCCCCAGAAGCACCCCCCAAATAATTGACGCAATCGTGAGGCCCTCAATCCAGCCGTTGGCCTTGACCAGCTGCGAGGCCGGTAACAGTTCGGTCAGGATGCCGTATTTGGCGGGCGAATAGGCGGCGGCACCCAGGCCCACAATGGCATACGACATCAGCGGATGGGTGCCAAACAGCATCATCAGACAGCCGACAATCTTGATGCCGTTGCTGTAGAGCATGACCTGCCCTTTGGGATAGGCGTCGGCAAACGCCCCCACAAACGGCGCCAGCACCACATAAAAAAGGGCAAACATGGGGACCAAAGCGGCTTGTTGCCACTCTGGCGATCCGGTGCTTCGCAGCAACTGAACCGCCCCCACGAACAGGGCATTGTCTGCCAGCGAGCTGAAAAACTGCGCCGACATGATGGTGTAAAAACCGCGTTTCATTCGTATGCGTGACGCACATTGGGGTAGCCCAAGCGCTATTTAATGGGGAGTGTCTCCAAGGTGCCGAGGTTATAGCACGACAAGGAGTGTCAAAATCCGCAGTCAGCATCCCAATTATCCTGCCATGCCCCGCCCCATACTCGCCACCATCCATACCGATGCCCTGCGCAACAACCTGCAGGTCGCCCGCCGTGCCGCACCTCAGGCCAGGCATTGGGCGGTGGTCAAGGCCAATGCCTATGGCCACGGCATAGCGCGGGTTTTTGAGGGCCTGCGCGGTGCCGACGGCTTTGCCTTGCTCGATCTGGATGAGGCGCAGCGGGTGCGCGACCTGGGTTGGCGCGGCCCTGTGTTGTTGCTCGAAGGCGTGTTTGAGCCGCGCGATCTGGAGCTGTGTTCGCGGCTGGACCTTTGGCACACGGTCCATTGCAGCGAGCAAATCGACTGGCTGGCAGCCCACAAGACGCATCTGGGGCACCGCGTGTTTCTCAAAATGAACTCCGGCATGAACCGACTGGGCTTCACGCCCGAGCGTTACCGTGCCGCCTGGACTCGCCTCAGCGCCTTGCCGCAAGTCGATGAAATATCACTCATGACCCATTTCAGCGATGCCGATGGACCGCGCGGAATTGCCCACCAGATGGCGGTCTTCAACCAGGCCACCCAGGATGTGCCCGGCGAGCGCACGGTGAGCAACAGCGCGGCCACCCTGCGCTATGCCCTCGGGCAGCAGGGCGGCGCCAACGCGGTACCGGAGCTGGTGTCAGACTGGGTTCGGCCCGGCATTGCCATTTACGGCAGCGCGCCCGATTACCCGCAGCACACTGCAACCCAGTGGGGCTTGCAGCCCACCATGAGCCTGGCGGCAAAAATCATCGCGGTGCAAGACCTGGCGTGCGGCGCCACGGTGGGCTATGGTTCCTCCTTCACTGCCGAGCAGCCAATGCGTATCGGCGTGGTGGCCTGCGGCTACGCCGACGGCTACCCGCGGCTGTGCCCCACGGGAACCCCGGTGCTGGTCGACGGCGTGCGCACGCGTACGGTCGGGCGAGTCAGCATGGACATGATCACCGTCGACCTGAGCCCGGTACCGCACGCCGGAACGGGCTCCAAGGTGACGCTGTGGGGACGCACGCCCGGCGGTGCGGTGCTTTCGATCGACGAAGTTGCCGCCTGTGCCGGGAGTGTGGGCTACGAATTGATGTGCGCGCTGGCGCAGCGCGTGCCGGTGGAGGTTCTGGAATGAAGTACGTGCCAATTCCGGTGGACATGCTGGCGGTCGGCAAGCCGTTGCCGGTCGACGTGTGGGGCCCGAGCGGCCAATTGTTGCTGCGCAAAGGCCAGCCCGTGGTGTCGGCCGAACACCGCGACAAACTTGGCGCCCACCAGGCCTCCAGCACCGAAAGCGACGCCCTGGCATGGCAACGCAGTTACGAACGTATGGTTCACACCCTTTTGCGCCAGGGCATGGAGGTGGATGCGGTGGCGAAGCAACCAATGCCGAGCGAAATTCGTGAAAGCGACTACGTCGTGGTTAAGCAGATGCAGGGCGGCTGGCTGGATTTGCAGGAAGTTTTGCGTGGCATTCTGTACCAGGGGGGCTTGGCCATCAATCCGCTGCAGCGCCTCGCCGGCATCGAAAAAAAGACCCTTGTGCTGGTGCAAGCCGACCCCGATGACTGTCTGTTTGCGCTATTTCAGGCCCTCGCCGACGACTCGCTGGGCTACTGCGCAACGCACGCATTGCTGAGTGCGGTGGTGTGTGAGCTCACCGCGCAAAAACTCGGCCTCGATGCCCTGCAGCGCCAGTCGCTCGCGCGTGCCGCACTGACCATGAATGTGGGCATGGCGCGCGACCAGGACAGCCTGGCACGCCAGAGCTCCAAGCCCACGGCCTGGCAGCGCAAGCTGATTGAAGAACATCCCATCAAAAGCGTTGCAATTTTGCAGGCTTTCGGCCTCGATGATCCAGACCCGCTGGACATCGTGCGCTGGCACCACACCCCCGATTCGCCCGCGGCGGCACCTGACACGCTGGTCAGCCGGCGCTTGCTCAATCTGGCCGATAGTTTTATTGCCCGCATGGCTGCGCGCAAGACCCGCTCGGCCCTGTCGCCGGTCAGCGCGGTCAAGGCGATGGTCATGGGTGCCAAAGGCGAGACGCTGGGACTGGGTTCAGCCATGGCGCAGGCGGTGGGGTTTTATCCACCCGGCACCTATGTGCGCCTGCTCAACGGCGAAGTGGCGGTCTCGGTGCAGCGCGGCGAGCGTGCCAACACCCCCTGGGTGGTCAGCATCATCGACAAAGAGGGCATGCCCATCAGCCGCTATGTGGCGCGCGAGACCACCAGCACGACACAGTCCATTGCCACGCCGGTCAACTCCGAGTCGGTGCGGGTCGCCGTCAACGCCGAGAAGGTGCTGCGCGCACGCGAGAAGATTCCGCGCTAGAACTGGCACAACGATCCCGGACCGGGAGCGGGTGCCTCGGTACACTGTGCCGATGGCCAAAGACAAAACCCTCTATACCTGCAACGAATGCGGCGGAACCAGTGCCAAGTGGCTGGGCAAATGCCCCCACTGCAACGCCTGGAACACCTTGATAGAGTCGGTGGCACCGAGCGAATCCCCGGCCAAGAACCGCTTTGCCTCGCTGGCCAAGAGCGCCGAGGTGGCGGTGTTGTCAGAGATCGAGGCCAGTGACTTCGACCGCACGCCCACCGGTCACGACGAACTTGACCGCGTTTTGGGCGGTGGTGTGGTCGAGGGCGGCGTGGTGCTGATCGGCGGCGATCCCGGCATCGGCAAGTCCACCTTGCTGCTGCAGGCGCTCGATTCCCTGGAGCGCTTGGGCAAAAAAACCCTGTATGTCACGGGCGAAGAAAGTGGCGCTCAGGTCGCCTTGCGCTCGCGCCGGCTCGGACTGGACCGCTCTCAAGTCAAAGTGCTGGCAGAAATTCAGTTAGAGAAAATTCTCGCCACGCTGGAGGTCGAGCGGCCTGATGTGGCAGTCATCGACTCGATCCAGACCGTCTACTCCGAGCAGCTCAGCTCGGCACCCGGCTCGGTGGCGCAGGTGCGCGAATGCGCCGCCCACCTGACGCGCGCCGCCAAGGCCAGTGGCGTGTGCATTGTGCTGGTCGGCCATGTCACCAAAGAGGGCGCGCTGGCCGGCCCGCGCGTGCTCGAACACATGGTCGACACCGTGCTTTACTTTGAGGGTGACACGCACAGCCAGTTCCGGCTGGTGCGTGCCATCAAGAACCGCTTTGGCGCGGTCAATGAAATTGGTGTCTTTGCCATGACCGAGCGGGGACTCAAAGGCGTGTCCAACCCGAGCGCCATCTTTCTGAGCCAGCACCCGGACCCGGTGCCGGGCAGCTGCGTCATGGTGACGCTGGAGGGCACGCGGCCCATGCTGGTCGAAATCCAGGCGCTGGTCGACAGCGGCGGCCCCAGTCCGCGCCGCCTCAGCGTCGGGCTGGACCGCGACCGACTCGCCATGCTGTTGGCCGTTTTGCACCGCCACGCCGGTGTCGCCTGCATGGACCAGGATGTATTTGTCAACGCGGTCGGTGGGGTACGCATCAGCGAGCCGGCGGCCGACCTCGCAGTGATGCTGGCGATTGGCTCGAGTCTGCGCGGCAAGCCGCTGCCCAAGGGTTTCATTGCATTTGGTGAAGTCGGGCTAGCCGGCGAGGTGCGACCGGCCCCGCGCGGCCAAGAGCGCCTCAAGGAAGCCGCCAAGCTGGGCTTTGGCATCGCGGTGGTGCCCCGCGCCAATGCGCCCAAAAAACCGATTTCCGGCTTGGAAATTCACGCGGTGGAGCGGGTGGAGCAAGCCATGGAAGTGGTCCGGTCGCTAGGCTGAGTTTCAGGCGCGACTATCCCCCGTGGGCTAATTCTGATTGCGGTGGGTCCCTGGGGCGTTTAAGATGCCGGACTCGTATGAAAGTCAGAACAGCATGAAACTTAGCAATTTGTCCTTGGGTGCCAAACTCTGGATGGCCCTGGCCTGCGTCATCGGGCTCATGGTGTTTACCTTGCTGGCTTCAAGTTCGCGCAATCAGGCGCTCGCTGCCAGGCTCGACGCGGCGGCCGCAGCGCAAATTGCGACCCTGACACAAATCAACCGGCTGACCTCCCTCAGCCAGGTCACCGTCACCCGAATCACGGCCAGCGTGGTCAGTGGCGATCCGGCGGTTGAAGTGCTGTTCAAGGAATCGGTTGCCTCTGCACTGGCTGAAATTGCGTCAGTGCGCCAGACCATCGACGCCCTGACACTGTCGCCGGCAACCAGCGCCCTATACCAGCGGCTGAAACTCGAAGGCCCGCAGGTGCTGCAGTCTTATGCCAAGGCCAGCGAGGCAAAGAAGGCCGGTGACACCGAAGCTTCCGCCCTTGAAGTGAACAACGTGCTGGTGCCCGCGGCCACGCGCTACCTCAAAACTCTCGACGAGATCGCGACGCTGCAGGCCCGGGAAATGACCAGTTTGCAGCAATCCTTTTTAGAGCAGCGTGCGGCCGAAAGCTGGTTTGCGCGCGCCATGGTGGCCGGTTTGATCGTGCTGCTGGTGCTGGGTACGCCGCTTTTGGTACAGCAAATACGCCAACCCCTGCGCGAAGCCATCGCAGTGGCGGAGACCATCGCCAGTGGTGATCTGAGCGCTACAGTCGATGTCAGTCGGGGCGACGAGTTTGGTGACATGATGAAAGCCATCGCCAATATGCAGCAGCGGCTTGTGCACCTGGTGTCGGACGTGCGCCAGGGCACCGACAGCATGGCCCATGTCAGTGAAGAAATCGCGGCTGGCAACCACGACCTGTCGCAGCGCACCGAGCAATCGGCCGCCAGCCTCGAAGAAACCGCGTCGAGCATGCAAGAACTTACCGCCAACGTCAAGCAATCGGCCAACTCCGCGCGCCAGGCCAACCAATTGGCGGCCTCTGCCGCCCAGGTCGCGCAACGCGGCGGGCAGGTAGTGGGCCAGGTGGTGGCCACCATGGACGACATCAATGCCAGCTCGCGCAAGATTTCCGACATCATCAGCGTGATCGACGGCATCGCGTTTCAAACCAATATTCTGGCCCTTAACGCTGCGGTCGAAGCCGCCCGTGCGGGCGAACAGGGGCGCGGATTTGCGGTGGTGGCCAGCGAGGTCCGGTCACTCGCAGGTCGGTCGGCCGATGCCGCCAAAGAGATCAAGACCCTGATCAACACCAGCGTCGAAAAAGTGGAAGGCGGCTCGGCGCTGGTGGCACAGGCCGGCCAGACCATGACGGAAATTGTCAGCTCGGTACAGCGCGTGACCGACATCATGGGTGAAATCACTGCCGCTAGCGCCGAGCAATCCGACGGCATTGCCCAGGTCAATGCGGCGGTTTCGCAACTCGACCAGATGACCCAGCAAAACGCCGCTTTGGTGGAGCAGTCAGCGGCCGCCGCCAGCAGCATGAAAGACCAGGCACAGCACCTAGCCAGCCTGGTTGCGACTTTCAAGCTCGACTCCCAGGCATTTCGGGTCGCGCCCAGAGCGGCACCGCTGCGCGCCGCGCTGCCCCGCGCCACACCGCCCAAGGCTCTGCCGGGTCGCCCTGTGCCGCGTGCGCTGGCGGCGCCCGCCCCCAAGCGCCTGGCAGCACCCGCACGTCCGCTGTTGGCCGCAGCAGCGCGGCCCGCTGGACCCAGCAAAGCGCCACCGGCGCGAACACCCAAGCCGGCGCCACTAAAAATCCCCAGCAAAACCGTTGCCAAGACCCCAGTGCAAACGACCACCGACGACTGGGAAACCTTTTAACCCGACCTTGATTGCCTGGCGACCCCCTCCGTTACTGGCCCGCACAGGCGTGGTCATCGCCTTGTGTGGGGTGGGCGTGCTCGGCTATCGCGCGTACGGCGCGCCCGGCCTGGCGCTGGTGGCGGGTGGTGTGGTGATGTGGGTGCTGCTGCAGTGGAGCCGCATGCTGCACACTTTGAACCGGACCGCCCAACGTCCCATCGGGACCGTGGGGAGTGCCGTGATGCTGAACGCCCGTTTGCACGCCGGCATGCGCCTGCTGCAGGTGCTGGCAATTTCCGGCTCCTTGGGCCAGCAGGAATCCCCCGCCGATACCGAACCCGAGGTTTACCAATGGACGGACGGAGCAGGTAGCGTGGTACGGTGCGTGTTTGCGCGCGGGCGATTGACGCAGTGGCAACTGACGCGCCAAGCGACCGCGCCACCATGACAGGCGGCATCGTAAAATTACGCATTCAACCGACCCAAAACCCGAAGGACCCCACCATGAGCCCCCTACCCCCCTCTATGTCCGACCGCGATGGAAAAATCTGGATGGATGGCCAGATGGTCGACTGGCGCGAAGCCAAAATCCACGTCCTGAGCCACACCTTGCACTACGGCTGCGGCGCTTTTGAGGGCGTGCGCGCCTACAACACCGTTGACGGCACGGCGATTTTTCGCCTCGAAGAACACACCGACCGGCTATTCAATAGCGCCAAGATTTTGCGCATGAAGATTCCCTTTACCAAGGAGCAAGTCAACGAGGCGCAAAAGGCGGTCGTGCGTGAAAACAAGCTCGAGAGCTGCTACCTGCGGCCACTGGTCTGGATTGGTGACAAGAAACTGGGGGTCTCACCCAAGGGCAACACCATTCACTTGATGGTTGCAGCCTGGCCTTGGGGTGCCTACCTGGGCGAAGAAGGGATGAAACGCGGGATAAGGGTCAAAATTTCGAGTTACACGCGCCACCACGTCAATATCACCATGACGCAGGCCAAGGCGGTCAGCAATTACACCAACTCCATTTTGGCCAATATGGAAGCCACCGACGACGGTTACGACGAGGCCATGCTGCTTGACGCCAATGGTTTTGTGTCGGAGGGTGCCGGCGAAAACCTGTTTGTCATCAAGGGCGGCGTGGTCTATACCCCTGACCTGTCCGCCGGGGCACT
>JAIPCE010000216.1 GCA_021738345.1 Rhodoferax sp. | reverse complement strand
CGCTCTGCACCGCAGAGGCAGTCGGTAGCGGGTCGGCGCTGAGTGCGGCCAAAGCGCTATCCGCAGCCTGCCCAAAGCCGTTTTGACTCGCGACAAAGCCCGGTAAATTGCCAATCAAGGCGCGGTGGGCAATCAGTGCGCCCTTGGGGTTGCCGGTGGTGCCGCTGGTGTAGATCAGCACCGCAGGGTCGGCGGCACGGGTGGGCACGGGCACAAAGTGGCTGTCCTGTGCGGCAATCGCGGTACCAAGTGCCTGGTCGCCGTGACCCGATGCCGACGCAAAATCGCCTGCGCCTAGCACGCCGCGCAGAGCGGGGCATTGCGCACGCGCGGTTTGTAGGCTGACCCAGGCACTCGCGTCGCACACGGCCAGCACCGCCGCACTGTCACGCAAACGGTACTCCAGCGCGTCGGGGCCAAACAGCAAGGACAGTGGCATGGCCACAGCGCCCATTTGCAGCACCGCCATATAGGCCACGGCGGTGTCAAAACACTGCGGCATAACGATGGCCACCCGGTCGCCTGGCACCACTCCCAGTGCGGCAAGACAATTAGAGAGCTGGTTGGAGCGCCGCTGCAGCTCCGCGTACGAGTGAAAAACAGTCTCGCCACCCTGGGTAAAGCTAGCTATAGCGGGTCGGGCTGCAAAATCTGCGCGCCGCGCCCACCGACCGCAGCAAACCTCTGCCATATTGAAAGTCTCGGGCACCCGCCAGCGAAAGGCGGTATGGGCCTGCACATAGGACGCAGGCACCTGCCCAACTTCCGCTACGCGCCCCATAAGCGAGGCCTGCGCGGGCTGCGCGGCCTGCTGGGGGGTAGCTTTGTCACGATCTTGACTCACTTGCATGGTGTTGCTCCGTATCATTGCGTAAATGTACCAAGTCAAAAGAATCTGTCGCAGCGAGTTTGTACCTATCCGCAACTTGCAGTACCACGTGCAAATCTGGGGTGAACCCGCGCCTGGCAAAGTGCCGCTCGTCATGGTGCACGGCTGGATGGATGTGGCGGCGAGCTACCAGTTTGTGGTGGACGCGCTCGGGCACGACCACTACATCATTGCCCCCGACTGGCGCGGCTACGGCAAAACTGGCTCGGGCGGTGTCGACAACTTCTGGTTCCCGGACTACCTGGCCGACCTGGACTTTCTGCTGGACCACTACGCGCCGCTCCAGACCGTCAACCTGGTGGGTCACAGCCTGGGCGGCAATGTTGCCATGGTGTATTCCGGGGTGCGCCCGCATCGGATTCGCCGCCTGATCAACCTGGAGGGCTTCGGACTGCCCGCCACCACTCCGGACCAGGCACCCCAGCGCTACGCCAAGTGGATGGATGACCTCAAGCAATTGCACCGGGGTCAACTGGATTTGCGCGCCTACGACGCAGTCACCGGCGTGGCACGTCGGCTCATGAAAACCAACCCGCGCCTGTCACCCGACAAGGCAAACTGGCTGGCGCGGCATTGGGCCGCACCCGATATTGACGGCAAATGGAGCATTTTGGGCCAGGCAGCGCACAAGGTCGCAAGCGCGCACCTGTACCAGGTCGAAGAGGTGCTGGCGCTGTATCGCAATCTGTCCATGCCGGTGCTGTCGGTAGAAGCCTCAGACAACAGCCTGGCGCTGTGGTGGAAAGGCAAGTTCACCCTGGACCAATACCACGAACGTCTCAAGCATGTCCCGCAAGTCGAGATCGCAGTCATCAACGACGCCGGCCACATGATGCACCACGACCAACCCGAAATTTTGGCGGCGCTGATCGAACGTTTCATCGCATAACAAGGCTAAACCGGTCCAGACCTTGACCCGGCGCACCCGCGCACCGCTTGGGGCGTGAGAAAATGCGGCCCCAAACCCGTACAACACACCTCAGGATTCGCACCATGGAAGCAGAACGTATCAACCTTATTGGCTCCACACTGACCGACCTTAGCGCACGCACGCAAGAGTTACGGGGGTATCTTTGACTACGATGCCAAAGCGGAACGACTGAGGACCGTCAACGCCTCGCTCGAAGACCCCACCGTCTGGAACGATCCCAAGCGCGCCCAAGAGCTGGGCAAGGAGAAAAAGGTGCTCGATGGCGTGGTCTTGACGCTCAACACCCTGGAACGAGAACTGTCCGACAACTTGGAACTGTTCGAAATGTCCAAAGACGACGGGGACATGGCAGGTCTGCAGACCATAGAAGCCGAAACCGAAAAGTTGTCTGCCACCATCAAAGACCTTGAATTCCGGCGCATGTTCAACAATCCGGCCGACCCCATGAATGCCTTTCTGGACATTCAGGCCGGTGCCGGTGGCACCGAAGCCTGTGACTGGGCCAGCATGCTGCTGCGCCAGTACCTCAAATACGCCGAGCGCAAGGGCTTCAAGACCACCATGGAGGACGAAACCCCGGGCGACACGGCGGGCATCAAGGGTGCCACCATCAAGATCGAAGGTGACTACGCGTTTGGTTTGCTGCGCACCGAAACCGGCGTGCACCGCCTGGTTCGCAAGTCACCGTTTGATTCGTCGGGCGGGCGTCATACCAGCTTTGCAAGCATTTTTGTCTACCCCGAAATCGATGACTCGATAGAAATCGACATCAACCCCAGCGACGTGCGGGTCGACACCTTTCGGGCCAGTGGTGCCGGGGGCCAGCACATCAACAAGACCGACTCGGCGGTGCGCCTGACCCACATTCCGACCGGCATTGTGGTGCAGTGCCAAGATGGCCGCAGCCAGCATAGCAACCGTGACGTTGCCTGGAAACGCCTGCGCAGCCGCCTTTATGACTTTGAAATGCGCAAGCGCCAGGCCGAGCAACAAAAACTGGAAGACTCCAAGACCGATGTCGGCTGGGGCCACCAAATCCGCTCGTATGTGCTCGACAACAGCCGCATCAAGGACCTGCGCACCAACGTCGAAGTCTCGGCCACCCAAAAAGTGCTGGACGGCGACCTGGATGTCTTCATTGAGGCATCCCTCAAGCAGGGCGTATGAGCAACCCCGACAACCCTCGTTTCAAATCAAAATTTTTGGAGAATTTGCATGTTGCCACTGCGTGAACTTGACGGCCCTGGGGCGACCATCCACCGGGCAGACTACACGGTGCCGGCCTATCTGATCGATACCGTCGACCTGGCGTTTGACCTGGACCCCGCAAAAACCCGGGTGCTGAACAAAATGCGTGTGCGACGCAACCCGGACGTACCCGCCCAGCCGCTCAAGCTTGACGGCGAAGACCTGAATCTGGCACGTGTGCTGGTCAACGGCCAGGGCACGTCGTTCAAGATCGAAGCCAACAAACTGGTGCTGGAAAACCTGCCAACCGGTGCCGACCCATTCGAACTCGAGATCTTTACTACCTGCGCGCCTGCCAAAAACACCAAACTGTCGGGTTTGTACGTCAGCAACGACTCGTTCTTTACCCAGTGCGAGGCCGAGGGCTTCCGCCGCATCACCTATTTTCTGGATCGCCCCGATGTCATGGCCAGCTACACGGTCACCTTGCGCGGCGACAAGGCCAAGTATCCTGTTTTGCTGTCCAACGGCAATCTGGTGGAACAAGGCGTGCTCGAAGACGGGCGCCACTTTGCCAAATGGGTCGATCCGCACAAAAAGCCCTGCTATCTGTTTGCCCTGGTCGCTGGCCAATTGGTGGCACGCGAGCAGCGCATTACCTCGCGCGCGGGCAAAGAGCACCTGCTGCAGGTGTATGTGCGCCCTGGCGACCTGGACAAAACCGAGCACGCCATGAATTCCCTGATGGCATCGGTGGCGTGGGACGAGGCCCGCTTTGGTTTGTCGCTGGACCTGGAGCGCTTCATGGTGGTGGCCACCAGCGACTTCAATATGGGGGCGATGGAGAACAAGGGCCTCAATATCTTCAACACCAAGTACGTGCTGGCGAACCAGGCCACCGCAACCGACGTCGACTATGCCAACATAGAAAGTGTCGTCGGCCACGAGTACTTCCACAACTGGACTGGCAACCGCATTACCTGCCGTGACTGGTTTCAGCTCAGCCTCAAGGAAGGGCTGACGGTGTTCCGCGACCAAGAGTTTTCGCAGGACATGTGCAGCGATGCGTCGGCCCGCGCGGTCAAGCGGATCGAAGACGTGCGGGTACTGCGCACCGCGCAATTCCCCGAGGACGCTGGCCCCATGGCGCACCCGGTGCGGCCCGACAGCTACATAGAAATCAACAACTTCTACACGGTGACGGTCTACGAAAAAGGCGCTGAAGTGGTGCGCATGATGCAGACCCTGGTTGGGCGCGAGGGTTTTGCCAAGGGCATGGCGCTGTACTTTGCGCGCTTTGATGGCCAGGCGGTCACCTGCGACGATTTTGCCCAGGCCATTGCCGATGCCAACCCCGGCTCGGCGCTCGACCGTCTGTTGCCCCAGTTCAAACACTGGTACAGCCAGTCTGGCACGCCCCATGTAGCAGCGCGCGGTGAATACGATGCCGCGCAACGCAGCTACACCCTGCACCTGAGCCAGAGCTGCGACCCGACCCCTGACCAAGAACACAAGAATGCATTTGTCATTCCCATACAGCTCGGCCTGGTTGGTCTGGCAACCGGGAACGCCTTGCCGCTGCAGGTACGGGGCCGCGAGCTGGCCAGTGTGGACAGCCACCTTATGGTGCTGACGCTCGACACCGAGAGCATCACCTTTGTCAACGTCGACGAGGAGCCGGTGCCATCGATTTTGCGCGGCTTTTCTGCACCGGTGGTGCTCGACTTTGACTACACCGATGCGCAGCTTCTAAGCTTGCTGGCCCACGACCCCGACCCGTTTAACCGCTGGGAAGCAGGCCAGCGCCTGGCCTTGCGCAGTGCGATCACCGCAATGGCCGCAGCGCCACCGGCAGACCAGGCCAAGCTGCTGGGCGACACTTTTGTCGACGCCCTGCGCCAGGTGCTGCGCCACCCCACGCTCGATGCCGCTTTTAAGGAGCTGGTGCTAACGCTGCCCTCTGAGTCCTATATTGCCGAACAACTCGCGGTGGTGGACCCGCAGCGCGTGCACAGCGTACGCGAGGCCATGCGCCTGCAACTGGCGATCGCGCTACAGACCGATTGGCAATGGGCCTATGCCGTGCACCAAGACAATGGCGCGTACCAACCCGACACGGTGTCTGCGGGACGGCGCGCATTGGCGGGCATGGCGCTGGCCCACCTGTGCCTGGCAGCCACCCACACCGGTGACGCGGTGTGGTCCGGCAAGACGCTGCAGCGCTTCAAGGACGCCAGCAACATGACCGACCGCTTCAATGCGCTGTCTGCGCTGGTGGGCAGTGGCCACGTCTTGGCAGCGCAGGCGCTGGCACGGTTCCACGCCCTGTTCAAGAACGAAGAACTGGTGCTAGACAAATGGTTTGCCCTGCAGGCCGGCACGCCCGACCGGGGCGGCCAGGTACTACCGGCAGTGCGTCAGTTGATGAACCACCCGGACTTCAACCTGCGCAACCCGAACCGGGCGCGCAGCGTCATCTTCAGTTTTTGCAGTGGCAACCCTGGCGCCTTTCACCGCGCAGATGCCGCCGGCTATGTGTTTTGGGCCGAACGTGTGATCGACCTCGACGGCCTCAATCCCCAGGTGGCTGCGCGCCTGGCACGCGCTTTAGACCGTTGGAAAAAACTGGCCGAGCCATACCGGGGTGCAGCGCGCGAAGCACTGGCCCGGGTCGCCGCCAAGGCCGACTTAAGCAATGATGTGCGCGAGGTGGTCCAGCGCGCGCTGGCAGATTAACAAGGAGTAACTATGACACGCAAAATTTCATTAACCCGGTATCTGGTGGAAGAGCAGCGGGTGGACGGTGCCATTCCGGCCGACCTGCGGCTGTTGCTGGAGGTGGTGGCGCGCGCCTGCAAGGGCATCGCACTGGCGGTCAACAAAGGCCCCTTAGGAGGTGTGCTGGGCACTGCCGAGAGTGAAAACGTACAGGGTGAAATTCAAAAGAAGCTCGACATCATTGCCAACGAGGTGCTGATTGAGGCCAACGAATGGGGGGGCCACCTGGCCGCCATGGCGAGCGAAGAAATGGAGGGCATTTATGTGGTGCCACACCGCTACCCCAAGGGCGAATACCTGCTGCTGTTTGATCCGCTGGACGGCTCCAGCAATATTGATGTCAACGTGAGTATTGGCACCATTTTCAGTGTGCTGGTCAAACCCGAGGGCGCGGGGGTTTCTGAGCAGGACTTTTTGCAGGCTGGCAGCAAACAAGTGGCTGCGGGCTACTGTGTCTATGGCCCGCAAACCACCCTGGTGCTGACGGTGGGCGACGGGGTCGCCATGTTCACACTGGACCGCGAGCATGGCTCGTTTGTGCTGACCCAGGAAGACGTGCACATTCCGGTCGACACCAAAGAGTTTTCGATCAATATGAGCAATATGCGACACTGGGACGTCCCGGTCATCCGCTACATTGAGGAATGTCTGGCCGGCAAGGAGGGCCCACGCGGCAAGGATTTCAACATGCGCTGGGTCGCCAGCATGGTCGCCGACGTCCACCGCATCCTGACCCGCGGCGGCGTGTTCATGTACCCCTGGGACCGGCGCGACCCCGACAAGCCCGGCAAGCTGCGCCTGATGTACGAGGCCAACCCCATGGCCTGGCTGATCGAGCAAGCCGGTGGCGCCGCCACTGATGGTCGCCGCCGTATTCTGGATATCAAGCCCGAGCAGCTACACCAGCGCGTAGCCGTCATGCTGGGCTCCAAAAATGAAGTCGAGCGGATTACCGCGTACCACGCCCCTGCTGGCTAACCCTACCCATATGGGCTAGCACCGCTTACCCTTCGCGGTGATAGACGCACCAGGGCATCTGACCAAGAATGCAACTGTGATGAAAGTGCCGCATCTCGTCTGGAACTGCGGCAGTTTTCTGGCAAACCCCCGGCCAATTTCGGCCAATCAACGGAGACACACCATGGATTTCAACAAAGAATTTGATGCATCTGGCCTTTCTTGCCCGCTGCCCATCGTCAAGACCAAAAAAGCACTGTCCGACATGGCCTCGGGCCAGGTGCTGCGCGTGATCTCGACCGACCCAGGCTCGGTCTGCGACATGGCCGCCTTTGCCGAGCAAACTGGCAACGCCCTGCTGGAGCAAGCCAGCGAAAACAGCAAGTTTGTGTTTTATCTCAAGAAGGCCTAAGCCGCAGCACCCCACCCCACCGGAGCACTAAATGGCCACTAAAAAAATGGCGTTGATCGCCACCAAAGGTACCTTGGACATGGCGTACCCGCCTTTTATTTTGGCATCTACCGCAGCGGCGCTGGGTTGGGATGTGCAGATTTTCTTCACCTTCTACGGCCTGCAGTTGCTGCGCCATAACCTCGACGACATCAAGATCAGCCCCCTGGCCAACCCTGCCATGCCCATGCCGGTGCCCATGCCGGTGATGGTGCAAATGCTGCCGGGCATGGAGTCCATGGCCACCATGATGATGAAGAACAAGATGAAGTCCAAGGGCGTTGCCTCACTCAAGGAACTGCGCGATATTTGCCTGGAAGCCGATGTCAAGTTCGTGGCCTGTCAGATGACGGTCGACCTGTTTGAGTTTGAAAAGACCGATTTCATCAAGGAGCTGGAGTTTGGCGGCGCTGCAACCTTCATGAAGTTCGCTGGCGAGTCCGACGTGTGTCTGTTTATTTAAACCGAGCTCCGATCCTGAAACGGGTTTCACCTTGAAAAGGACCTACGCCCATGGACTTATCTGAACGCGATGGCGACGGCTATCTGACCGATATGGGTGCCTGGACCGAAGACATCGGTCGTGCCATGGCGCAGGCCGACGACTACGAACTTGACGACATCAAATGGAGCCAGATTCTCAAGGCGCGGGAGTACTACGAAGAATTCGGCAGCGTCCCGCCGATCCGCAAGTTTGCCAAATACCTAGAAGCCGACCAAAACGCCGTCTTCAAGCTCTGGATGACCGGCCCCATGAAGCCGATCACCAAGTACGGCGGGCTGCCCAAACCCACGGGGTGTGTTTAGTCAGTGTATTGGCCCGGAGAGAGCAAAAGTGGCGGATTTCTTGGCGCCCGAAAAACCACGAAGTCCGCAAGAACCCTCGAGAACCCCAATAAACACGCGGTAAATCTCTTCGTCATGCGCAAAGACCGAGGTTCAGCCAAGTTGCTTCTCCAAAAACTCGGCAGTGGGTGCCTGTATCAGAAGGTCTTCGGAATAGTCTTTTTTTGCCATTGACTGCCTTCGTCACGCACGCAGATCACTGAGCAGTTCCGGGTGAGCATCCAGCAAGCGAAAAAGATTGATCACCGCAGCCACCGGCTTTGCCTGGCCACGCTCATACCTTGAAAAAGCATTTTTGCCACCACCCGCCAGACGAGCAGCCTCCAGTTGGCTGAGTTTGAGCTTTTTGCGAATCCTGACCAAATCAGCCGCTTCAGCGGCATCCACCTGCTTGCGAAAAGCCAACCAAGCTGACTCTTCGTCCTGATCAAACTCGACGAACCCGTCCGCGCAATGGTCACAAAATGCCCCGCGAGATTCAGATTTAAAAACCTTGCCTTTGTACGCTTGCTCGACCCACTTCACGCCATCGTGCAGCGTGCCTGCGCCACACAGATGGCAGGGCTGATCATTCCATTTGCTTGCCATGTCACAACTCCTTGAATGAAACAACAAAATACTCGCCCGAGGGTGCGATTCAAAGTGGTGTGGCAATTCGGTTTTGCCCCCTCGCCCCAGCGGGGAGAGGGCTGGGGTGAGGGGCTGGCACAGGTTCCAGACTTCCCTCAAGAATGCAAAACATCCACCCCTCACCCTAACCCTCTCCC
>JAIPCE010000215.1 GCA_021738345.1 Rhodoferax sp. | reverse complement strand
GAGGGGGGCATGCTGAGGTCTCGTTGGGATTAACAATAAAAATTGGGGCCAATCGTAGGGCCATTGGGGAATTTTGCAAGTTATCGACGCGACAAACCACCGATGCCCAAAAAAAGCCAAACGTTTCTTTTGCGCCATTTTCAACCCGCTTGGATCGCGTTGGGATAGTGCCCCAACACCGTTAACAGACGCATTAACGTCGCCGTGATTTAGTGCACAATTCGACCCTTCACCTTTCACTTGGCAGGTCAAATTGCAGACGATACCCGCCGCGACAGATGTCGCGCTCAACACCACCGCATGGTACCTGGTGCATACCAAACCACGGCTTGAGGACCTTGCATTGAACAATCTGGTGCAACAGGGCTATGAGTGTTATTTGCCGCAAATGCGAATTGAGCGGGTTCGGCGGCGCAAGGCGGAAATCACCATCGAGCCGATGTTCCCGCGCTATCTTTTCATCCGCTTGGACAGTGGCAGCCAGGGCAAGAGTTGGTCGCCGATTCGCTCTACCCTGGGGGTGAGCCAATTGGTGCACTTTGGTGCCCAGGCAGCCAAGGTCGATGACGCGCTGGTCGAACTACTGAAACAGCGTCAACAGGCCATGCCCACAGAGACCATGTTCCTCAAAGGAGACTCGGTCGTCATCACAGACGGGCCGTTTGCCGGCATCGAGGCGATCTACCAGATGTCGGATGCTGAGCGACGGGCCGTGATTTTGCTTGAGATACTCAGCAAACCCGTGTCGATGCAGATCGATGCAGCGCAACTACGCAAGACCGGCTGAGCATTGCGTCGAAGATTCGCCAGCGCGGTCATGCCGTCCAGACAATGCCAGTTTCGGTGTTGGAGGTCACTGGTGTTTGAAGGTGCGTGTGCGTTATGGGACCCAATTCGTGAGGCACGCAATGAGGCAGACGGCTCTCGGACCAGGATGTTTGTTTTGATGGGGGCGATGGCTCGCAGCCGAGTAAGTCGCTTAAACTCAAGCCGTGTTCCAACTTGGCTACATTACTCTATTAGTACCAAATGGTCCCAAGATTTGGGGCGCCGGCTGGTAAAGATGGTGCCCAGGAAGGGACTCGAACCCCCACGATGTTACTCGCTAGTACCTGAAACTAGTGCGTCTACCAATTCCGCCACCTGGGCATTTCAGGAAAGAGAGATTGTATCAAAAATATAGGTCAAACCAGCCCGTTGCTGGATGAAGTTGAGGGAGTGGTGCTTGGGCATCGCGATGGGCATGCTTTCGTTGCGCGCGATGACGGCGCTGCCGACATCTATTTGCCGCCCAACGAGGCGCGCGCGGTGCTGCATAAAGACCGGGTCAAGGTGTGCATTGTGCGCAACGACCGCAAAGGTAGGCCCGAAGGGCGGGTGGTGGAGATCATGGAGCGTTCTTCGCAGCCCATTATCGGCAGATTGCTGCAGGAAAGTGGTGTCTGGCTGGTTGCGCCAGAAGACAAGCGCTATGGACAGGATGTGCTGATCCCCAAGGGTGCAACCAGCGTAGCCCGGGTCGGGCAGGTGGTGGTGGTTGAGTTGGTGGAGCCGCCAGCGCTCTTTGGCCAGCCCGTGGGACGAACCAAGGAGGTATTGGGCGAAGTCGACGACCCGGGCATGGAGATTGAGATTGCGGTTCGCAAGTACAGCGTGCCGCACCAATTTTCAGAGGCCTGTGTGGCGATGGCGCGCGCACTGCCGGACAAGGTTCGCGGTGTCGACCACGTGGGTCGTATCGATCTGACTGACATTGCGCTCGTGACCATCGACGGCGAAGACGCGCGGGATTTTGACGATGCGGTGTACTGCGAACCTGCCACGACGGGGCGTGGCAAGTCAGCGCTCAAGGGCTGGAGGCTGCTTGTGGCCATAGCGGACGTGAGCCACTATGTGGAAACGGGTTCAGCAATTGATGTCGATGCCTACGACCGGGCGACTAGCGTGTATTTTCCGCGCAAGGTCATCCCCATGCTCCCTGAGAAGCTGTCTAACGGCTTGTGCTCGCTGAATCCTGAAGTGGAGCGACTTTGTATGGTGTGCGACATGTGGGTGTCCGAAGACGGTGTGGTGTCGGCCTACCAGTTCTATCCGGCCCTGATGTGGAGCCACGCCCGATTTACCTATACGGAAGTGGCGGCCATCTTGGGTAATACCCGAGGCCCTGAGGCACTTAAGCGCAAGGATCGGGTGAGCGATTTGCTGCATTTGCATGGGGTTTACCAAGCGCTTCTCAGCCAGCGCCAAAAGCGAGGTGCTGTGGATTTCGAGACCACCGAGACGCAAATTGTGTGTGATGACCATGGGCGTATAGAAAAAATCGTGCCCCGGACCCGTAATGTCGCTCACCGCCTGATCGAAGAGGCCATGCTGGCGGCCAATGTATGCAGCGCACATTTCATTGCGCAAAACAAGCACCCTGGCCTGTACCGTGTGCATGAAGGTCCGACCGCCGAAAAGATCGCGATTTTGCGTAACTACCTGAAGCAAGTCGGCATCTCGATGGGGGTAAGCGACACGCCGTCTCCAGGGGAGTTTCAGGCAATCGCCGAAGCGACCAAAGACCGCCCCGACGCCCAGCAGATTCATTCGATGCTGTTGCGCTCGATGCAGCAAGCCCTTTATACGCCTGTCAACAAAGGCCACTTTGGCTTGGCGTTTGACGCGTACACCCATTTCACCAGCCCCATTCGGCGTTATCCGGATTTGCTGGTGCACCGGGTCATCAAGGCAATTTTGGCCAGGACCAGGTACCAGCTGCCGGTGTTGCCTACCCCGGGTGAGGCGCACGCCAAGTTGGCACGCCGGCTGGAAAAAGGCATTGCAGCCAAGGTGCAATCACCAGACACCAAACCCGGAAAAACCAGTGCCGAGGGCTTGGGCTGGCAGGCCGCCGGCCTGCATTGCAGCGCCAATGAACGTCGCGCCGACGAAGCCAGTCGCGATGTGGAGGCCTGGCTCAAGTGCAAGTACATGAAGGAGCACTTGGGCGAGGAGTACAGTGGGTTGGTGACGGCGGCGACCAGTTTCGGTATATTTGTCACGCTGGATGAAATGTATGTCGAGGGCCTGGTCCACATCACCGAGCTGGGTGGCGAGTATTTTCGATTTGATGAAATGCGGCAGGAATTGCGTGGCGAGCGCACAGGCATACGCTATGCACTGGGCACGCGGGTGCGCATCCAGGTGAGCCGGGTTGATCTGGACGGTCGCAAGATTGACTTTCGATTGATGCAGGACACAGCACCCCTGAGCCAGCGCGTATCTGGCGATAAAACGCAGCCGCGTGATATTGCCGAACGTTCAAGATCGCTCGAGGTGTCCGAGCTCGAAATCGCCACCAAGGCGGTGTTGCTCAGACCGGCCAAGGGTAAGCGTGAAACCGCAAAGGCGCCAAAAGTCAAGAAATCTGGTCCTAAAACTGGACCAATATCACAAAAGGTAGCGCGAAAGCGCCGCTAATGGATGCGAAAACGGCGGAAGCACCGTTTTTTGGCGGTGTAGGCGGGATGCAAGGCCCGGCGCGAAGCACGCCCGGCTCGCTGCTTGATTGGTTCAAAATTCGTGGATGTCACCTTCGCGGGCAAGCCGAATGTCCATGGTGTCCGTTAAAGGCGCCTTGGCCGCAACGGCCGCCTTGAACACTTCGTCGAGCGCGTCGTCGGTGCGGGTGGGCTCGTGGTGGGTGCAGTAGAGGGTTTTGGCGCCGGAACGGTGTGCCAATTCAATGCAGGAACTGAAGGTGCCGTGGCCCCAGCCCTGCTTGGTCTTGTATTCGGCGTCGGTGTAGGAGCTATCGGCAATCAAAATGTCGACCCCTCGGATGGCATTTTCGATGCCCTTGTTTTTCTCGTCGACGAAGACCTGGTATTCGTCATGGCCCATATCGCCGGGCTGATAAATGTTGTAGGGGGGCTCGTGGTCGCCGGTAAAGAAAACCGACTTGCCGCCGCAGTCAATGCGGTAGCCAAAGTCAATGACCGGGTGGTTCAGCAAGTAGGGCGTGACCGTGGCCGAGCCGACCTGAATCGCTTGCTCAGGCGTGAGTGTCACGTATTCAATGCGGGCCTTCATTTCGACTTCGCGCACCGGAAAATAGCTGTATTGCAGTTGCACCGCCATGACTTGCTCAATGCCTTTGCCGGATACGGGGTCAAAACCACCATGAAGACGCAGCGTGTTGCCAGGGATGAAATTGGGAATGAACAGTGGCAGGCCCTGGATATGGTCCCAGTGCGAGTGCGTGATCAACACATTGGCCGTTACCGGGAGCTCGGCCAAGAGCATCTGTGATAACGGGAATATACCGGTACCGGCGTCGAGAATGATGAGCTCGTTGTTGTCGGTGCGGATCTCGATGCAGGTGGTATTGCCACCATACCGCACGGTCCTGGGACCGGGTGAGGCGATGGAACCACGGACGCCCCAAAACCTTACTTTCATAGTGTGCCCTTTCAGATTTTGGCGAAAACTTTGGCTTCTTCAAACAGGGGCTTAAGGTCCCCCATGGACGCGATCACGGTATCGAGCGTGCCACCAAGGCGTTTTTGCATCGTGGCAGGGAACTCATCAATGCAGTGGTTACCGCCAAAGCCAAAATTGAGTTTTTTGGAAATTTGGTTGGCGCCAAAAACACAGGCGATCATGTCGGTGTCACGCAGATCGTCGGGATGCTGGTGGCGAATGGTTTCGATCAGGTGCGGTGCAAAACGCCACTTTTCGACCAGCATGGCACCCACCAAGGCGTGGTCAGCTCCGATGGTTTCCTGCAAAGCACGGTAGAGGGAACTGGAGTTGCTCTTACTGATTTGTAGCGCGGCCTTGAACTCGCGGGGCATGGACTGCGCAAACACGACCTTGCCAAAGTCATGCAGAAGGCCGGCAATAAAGCAGTCCATGGGGTCGGCGTCGTCCACTTTGCTGGCGAGTTGCTTGGCGATACCGGCAGTGGCAAGGGAGTGCAACAGGTACTGCTGAACATCAAAACCCGAGTCGTTGTCTTTGGGCAACATGCCGATGGCCGCGATGCTGAGCGCCAGGTTCTTGATGGTGTTGAAGCCTAGATACACCACAGCATGACCGATGGAGGTGATTTGCTTGGGCAGGCTGTAATAAGAAGAGTTGACCACCTTGAGCACCTTGACCGTCACCACCGGGTCTTTGTCGATCACTTCGACCAGAGCCTTGGGCGTGCTGTTCACATCCCGGGTCAATTCCAGAATTTTTTGAACGCTCTTGGGGAAGGCAGGCATTGCCTCAACAGCGGCAGCGAGCTTTTGACTAAGTTCTGGGCGCATGGTTTTTTCGGAGGAGAGGCGTGCATTGTGTCAGCAAAAGAGAAGTTCGGGTTTTATGCCGTCAATTGTCGTTTGTGGCAGATTCGGGTGGCTTAGGTGCAGATCGAGTGTTCATCGGGCACCGTGGCGTGCGTATCAGCAAAAGACCAGTGAGCCCAGGGCTACGTGCTATACTCTTTGGGTTTTGCTGGGGGTTGCACACCCGCATCAATTCAATCGCAAACCGATCCCGCCAAGGTGTTGGCCCATTGCAAATCAGGTTATTCCGACGGTTGCAGTGGGTCGATAAGCGGACCGGATTTTAGATCTAACCTTTGGAGTATTTATGGCAGTTACCATGCGCGAAATGTTGGAAGCGGGCGTTCACTTTGGACACCAGACGCGCTTCTGGAACCCCAAGATGGCACCGTTCATCTTTGGTCATCGCAACAAAATTCATATCATCAACCTGGAAAAATCGTTACCGATGTTCCAGGATGCGGCCAAGTTTGTGCGCCAGTTGTCCGCCAAGCGCGGCACTATTCTGATGGTGGGCACCAAGCGCCAGGCCCGTGAGACGGTTGCCGCAGAAGCCCAGCGTGCAGGCGTGCCCTATGTCGACCAGCGTTGGCTTGGCGGCATGTTGACCAACTTCAAGACCGTCAAGACCTCGATCAAGCGCCTCAAGGACATGAAAGTGCAACAAGAGGCAGGTTTGGACAGCATGAGCAAGAAAGAACAACTGATGTTTGCCCGTGAGCTCGAAAAGCTGGAAAAGGACATAGGCGGCATTCAAGACATGGCTGCCCTGCCCGATGCCATCTTTGTGATCGACGTGGGCTACCACAAGATTGCAATTGCCGAGGCGCGTAAGCTGGGTATTCCATTGATCGGCGTAGTGGACTCCAACCATTCCCCGGAAGGTATCGATTACGTCATCCCGGGCAACGACGACTCCTCCAAGGCCGTTACCCTGTACGCACGTGGCATCGCAGACGCCATTCTTGAAGGCCGTGCCAACGCGATCGATGATGTCGTCAAAGCGGTCGAGAGCGTGAACAACGACGAATTTGTTGAGGTCAGCGAGGCTTCTGCCTAAAGACTGCCTCTACCTAAAAAGGGGCTTGGTGCCCCTTTTTTTTAGCACAAACTCACATTTAATGGAATACGGAGAGAAATATGGCTGCAATTACCGCAAGCATGGTCGCTGAACTGCGTGGAAAAACCGATGCCCCCATGATGGAATGTAAAAGGGCGCTGACCGAGGCCGAGGGCGACATGGCCAGGGCCGAAGAGCTGTTGCGTGTCAAGCTCGGCAGCAAGGCCGGCAAGGCCGCTGCACGGATTACCGCCGAGGGTGTGGTGGCTGTGGCAATGGAAGGCAATGTGGGCTCCATGATTGAAGTCAATTGCGAGACCGATTTTGTCACCAAGAACGACAGTTTTCTGGCGCTTGCCAATGCAGCGGCCGGCTTGATTGCCCGGCATGCACCCGCCGACGTGGCTGCACTTGGTGCCCTGGAATATGCCCAGGACGGCTTTGGGCCCACGCTCGAAGATGTGCGTAAGGGTTTGATTGGAAAAATCGGCGAGAACATGAGCTTTCGCCGCTTCAAGCGCTTTGCCTCAGGCGCTCAGTTGGCGTCGTACCTGCACGGAACGCGCATTGGCGTTGTGGTCGAGTTTGAAGGTGACGCAGTGGCGGCCAAGGATGTGGCCATGCATGTGGCAGCCATGAAACCTGTGGCCCTGACCAGCGCCGAGGTTCCTGCAAATTTGGTCGAGCGCGAGCGCTCGGTGGCAGCGGCCAAGGCCGCTGAAGACGCGGCTGTGGCCACTGCGGCAGGCAAGGCGGTGCAGTCGGCAGAAATTGTCGCCAAGCGCGTTGAGGGTGGTGTGCAGAAATTCCTCAAGGAGGTTTCGCTTTTCAACCAGCAATTTGTCAAGAACGACAAGCTGACCGTCGAGCAGATGCTAAAAGCCGCCTCGACCACGGTCAAGTCGTTCACCCTGTACGTGGTGGGTGAGGGCATCGAGAAAAAGGTCGACGACTTCGCCGCAGAAGTGGCGGCCCAGGTTGCGGCCGCCAAACAACCCAGCTAATATTGAATGTATACGAAAGTACCCCATGAAAAAAAAGGAAAAGCCCGCCTATAAGCGCATTTTGCTGAAATTGTCGGGCGAAGCCTTGATGGGGGACGACCATTTCGGGATCAACCGCGACACCATCGTACGCATGGTCGACGAGATTGCAGAGGTGACGCGCCTAGGCGTTGAGGTGGCGGTGGTCATTGGTGGTGGAAACATTTTTCGGGGTGTGGCGGGTGGATCGGTCGGAATGGACCGTGCCACCGCGGACTACATGGGCATGTTGGCCACGGTCATGAATGCCCTGGCGCTGGGTGACACCATGAACAAAGCCGGCCTCACAGCGCGCGTAATGTCTGCCATTGCGATTGAACAGGTGGTTGAGCCCTATGTGCGGCCCAAGGCCTTGCAGTACCTCGAAGAAGGCAAGGTCGTTATTTTTGCTGCCGGCACCGGCAATCCATTTTTTACCACCGATACTGCGGCCGCCTTGCGAGGTGCCGAGATAGGTGCTGAAATGGTGCTGAAGGCGACCAAGGTCGACGGCGTGTACACCGCAGATCCGAAAAGAGACCCGCAAGCCACGCGTTACTCCAAGATTACTTTTGATGCGGCCATGGCACAAAACCTTGGCATCATGGATGCCACGGCGTTTGCCTTGTGTCGTGACCAGAAACTGCCGATCAAGGTGTTTTCCATCTTCAAGCATGGCGCACTCCGACGTGTCGTGATGGGCGAAGACGAAGGTACGCTGGTGCATGTGTGAGGCGATATTGCTGGCTTTTACAGAGTGAATGAAGGGTGAACTGCTGAAAGAGGGTGAAATATGGCAATCAATGAAATCATGAGCAATCTGCAAAGCAAGATGGACCTGTCCATTGGTGCTTTCAAAAACAACCTGACAAAAATTCGGACCGGACGTGCCAATCCTGCATTTCTTGACACGATCCATGTGGATTATTACGGCTCGTCGCTGCCCCTGAGTCAGGTCGCGAACCTGTCGCTGATTGACTCCCGGACCATCAGTGTTCAACCCTGGGAAAAGGGGATGGGTCCCAAGATCGAGAAGGCCATTCGGGACAGCGATCTGGGCTTGAATCCGTCGAGTATGGGGGACCTGATTCGGGTTCCCATGCCCATGATGAGCGAGGAGCGTCGACGTGAATTGACCAAGGTCGTGCGCGGAGAAGGCGAAGCCACCAAAATCGCGATACGCAACCTGCGTCGGGATGCCAATGAACATGTCAAGAAATTGGTCAAGGACAAATTGGCGTCAGAAGACGACCAAAAACGCTCCGAAGCTGACATCCAAAAGGCGACCGACAAACACATTGCAGAGGTGGACCGTCTGGTGGCCGCTAAAGAACACGACATCATGGCGGTTTGATCGCCCCCAGATGTTGCCAGGGAGCGATAGCACAATGACAACGACGACAGGCATGCCACGGCATGTGGCTGTGGTAATGGATGGAAACGGACGCTGGGCGACCAAACGCCATTTGCCCAGAATTGCCGGACACCGACA
>JAIPCE010000214.1 GCA_021738345.1 Rhodoferax sp. | reverse complement strand
GTCGATCATGGACCTAGATTGAAAGGAATTGCTGAAGTCGGTCGTCATGTCTTGAGCCAAAATTTGCACTTTAGGTGACAGTCCATGCTTCTTTGCGAACGCGCGGGAGACCAGCAAGGCTGCAGCTCCACCGCAGGTTGGCGGGCAGGCCATTGAGCGAGTAAGCACTCCGGGCCAAATCGCCGGAGATTGCATCACATCGTCTTCACTCAACTCTGTACGAAAGAGCGCCAGTGGATTGTTGACAGCATGACGACTTGCCTTGGCCCTTATCTTTGCAAATGTCTCCAGTTTTGTGCCATATTTCTTCATGTGTTCTTGCCCCGCGCCGCCAAAGTAACGCAAGGCCAATGGAAGTCCGGACCCTCCGGCGATCTCCTCGCACAGAGTATCGAAAGCGGCAAACGTGCTGGGACGATCGTTCCAATGGCTGGTTATTGCACCGGGTTGCATCTGCTCAAACCCAACGGCCAAAACGCAATCACTCGCGCCACTGGCTATGGCCTGGCGGGCTAGGAATAGCGCCGTGGAGCCGGTCGAGCAGTTGTTGTTGACGTTGATGACCGGTATGCCAGTCATGCCAACTTCATAGAGGGCACGTTGACCAGAGGTAGAGTCACCATAAACGTAACCCGCGTAGGCTTGCTGAACTTTGTCGTATCCAATTCCAGCATCTTCTAGCGCCAATCGGATGGCTGCCGCACCCATTTCAAAGTAAGCAAGGCTTGCTCCAGGTTTTTTGAACGGAATCATGCCGACTCCGGCTATCAGTACTTGCTCTGTCATATTGAATATTCCTTCAGGTAATGCCCAAAGACGCTTGGTCAAGGCAGGGGGTTATACGATTGATGTTGAGATTGACTGATCAAGCAACTTTTCGCTGTTGATCTTTCCAAAATGGATCGCGTAGTTTGTTCTTTAGAATCTTTCCTGCCCCTGATATTGGCAGAGCGTCTAGGAAAACAACTTTGCGAGGACATTTGTAGTTGGCGATGAGCGTATGACAGTGCTCAATAATGCTTTCTGATGTGGCTTGTGTCTCGGGTTTCAGAACGACAGCGGCATAGACCGATTCACCCCAATGTTCGTCTGGGATACCAATGACTGCGCATTGGGCGACAGCGGGATGTTTCATCACAGCGCTTTCTACTTCGACGCTGTAGACATTTTCACCACCGGAAACGATCATGTCCTTTATGCGATCGACAATGAATACAAAGCCGTCGTCATCCATGCGACCACCATCGCCAGTGTGCATCCAGCCGTTTCGGACCGCCGCCGCAGTTTCGGTGGGCTTGTTCCAATAGCCGAGCATGACGCCAGGGCCACGTACTGCAACTTCACCTACGGTTCCGCGCGGAACTTCCTTGCCGTCAGCGTCGACGACGCGAACTTCGGTAAGCGTACAAGCCGTACCAGCAGAACTGACTTTTCCCAAGGTTCGACTTTCGGCGAGGTGATACTTTGGCAACAGCAAAGTAGCAATTGGAGACAATTCAGTCATCCCATACGCTTGGCAGAGAACCGCCGATGGAAGTGCCTTGATGGCGCGGTCGATCACAGCTTCACTAATCGGTGAGGCACCGTAAAGCAGTGCCTTGAGACTGTCGAGCTTGTAGCGACCCACTTCTGGGTGGTCAACAAGCATTTGAATCATGATCGGCACGAGCAAACTAGCCGTTACTTTTTCACTCTGAATAGCCTGCATGACGCCGACCGGGGTGAAGCTTGGAATCATCACATGCGTTGCCCCCGCCGTCAGCAATGCGTTCGTGAGCGCACCGTCAGCGAGGTGGAACATCGGCGCCGAATGCAGACCCACGCTATCAGTGGTAACCAAGCCGGTAGCCAATATCGACAAGCAATTGCTCGCCAGATTGTTATGCGAAAGCATCACGCCCTTTGGAAACCCCGTGGTGCCACCGGTGTAGAAGACACCGGCCAGGTCGTTGCCGCTACGATAGGCATCTTCGACCGGCGCGGCGTCGGCAATAAGACCTTCATACGACAGCATGCCGTGCGGCGGCTCACCATCGCCCGCGTGGATCAGCACCTTGAGCGTCTTGCAGCTTTCCTTGAGCCCTTGCGCCATCGCCGTGAAGGTATCGTCGACGATCAGGACGGCGGTTTCACAGTCTTCGAGCGAATAGGCAATCTCGGCTGCGGTCCAACGAATATTGGCCGGATTGACGGCGCCGCCAGCCCAGTAAACGCCCAGATAGTATTCAAGGTAGCGATCGGAATTGAGCGACAACATGCCGACCCGATCGCCTGCCTTTACGCCCAACTTTTGCAAAGCACCAGCTAACTTTGCCACACGTGCACCCAGCTCTGCATAGGTCCTTCTCCTGCCTTGGAAGATGGTCGCAATGCCTTCTGGCTTTTGCTGGAGTGCTCGGTGCAGGCCTTGTGTGATATTCATAGCGGGTCCTCTTATTTGCTCACATGTGTTTGTTTATTGAACTGAGAAGTCACCGCGTTGGAACGTAATGACTTTTGCCTGTACGCGATCCTAATTAGTTACATCGATTCGCGGTGAGCGTTCGTTGGACGTTCGTCCATTTTTGGCTACTGCAAAAGCAACTTGACAGTGCTAAGGGATGTGGAAACAGCCAATGGTCCGTTTCTGGCGCCACTGACGGGCGCATTGCGTCGTTGCACTTCGTTTATGTGGCGACGTTTCACTCGCTACGAAAAATCAGTACCAAGGCGACAACGAAACGAGTCAACAATGCCATGGAGCTTAGGCGTCTGACTGGGCACAAAAACGTAGAAGTTCTGGACAAACGTTATTACGGCGTTCAAGTCGAAGAGTTAGTCGCCCTGCTTCTAGCCTCTTCGGGCTCAGTCAAGCACCGTGGCCTGGCAGCATTGACCAAAGTACTCGGCCTGGAGGACGCGAAGAAGTTTCTCAAGGAAGTCCAAGAAACGAAGAACCTGGATGATCTTTTCAAGTGAATGGCATCCTTTTGCACTCGAGCTGTTGCACTCAAGGACACGTCTTGTATGTGATGGTAATATACACAAATGATTGATCTAGCCAAGATCAGCGGTTTCAATTGGGACGCTGGCAATGCCCGCAAAAGCGAGGAAAAGCACGGGGTATCGATGGCCGAGGCAGAGCAGGTGTTTTTCAACACCCCCCTGCTGGTCCTGGAGGATGTTGCCCACAGCACCCAAGAGGTCCGTATCCACGCTTTGGGGATGACCGACGAGGGACGTGCACTGCACCTCACCTTCACCTTGAGAAAAGCCGGAACCTTGATTCGGGTGATTTCAGCCCGAGATATGCGCCGAAAGGAGCGAATGATTTATGACCAAGCCAGCTAAAGCCACATTGAAGGCCACTCCGAAGTTCCCCAACGAGAAAGCTGAGCGTGCGTACTGGGAGAACCACGACTCCTCCGAACACCTGGACTGGTCCAAAGCCAAAAATGTATCCCTGCCCAATCTTAAACCTACGACCAAGACCATCTCTTTGCGTCTTCCCCAGCACCTACTGGATTCGATCAAGATGGCCGCGAACTCCCGTGACGTGCCTTATCAGTCACTGATCAAAGTGTGGTTGCAGGAAAAGCTGCACAGCCACTGATCCAGACTCGTGGTGTGAAGAAAGACCCCGGATTCTTGAGGCTGCCACCCAATGAGTGGGCCAAGCTGGCACAGCGTTCAACCAATCACCAATACCTGATGGCTTTGATCGACGGTAACAGTCACTAAAGTAAATGTGGGCCTCCTTGAGCACTCGCCTATCAGAACCAGATGCCATTGCTGACGATCACGAGTGTCACAGGTGTCACGGGTGGTTTTGAAAAACCATTTTTTGCCGGGCAACTTATTCACTAGACAGTGCTAAGTTCTCCCTCATCCTGACCATGCCGCCAACGGCTGCGCATCAGAGGGTGGGTCATGGCGGCGATATTTGTCCATGATTTTCGTGAGGTCAGGGCTAAAGTCGTAACCGCTAAAAATGCCGGCAGGTTGGAACGTAGTGTATTTGCGGCGATCAGCTCAGACGGTGGCATAGCCGGGTTCATGGTAAGCAGCCAACTGCGAAAGCGAAGCCAAACCTCTGCGGTGTGATTGATAGCGAGGTGTTGGAGCAAGCCTTCGTCGATACAGCCGAGCTGAACATGCACATGGTAGGCGCGCAGCTTTCTGCGAATGGCGGCTCGGTACTCATCTGTGGCTCGATGTAAATACTGACCCCCCCGCGCCACGGCGCAGCGGCTTCATGCCAAGCTCAATCTGCGCTCCCGCGTCTAAGCCGTCGTGTTCGCGTTTGAATATGGTGCCTCACCTGAAGGCGTTCAGGCCGCCGGCGATGCCGCCGCCCTACGCAACAGGCCCGCACACGGCCACTAGGCCGGTTTGCAGTGGCGATTGCCGGACAGCGGCAGCGAAGGGCTTCTCTGCAAAGACCTATTTCAGACCGCGACTGCCTCGCCCCAATAGTGGTAGGACAGTATTTTGGGGCCGGGCATATAGCGCGATTGCACCTGGGGGTGAAATCCCGCCTCCTTGAGTAAGGCAGGTATGTCGCGGTCGAGCTGGCAGCCCCCGGCGACTTTGGTCCAATAAGGTTGCAGCCGGGTTTGCCATTTCAACACCTTGGGGTCGGGTGACCTGCCATGTTCTGAAAATAGCAGTTTGCCCCCGGGTTTGAGCGCCCGGCGCATTTCCTTGAGTGCAGCAACCGGGTCCGTAATGGAGCACAGGGTGTAGGTGCAGACCACGCTATCGAAGCTGGCATCTGCTACCGCAAGTCGTTCTGCAGACAGACCGATGAGCTCGACATCGAGCCCGGCTTGCTGGCCGCGTTGCAGCGCCAGTGGGTGCAACCGCAATGCCGGCTCGACACCCACAATGCGGGTGACGCGAGATGGGTCGTAAAACGGCAGATTCAGACCGGTGCCGATACCGACTTCCAGCACGGCTCCTTGTGCCTGCGCAATGATCTTCATGCGCTGCCTGCGGATCGGGGCAATACCGCACGCCATGTCAATCAGGCGCGGCAGCACATATCTTTCGTACCAATTTTCTGTCATGGTGCAGTGTAGGTGTTTGGCATCGCAAGCGCCTTGCACTTTGGGGAAACCGACTTTTTGACTCTACAAGACGTAAAAAACGCGTGTGGCACCTTGGGGCGAGAAAGGCCGGTTTGCAGCGCTTGGAGTCATTGTATTTTTGGATGCAAATGCCTCCATCAGACCCTCAGCCGGTGAGCTTGACGATCTACCTCCCCTAAACCGGTCAGTCAAACCGGCGTCTCTGGCTCAGCTTTGTGGTGACCATTTCGTCAAATCGAGCACCAGCAATTGACCATGTCCTGCCTGTCACGAGGGCGCCTCTATTGGAGTCATTGGACGTGCCGATTTCTCCATACCGGTCCTTCGTTCCACCGGAGTGGAATTAGGCCCTGACCGGCTCAAGCGCAGCGGTTGCTGGTATTGGTGAACGGCAGTATTGCGGCAATCCAGTGCACAACCATTCAAGAGCCGTTCATCAAATTCGGCATGGTGCCCATAGCGGGTGCTCCGACCAGGGTAGAGCAGGAGTTCATTTCCGTTCAAAAAACTCAAACGCCCCAGGGCACATCCTTCCCGGAAATTTCGCTGTTGCGCAGCAACGCGAGGAAGGGCAAGCATGGGCGCGCAACCGGGCGCCGCCACCTTGAACGTGTAGGACTGTTGGAAGACGCTCACCCGCGCGAGACTCGGCTGCCTCGTGCGCGTTGATCGCAGCCTCCAGCGCTGGGATTGCTACAGAAATGTGCACTAAGGTGACTATGCCTTGGGTTGACGGTTGCATGCCAATAATGGTGAGCGACTCATCGCTATTGGACTCAATCATGATGACATCAGCATCCGGTTACAACTTGCACTTGCAGATCATGGTGCAAGCGTTGACGGAAATGGGGATAGTTCAAAGGCCTGGCACTACTTCCATGAAAGATATGGAAAGCCCGCTTGAATGCACTGACCGATTTGGAATGCCCAGAAGTCATAGGAGCGGACACGCTGAGTTGGCGTGTAGCAAACTACGGTGAGGTGACCACACAAATGCTGCGGGAAGTATGTTTCCCTAAGTGTTTACCGATGGCTGACCCCAGGCCCAATTCATTTGCTCTGAACATCGAACGATTGTCTCGGCAGTGGCAACCACACCATCAACGGCATCAACGGCATCAACGGCATCAACGGCATCAACGGCATCAACGGCATCAACGGCGCAACTGCGCCATCATCCATTGACAGCCTAGGTTGAAGCTGGCCAGGAAACGACCGAGCAGGCCCGACCGGGTGCCGCATTTGCGCGCCGATGCCGTGCAGTAGGCGCGCGGGCATGATCTAGATCAAACGATTGAGTGTTTCTTGTGTGCTATGGTGAAACGTGTCAGTTCGTTACATCACAACATCTACTCAGGAGACACCATGCGATCAGTTCAACGCGTTTTTTCCCTCATTGCTGGGGCCACGCTCGCCTCATTGATGGGGCTCTCGGCCATCGCCGCCGAAACCGAATCATCCATTGCGCGTGGCGGTCGTCTGTATGACAAATACTTTGGCGAAAACAAGACCGCCAAGCCTTCCGCAGACCACCCGTCGTACATCAAGGATGGCAAGTACGGGAAGGAAAATTCTTGGCGCTGCAAAGAGTGCCACGGCTGGGACTACAAGGGCAAAGACGGAGCCTACGCCAAGGGTGGCCACTTCACTGGTATCAAGGGCATCAACGGTGCGGCTGGCAAAGACCCCGTTGCCATTGCCGCAATTTTGCGTGACAAGTCTCATGGCTATACCGAGGCTCAGCTGGCCGCGAAAGACGCGGAAGACCTGGCCAACTTTGTCTCCAAGGGGCAAGGCACCCTGGCCAAGTACCTCGACCCCGCCAACAAGTCCACCGGTAATGCGGGTAAGGGCGAGGCCTATTACAACACCATGTGTGCCGGATGCCACGGGTTGGATGGCAAGAAGGTCAAGGACGGCCCGGCCCTCGGTTCTATTGCCGATAACGGCGCCGAGATGATGCACAAGGTATTAAACGGTCAACCTGGTGAAGCCATGCCCGCAATGAGAGCCATTGACCATCAGATTTCCGCTGACATCGCAGCGTACCTGACCAAACTGCCCAAGTAACATTCAAACGCTGGGGGTTAGCTGCGTTAATACTCGCAAACGCCCTGGGTGGCGTGTTGGCATGGGGTGGCTTCAATGTTTTCATGGAATCCACCAACACCACCGCGTTTTGCATTTCCTGCCACGAAATGCAGAGCACGGTGTACGCGGAGTACCAGAAGACCCCGCACTACACCAACCGCTCTGGCGTGCGCGCGGGTTGCCCGGATTGCCATGTGCCCAGGGAGTTTGGCCCCAAGATGCTGCGCAAGATGCAGGCCAGCCTAGAGTTGTTTCATCATATCCGCGGCACTATTGATTCGCCTGAAAAATTTGAGGCAAAACGCGGTGAAATGGCGGAGCGTGTCTGGGCATCGATGATGGCCAACGATTCCCACGAATGCCGCAACTGCCATAGCTGGGAAGCCATGGACCCACACAAGCAGACCCAGCGCGCGCAGGAAAAGATGGCGGAAGGGCGCAAGGCTGGACAAACCTGTATTGAGTGCCACAAGGGAATTGCGCACACCTTGCCAAGACGCGACGACTGAGTCCAGCCCGATCAGAAAGCATTGGGCGTCTTCGCGTTCAAGCTTGTGCAAGCAAAGGGAAGAAAGGCGGAAATATGATTGCGTATTTATTGACAGCGTTGCTGGCACTGCTAGGCGCGTTGCTACCTGGTGCGGCATTGGCAATCGATGAAGCATCTATCGTGCGCGGTGGCCGGCTCTACGACCACTGGAGCCGCGAGTCTCGCACCCGACCACCCAGTGAAGCCCATCCCCTGCTCGCCAGCAAGCTGCCCGGTTTGGCGGGAGCGCAAACCTGGCGTTGTACCACCTGCCATGGCTGGGACTATCGGGGCGCCAACGGCTTCGTTGGTATTCGCAGCTACCAGGACAAGGATCCTGCAGCAATCGTCGCCCTGCTGAAAGACCCCACCCACCGCTACGGCGAACTCCTGCGCGATCGTGATCTGCAAGATATCGCCAATTTTGTCAGCAAGGGGCAATTCGACATTGCCGCAGCTGTGGAGAAATGGCGCAATGTCAGCTTGGCAGACGCCACATCGGCCAAGACCTACACCACCATTTGCGCAAACTGTCACGGCCAGGATGGCAGCCTGTTGCGTGAGGTGGCCCCGCTGGGCGATGCCGCCCGTCAACGTCCGCTGGAACTTATGCATGTGCTGCTCAATGGCCACCCGGGCGGAGTCATGCCGGCGCTCAGCGCGCTGGGCACCGACTGGGCGGCCAGAATGATGGCTTACACACGTAATTTGCCTGCCTTGAATGTCGATGCGGCCGTCACCCATGGCGGCAGGCTTTACGACAACTGGCAGGCCGAACTGGCAGCGCCCCATCTCTCGTTGCCCCACCCGGCCTACCCGCGCAATGCGTTTTATGCCAACGACGCACTGCTTACCTGGCGCTGCTCTTCCTGCCACGGTTGGGATTACCGTGGCAACCGCGGTGTGTATGCCACCGGGCGCCACGCGACCGGAATCAAGGGCATCAACGCAATGGCCGGAGCAGAGCCGGCGCGCATTGCCGAGGTGCTGATCGACAAGACCCATCGGTATGACGCAGTGCTCAAGCACCGTGACCTGCAGGATCTGGCCAATTTTGTGAGTGCAGGCCAGATCGACATGGAAAACTCCATCGACCGGCAAACTCGCGCGGTGCGTGGTGACGCGCTGCGCGGCAGCCCCTACTACCGCACCATCTGTGCGGGCTGCCATGGTCTGGACGGGCAGCACGTGGGATCTCCGCCACT
>JAIPCE010000340.1 GCA_021738345.1 Rhodoferax sp. | reverse complement strand
GGCGGTGTAGATGAGCTGGCCGGCCCCACTGTTCTCGTTGATCGCCGTGGCGCTTGCGGCAGAGGTGATCGTCGGAGCCACTTCGTCCAGGTTGTTGATCGCCAGGGTGACCGCTTTCTCGCTGGCATTGTTGGCAGCATCGGTGGCTATGACGGTGAAGCTGTAACTGCTCTTGGCTTCAAAGTTGGGGTTGCCGGTGAGCGTGACTGCACCGGTGGTGGCGTTGATGCTGAAGGCCGAACCATCGCCGGTGGCGGCCTTGAGGCTGTAGCTGGTGGCACCGGTGGCGGTGTCGCCCGTGTCGGTGGAGGTGGCGGTGTAGATGAGCTGGCCGGCTCCACTGTTCTCGTTGATCGCCGTGGCGCTTGCGGCTGAGGTGATCGTGGGAGCCACTTCGTCCCGATTGGTCACGTTGACGGTGATCGTCTGAACCGCCGTGCCCGCTTGGCCGTCGTTGGCCGTGACATCGACCACATAAATGTTGTTGTTGTCGCTGTCGGTAGGTGCCTCAAAGTTGGGAGCGGCGACAAGAGTCAGTGCGCCCGTAGTGGTGTTGATGGCGAATTTACCCGAGTCGGTGCCACCGGTGATTGAAAAAGTGACGCTGTTGTTGTCAGGATCGGTGGCGGTTACCGTTGAGACAGTGCTCACGTTCTCTACAACATTGATCGACGCCGTAGCGCCACCCCCGTTGCTCGTGATAACCGGAGGAAAGCCGCCTGCGTTAATCACATTGCCAGTCAGGTCTGCATCGACCAGGTTAACAGCACCCGCCGAGCCAGCAAGCCAGTTTTCAGCCGCCTGCAGGTTATAAGCAACATTTCCGATAGAGCTGGTGCCCACCTTGTTGAGGCGACTGGTAAGCGCTGCCTTGTCTGCTGCGCCCAGGGTGATGCTGATGCTTGTAGCGCTGGTGAGCTCTACATTCGTAGTATCAGCGGTCAGGGTGTAGGCAGTTGCGTCGCCCATGAGGGTGAGTTTGGTGACGTCGACGTCATTGGCTGCTCCTGTCTTGGAGACAAAGTTGGTGCCGGTGATTACCAGCACACCCGTGCTCCGGGTCCAGGTGGCGCTGGTGATAGTGGGGCTGGGAATATTGGAAACCGTGATCCCATTGCCGGTGAGATCTGCCACGACGACAGAACTCTGCGCCCCGGCTGCCCAGTCTTCGGCGGCGACCAGGTTGTAGGCCACCCCATTGATGGATTGGGTTCCTGCCTGATTGGTGAGCATGGCCAGCGCGGCTTTGTCCGCTGCCCCCAGTGTGATGGTAAAGCTTGTTCCACTGGTGATGTCTACACTGCTTGATGCTGTCAGCGCAAGCGTGGCTCCCTCAGCCAGGATGGAAAACTTGGTCGCATTGATGTCGTTGGTGGCGCCACTGAGCTTGACGAAACTCGTGCCAGTGACCACCAGCGCACCGGTGGTCGCGTTGTACGTGGCACTGCTGATCTGGGGCGTCGGGATGTTGCTAACGGTGATGCCGTTGCTGGTGAGGTCCGCCACTACGACGGCGGGGTTAGCCCCGGCAGCCCAGTCTTCTGCGGCGATAAGATTGTAGGTGACACCACCCGTCGCGCTGGTGCCGTTTTTGTTGAGGAATAGGCCCACTGCCGCTTGGTCTGCAGTGCTAAGGGTCACGGTAAAGGCTGTCGAACTGGTGATCTCCACGCTGCCTGAAGAGAGGCTGCGAGACTCATTGCCTTCACCCAAGAGGGTAATTTTGCTCACATCAATGTCGTTGCTGCTTCCATTGAGCTTGACAAAGCCTGTGCCAGCGACATCCAACGCACCTGTGTTTGCGTTGTACGTGGCGCTGGTGATCTGGGGTGTCGGGATGTTGCTAACGGTGATCCCATTGCCGGTGAGATCCGCCACCACGACGGCGGGGTCAGCTCCGGCCGCCCAATCTTCTGCGGCGGCAAGGTTGTACGTGGTGCCGCCCGTCGCGTTGAGGCCGTTTTTGTTAAAGAACAGGCCTACTGCCACTTGATCTGCTGCGTCAAGAGTCACCGTAAAGACCGTCCCGCTGGTGATCTCCACGCTGCCTGCGGACAGGCTCCGAGACTCATTGCCTTCACCCAGGAGAGTGAGTTTGCTCACATCAATGTCGTTAGTGACTCCGTTGAGCTTGAAGAAGCCCGTGCCGGTCACCACCAGCGCGCCTGTGCTTGCGTTGTACGTGGCGCTGGTGATCGTGGGAGCAGCCACATTGCTTGCGGTGACACCGTTGCCTGTCGTATCCGAGGTGTCTGCGGATATGACGCCCGCATTCCAGTCATCGGCCGCAGCCAGGTTGTAAGTTGTGCCGCCGGTTGATGTCGTGTCGTTCTTGTTGACGATTTGATTCAACGCTGCCTTGTCGGTGGCAGATAAGGTCAACGTGAACTCAGCCGCCGAGCTCAGTTCGACATCCGGGGTATCGGTGAGGGTATAGGTTGCGCCGCCCTCACCCGTCAGGGTTAGCTTGGAAGCAACAATATCATTGTTCGTTGACGCCTTGGCCTGCATATTGGCACCGCTAACAAGCAGGGTGCCGGTAGTGGCGTTGTAGGTCGCGCTGGAGATCACCGGCGGTGGGTTTCCAGTAATGGTCACGGTCGCGGTAGTGGACGTGTCGTAGCCGTCAAAGACGGTGACATCAAAATCTCGCCCGCCGGTGGTCAGATTCGTGTCGGTGTAAAGGAGATTGCGCAGCAGGGTACTCACCCGCGCGGGTGTCGTTGTATTGGTGTCAAAGGTCACCTTGAGCCGGTCGCCGGCGGTACCCGAAGCGTCTGAAATCGTGGTCACCGAACCGATGTCAGTCCCGCTGACTGTGACACGCTCACCAACGCTGATGGTGCCATCGGCACCGGCCTTCACCGTCGTTCCATCGAAAGAAAACTTGCCGACAGCAATCGAGCCCGCACTCGATTGTTTGACCAGTACATAGCCGATCTTGTCGAAGGTGGTTTGATCACTGTCCGACACACTGACCGACGTGCCACTGTCCAGATTGACGGCAGTGTTGGAGCCAACAACGAAATTCGGATTGTCACCGTTCAGACTGGAAATTCCGGGCGCAGAATTAGTGATGACAATATCATCCACGGCGACGATATTTACGCTGCTGCTAAAGCTAATCCTGAATTCGTCAATGGAAAGTGCACTAAATACTGCATTGCTGGAGAAGTTCAGAATGTTGTAAGTCGCAGTCTGCGGGATTGCGGCAGGCAAATTATAAAATGTCTTTGTAGCACCAGCTACAAGCTGGCGATCGGCATAGCCGGTAACGGTAACGTCCGAACTTGTCCAGGTATCACTGTTGTTATCTAGGCGCAGCTTGATGCTGAGCAGTCTGAAGTTTGTGCCATCGTTGGAATCGAAGTCTACGCTAGACAGTTTTCCGGAAAAGTCATACGCCTGAAAATCCAAGACATCGTCGTCAATGGATGCGGATGCACTTTGATCTCCTTGATCGTCAAGGCCCCAAATAGAGATATTCACGTTCAAATTATTTGTTGCCTTGATGTTCCAGCCCGTGCCCAGGTGGTTGAAGCTAGTAACAATGCCCTGCGCCACGATTCCGTTGCCGGTATTACCTGTAATTAACCCATCCCATGAGGTATTTACCGGTTTAATTGCCAAGGCATGACCGTAGTTGGCAAACGCCTGCGTCAGTGGCTGGCTTTCGATGACACCGGTGGCAAATTCGAGTTGCAGATTGCCGCCTATCCCAGTCCGGTCGGTCGAGGCAGCCAGGTCGGCCCGGGTCAGGCGGGCCACTTCGGTGACCAGATCGCGGCCCACGGCAGATTGCGCCACATCGCAACCATAAAGTAGCAAATCGCCATCCTCGGACAGCGCAGCACCTACCTGCGCCAGAGCATCGGCATGGTCAGTGATATTGCTGCTGTCGAGTTGCAGCGCACCAAGATTCAGCAGACCGGCGCTTCCATGGCTGAGCAGATGAATTACGTTCAGGTTGGAGTGACCTCTCAGAATGGTGGCCATCTGCTCCAGCGCGTTGGTGTCAGACCTAAGCACATGCACTTCGGTCCCTGCAGGAACGTCGGCCACCAGGGTCGGAACGTCCGGCAAATTATCCAGGATGAAAACGACTTCCCTTTTGGTAGAAAGGGATGCGGCCGTAGTTTGGATCTGGTTCATGATGACCTTGGTGAAAAGTGGATGGAAGTAAGTGAAGTGTTCGTGCTAATGGCTTATGCACAATATCAAAACCAAGACCGCAAAGCTTGCAACTGCTTGCAGGCTTGCGGGTGTCGATGCAGTGACTGCCCCCAAGCGATGGGGTCAGGTCGCGTTCATCCAGTCAGGACTGAATGGCGACCGGTACGCAAAGCTGGTAACCCTCTTTCCAGACGGCCCTGATGGCCGGCTCGGGCACACCCACATCGTGCAGCTTTCTTTTCAGGCGCGAAATGCGCACTTCCAGCGCTGCCTTGCCCCGCTCATCCGGTTCGAGTGCCAGCAGCTCCTGCAGACGCCAGTAGTCCAGTTTTTCGTCTGGCGCTTCAGTCAGTGCCTTGAGCAGTGTTATCTCGGCTGGTGTCAGTGCCAGGTTACCCAGGGGGCCGCACAGTCGTGCTGTGGTGGGGTTGAGCGACAGTTGGGTGTGGCGGTCTTGGCGGGTTTGCACCCGGCGCGCCACGCTGCTGACCACCGCATCAAGCTCGTCCGGTGTGATCGGCTTGCACAGGTACAGGTCCGCACCGCTGGCATAGCCCCGAATGCGGTCTTCCACAGCGGTGCGGGCGGTGAGCATGATGATGTGCAGCTCGGGGTGGGCTGCGCGCAGGCGCGTGGCAATGCCAAAGCCGCTCTCGCCCGGCAGGTTCAGGTCGAGGATCAGCAGGTCGATGCGCTGGTGGGCACAAAAGTCATCCAGCTCGTCGGCCATGCAAAATCCGGTGACGCTGTGGCCCTGCCCGCGCAGAAAATCGACAAACAGCTCGCGCAGGTCGGTATGGTCTTCAACCAAGGCAATGTTCAACGGTAAACGCATGGCGCTACTGTAGGCCCGGCGCACTGGAAAAACTTGCAACACCTTGCAGTTGCAGCTCAAAGCAGATCTTGTCGGCGGCGGGCAAGTACCGCAGCTCACCGCCAAGCAAGCGGGTCATGGCCTTTGCAATGTAGAGCCCCAGACCCGATCCGGTGCTGTGGTGTGCAGCGGCCGCGCGGTAGTATTTTTCAAACACTTTGTCGGGGTCGGGCCGCCCGGCCGGGCCAACGGCGTTACAAATCTGCAGGCGGGATGGGTCTTCGAGCTGCAGCGTGACCTGCACCGCTTGGCCAACAGCGCCGTACTTGAGCGCGTTGTCAATCAGGTTGCTTAGCACGATGTGCAGCAGCAGGGGGTCGGTTTGCAGTGGGGTACATGCTGTGCCGGCCCATTGCACGCGCGCGGGGTCGCGGCTATCGGCGATCACCTCTTGCATCAGGGTTGCCAAATCACACGGCTGGCACACCGGCTGCAGGCGACCATCGGCGAGCTTTTCGGCCCAGATAGAGCGGTCGATGACCTCACGCATGCCGGCCATGGCGCGCTGGGCGCTGGCGATGGATTTGGGAGTCATGGGCTGCAGGCCCACGGCCATTTGCAGCACAGACAACGCGGTGCGCAATTCATGCGCCAGCATGGCCAGAAACTGCCCCTGGCGGATGCGCTCTGCGCGTTCATCGCGTGCCACCTGCTCGGCCATAATGCGCGCATCACTCAGGCTGCGTGCGCGCGCACCCAGGGCCAGCTGCACGGCCAGGATGCTGCCCATGGTGCCAATGTGCAGGCTGTTCCATAACATGAACCCACCGTTTAGCCGACCCAACACCAGCAGCACAAAAAGCAGGATGCTGACCATGTTGATCAGGTTGGCGGCAAACATCATCGCCGCACCCGCAGCACCGCGCCGCCACAGGCGGTAAGACACCCACAGGCCAACCGTGGTCATTACCGCCGCAGCGCTATTGAAAAACCCGGCGATATCGGTGAAATTGCCTGACAGCGCCACCGGCAGGGCGGCGATGGGCAGCCAGGTGTTGATCTCGTACAGCCAGAACAACACCGGGGTGTCACGCCCAATGCCAAAGAAGCGGCGGTAAAACCCGGTGCCGACACCTATCAGTGGCAGCGACAGTCCGATAACGACCAAATTGCTGGCGAGCGGCCAGTTAGCAAACAAGTACTGCTGCAAAAAGCCGGTGGTGCCGGTGTAAAACGCCAACAGCAGAAGCAGGTAAGCGATGAACCAGGGTGTGATGGAGTCGCGCAGCCAAACCCAGTTGTTGAGGTTGAGCAGCAGCATGACCAGGATGACGACCAGACTGGCCATCAACAGGCCACCCTCGAGTGTCGTGGTGGCCATAAAGGCCATCGGTGTCCACAGCCGCACCGACAGCACCGAGCTACTGGTGGTTTGCAGGCGCAGGTAATAGGTGTGCGGTGTGGCATCAGTGTGCTGGAGTCTGAAGACAAAGCCACGGTAAGGGACTTCGCGCACGGCAAAGGGAAGTGTGTCGCCAGCGCGGCGTTCAAGCCAGACGTTTCGATGGCGCGGGTCGCGTTCAAACAGCCGCAGGTCGTCCAGCACCGGGGGCTGCAGTTCAAGCCAGGTTTCACCGCTGTGGGCGACCGTGAAGCGAAACCAGTGTGCGCTGCGGGTAAAGCCGCCGGCAAAGCTGCCCGCAGGCACGGCCTTGAAGCGCGCCGGGTCGGCATTCACGACCGTATCAATATCCAGCACTCCCGCAGTGTCCACCAAGACGGCCATATCGTGCAGCACCGCCGGTGACTCTGGCGCATCAGCCGCCCACAGCAGTGCCGGAAGGTAGGCTAAGCAGAGTGCGATAAACAAGCGCCAGGGCAGCCAGAAAGCCCAGGGAGTAAAGCAGTGTTTCATCGCTTGGCGGGAGGGAAGGCGTTTATTCAAGGGATAAGTTTGCCCGGACGACTGTTGCAAAGGTTTGAGGCTAGGGTGTTGCGACTTTCCAGGAAGCTCGGGTTTGGCAGGGCGATCCTTTAGATATAGGAGATTAAAGGTGCCAGGATCGATCTTCTCTAATTTAATTCACCAAGTCTGGCTGAAATTCTGCGAATGAGGCCCTCGCTGAAATAAATGCCTTGTTCGCGCATGGAAAAAGATGCCTTGGAAAACGACGGGATCAAGCCTTGAACTTTCGCCTTAGCCAAGATGCCCAAAGTGCCCGTCACCTGTAGGCCCATGTATTCAGCCAGATTACGCCCCAGTTTCTAATCCATCAAAACCAGCGCATTATTTTGCTGAAAAGCCAGCAATAAGGTGTCGCGCTCGCCGCGATCGAGTTCAAAAAGAGCAGGCAACCGTTGGCTGACCTGCACGGCTTGCACAGTGACCCAAGTAGAGTCGTCAGGTCTGGAACGAATATCCTGCCACCTTCTCTGCACTCTTCTGCGACTGAAGATGCCACACATATGTTGCCAAAAATGGCCGGCATCAAATGCAGCAGATTCACACTGCTGAGTGAGATAAAAGGGGTTGTGTTTGAGAAAACGATCACAGTAGAGCCGTTTCTCGTGCAAAGTCGTCTTCGTTGTCATCCAGAAAGCTGGCCCCGGATTGCATCGCATGCATCAAGAAATGGATGCGCGACAAACCACACCAGCGCGCTGCCATGCCGGATGACAGCTTCCCCTCCTTGAACAGGGCAGTCGCCGACTGCAGCTTGATCAGTTCTCCAAAACGCTGGGCATCCAGGTGCAGCCCCATCAATATTTCAGATGGGCAATCGATTTCAATGGTTTGCTTCATGGGGACTCGAAGGAAATTAAAGTGGCTAAAGGGGATCGGTTACCCTGCCCCAAGGAAGTCGAGCACAGTTTGGACGGTGATACGTTTTCCACGCAGGGTCGGCCGACCGTTGCAGATATTTGGGTCTATAGTGATGCGGCCTTCAAGGAAGTTCGGGCTTGGCATGGCGATGCTTTAGTCGTAGTGCCCGCGCAACTGGGCGATGATGATCTCGTCGTCCTGGATTTTGTACACGATGCGATGTTCCTCGTCGATGCGCCGCGACCAGTAGCCGGCAAAATTAAAGCGCAAGGGCTCGGGTTTGCCGATGCCCTCGAAGGGCTCGCGCTGGATGTCGCGGATCAGGCAATTGATGCGCCGCAACACCGCCTTGTCGGTTTGCTGCCAGTGCAGGTAGTCTGCCCAGGCCTGTGGGTGAAAAGACAACATCATTCGTCGATCAGTTCGTGCTGTTGCAGGTTGCGCCGGGCCTCGATGTCTTCGATGGCCTTCATCAGCCGCATGGCGTTTTTCGGGTGGCGCAGCAGATGGGCGGTTTCCATCAGCGACTCATAGTAGCGCAGCGACATCAGCACACCGGCCTCAGCCTTTTGGCGGGTGATGATGGTGACATCGCAGTCGTTGGCCACGCGGTCGAGTTCGCTGGCCAGGTTGTTACGGGCTTCAGTGTAGGTAATGGCGCGCATGGCAGACTTTGTTGTACAGATCATTGAACATGCGGGGATTGTGCCATGGCTGCTTGTCCAGCGACTGGCGCAGCGGCCGCACCCCCGGCGGTGAGGTCAGGCCGCGCTCAGTCAGTCAGGTCTGAATGGCTACCGGCACGCAGAGCTGGTAGCCCTTTTTCCAGACCGCTCTGATGGTCGGCTTGGGCACACCCACGTCGTGCAGCTTTCTTTTCAGGCGCGAAATGCGTACTTCCAGCACTGCCTTGCCCCGCTCATCGGGTTCGATTGCCAGCAGCTCCTGCAAGCGCCAGTTGTTCAGTTTTTCGTCTGCCGCTTCATCCAGCTCGGCCGGCGTGATGGGCTTGAACAGGTACCGGTCAGCACCGCTGGCGTAGCCCCGAATGCGGTCTTCCACGGCGGTGCCGACAGCGCCCATCTGCTGATCTTTGACGCAGTGCATGCAAGTTGGCAACCGCAGCAACCCAAGCTCC
>JAIPCE010000213.1 GCA_021738345.1 Rhodoferax sp. | reverse complement strand
GGCCGGGCTGGTGGTGGTTACCAGCCTGGTGCACGGGCAGCTTGCACGCACCGAGCTGCTTGCACAGGTACAACTGCTGCAAGCCGCAAAGGCAGCCGCAGCGGCCACTCAGATTGAGGGGTTTGTGCAAGACCTGGACCAGCAACTGGGCTGGATCGACCCGGTGGCGAATCCGGCACAACCCGAATCCGCCGCCAGCCTGCGGCTGGACTTCATTCGGCTGATGCGCCAGGTGCCGGCGTTTGCGTCGCTCACCTGGATCGGCCCGGACGGACTGGAGCGGCTGCATGTGTCACGCATTCAACTGGACCGCGTCGCCAGTGGCCAGGACCTGTCGGCCCGCGCCGATTACCAGGCCGCCGCGGTCGGGCGCACCTACTACAGTCCGGTGGCGTTTTTTCAGGATTCCGAGCCCTTTCTGACCCTGGCCAAGCCCCTTGCGGGTGGCGGCATCGTCAGCGCAGAGGTCAACCTCAAGTTCATTTGGGACGTAGTGGCGCGCCTGTCCAGCGCAGAGTCAGACAATACCTACGTGGTGGCGTCCGACGGCTCGCTGGTGGCACACCTGGATCTTGCGGCGGTGTTGGGCAAGGTCAATGTGGCGGCCTTGCCGCAGGTGGAGGGCGCGCGCCGCGGGTCCACCCAGTTTCTCGGGAAATCGCAGTCCGGCGAGGAGGTGTATTCGGCCCATGTTCTGGTACCGACGCTTGCGTGGCTGGTGTTTGTCGATAGTCCCGTGCGCGCGCACCAGGGCGCATTTGACGCGGCGTTGCGCCGCACCTTGCTGGTGCTGGCGGTGGCCGTGCTGGTGGCCGTAGTGGCCGCGTTCCTGCTGGCACGCACCCTGGTCAAACCCTTGCGCTTGCTGCAATCGGGGGCTGCGGCCGTTGGCGAAGGACGCTTCGACCAACCCATTGCACTGGCCAGCGGCGACGAGCTGCAGCAACTCGCCGACAGTTTTAACCGCATGGCGCTCGCGCTCAAGGCCTCCTACGAGCAGCTAGAGGATAAAGTCGTGGAGCGCACCCAGGCGCTGGAGTTGGAGAAGCAGCGCAGCCACGCCCTGCTGCACACCCTGCTGCCGCCAGACATTGCCGACGAGCTGGTACGCACCGGGCGCGTGCAGGCGACGCGCCACGCCTCTGCCACCCTGCTTTTTACCGACTTTGCCGGGTTTACCGCAGCCGCCTCGACCATGCCGCCCGACGTGCTGGTGGCTGAGCTCAACGAAATATTTGCCGCCTTTGACCGTATCTGTCAGTGCCACGGGGTGGACCGCATCAAGACCATCGGGGATGCCTATATGGCCGCCGCAGGCGTCACCGCTGCCTGCGAGGACCACGCCCAGCGCTGCGTGCGTGCGGCGCAGGACATGGTGGCTTTCCTGGAGCAGCGTAATACGGTCAGCGCGTTCAAGTGGCACTTGCGCGTGGGTGTCCACTCCGGTCCTGTCATCGCTGGCGTGCTGGGCACGCATAAGCTGGCGTTTGATGTCTGGGGCGACACCGTCAACCTGGCCGCACGCATGGAAAGCGCGGGCGCCGTCGGGCGGATCAACGTCTCTGCCTACACCTACCACCTGATCCAGTCCGAATTCGCGTGCAGCTACAGAGGGCGTCTTAGCGCCAAAGGCAAAGGCGAGGTGGACATGTATTTCGTGGACGCGCCCCAGCCCCCAGCGCAACCGGCCTGACCACCATGGCCAAACTCGAGGCAAATCCCGAACGATTGTTCTCCTGAGACCTTGCGGGACAGACCAAGAGTTACGCGAAGCGAACTTTGCTCTGACCCCAAATTCGCGGACCGGAGCGACGGGATCAACCCCAGCGTGCACCGCTGTATCGCTACCACACCACATCTTCATAAACCTCGTCCATTGACACACGCACCTGCAGCCCATGGCACGCCAGGTCGATCACCCCAGTGCCCTCCAGCACCGCCAACACCCAACGGTCGTGCGCGTCGCGACAGTGCCATTCCACATGGCGCTGGCTCTGCGCAACCAGTAGGTAATGGCGCATGGACGGCAGCGCGCGGTAGGCAGAGAGCTTTTCGCGCCGGTCGATGGCCTCGGTGGACGCCGACAGCAATTCCACCACCAGACAGGGAAACTGCTTGTAAAAGGACTCTGTGTCTTGCGGGTCGCAAGTGACTAGCACGTCAGGGTAATAAAAGCAGTCGTTATGCTCTATCCGCAGTTTCATGTCGTTGATAAACACCCCGCAGGCCTTGCCGCGGGTCGCTGCGCGAAGATGAAAAAAGAAGTTCCCTGCGATGCGGTTGTGGTTTTCACCCGCGCCTGCCATGGCGTGCACCTGACCCGCTAGGTACTCATGTCGGACATCGCTCCGCTGCTCTCCGTCCAGATACTCCTGAACGGAAACATGGCGTTGGATCAGGGGCAGATTCATGAGGGTACCTTTGGCTAAACTATAAGCGCGAGTGAGATGACAAGCTTGGCCGCGACTCGCCAAAGCTGCGCTGGCGCAAGTCTAGCGCAACCCGACTTGGCCAGAGCACCGCCTGCGCGGCATCCACCACGTCAAATTGCTCATGGTGCAGGTATCTTTAGACGCAGGGTGTCGCCGGTGTTCCCGCTGGCAACGAGCGTGTTCGCCGGGCATGCGAGTCTCGTCAGCGTGGCAGTCATGGGGTCATTCGCCCGCTTGCTCAAGGGCGTTGTCAATCAGGCGCTGGCTCAAAAAGTAGCCGTTTTGGCGCAAACCCAAAAGTAGCGGCTTGATGTGGCTGATATGGCCTTGCCGCCTGGCCAGAAGCAAAACGCCCGTGGTACCGATGACAGGCAGGTGGGCGTGTTGCGCAGCATTACGGCCACGCAAGTCATCCATTACCAGCAAGGCCTGGTCGCCAAGCGCCCGCGCCTGCTGTGCCAGCACCATGGAACTGGCTTCACCAAGGTCAATCTGGTGCAAATTCATCAGGCTATTGGCTTCGTTGAGCTGCTCCAGGCTGTGCACGTCAATACGCTGCATCCAACTTTGTGCAAACACCTGCGACAGGGTCGAGGCATCTGGAAAATCCCCCCCTTGAAGCACTTCGTCCGCCACGATGGAGGTCACACAAACGCTACCAAACAGCGTTTTGAGCAGATCAAGGTAGCCAATGCGTGCCAGCGAAATGAGCGGCCCAGCATCGGCAATGACGACGCGTGCCATGTTAGTCGGTGGCTGCAGGCACCAGCCACTGTGCGGCGGTATCGACTTCAGCGGCCAAAGTGTCTGCGTCGTAGTCTGTGACGGCGATGCCAAGTTTTGACAGGCGGGTGAGCATATCTGCTGTGGATTCACCTGCCAGTTTGGCAGCGGCGGTGACGCTCATCAAACGATCTTTGAACAGGCTCACAGCCATGGCCTGGCGCACATGCGTCATGTCTGCCATTCCTTGCAGTTGCTCAAACCCGATCATGACGGCATCGGGTTTATCACGGTTCATCACCACAACCAGCTCGGAGCGTGCATCACGCAGCGCGGTAGATGGATTGGATTTGAGTTGACGCACATTAATGGTCTGCATGATGTTCTCCTTGGATGTAGGAACATTGCTATTCTATGCGGCTATGAGCGTGTGCTGATCCATCTGACATTTACACCACAATGCCACGTGACCTAGTGAAGACTAATGCAGCGTGTGGCAACCCCAGTTCAACGGACAGCACCCTGTTTGCAACTTTCTGCTTGGGTTGAAGCGGATGCCAGCGGTTTGCCATCCGGGCGTAATTGCCCCTTGGGGCAATGTACAGAACATGTCGCAACGCCTACATTTTGCTGATCCCAAGGAGAACAGCACCATGGCGCGCCATCAATCCCGCAACCATCCAACGGTGGAGTCCCGGAGCCGCAAAACCGGCGGCTGGAGCTCACCGTGAGGGGAGCCCATCCATGAATTTACGTACACAACAAGTGCTGCGCTGGCTCAAAAGAGTTTTCGCCACCGCACAGGGCCGCCCTTTTGCTGCTGCGCTGCTGGCGCTGCTGCTTTTGCTCAATGTGCTGGGAGAAATGCAAAAACCTGCGGCAAACCCTTCAGGGCAGCCCAGTGCGCTGCTTGAGAGCCTCTACAAGCCCTCCAAGGCCGCACGCACCTGGGTGTTCGACACGTATCAGAGGTGGAGTCCCCGCGTGCCGCAGTCGCAACCGGTGACTATTGTGGCGATTGATGAAAAAAGCCTCAATGGGGTCGGCCAATGGCCGTGGCCACGCAACAAGATGGCGGCACTCATCGAAGCCATCAACAGGCACGGCCCGGCTGCGATCGGGCTGGATATTTATATGCCCGAGCCAGACGGGACATCACCGGACAAGCTTGCGGAAAACCTGCCGCCCACCCGGGCGGCTCTTGCTGCGGCCTTGCAAGCGCTTCCAAGCAACGACAGCATCTTGGCACAAGCCTTGCGCGATGCACCTTCGGTGTTGGGCGCTGCTGGATTCGATTTTCAGACCTACACCACCAAATCAGGCATGCGCAGTGTGCCTCTGCTGGTACACGGTGATGCATTGCCACACGTGCGGCAGTTTTCCAATGTGTTGGTCAGCTTGCCGGAACTGCAGGCGGCTGCACATGGACAGGCGTTGCTAAGCGTGGACACGCAGGATGACGCTGTGCGCCGCATTGCGCTACTGGCTGCCGTGGGAGACCAATTGGTGCCGGGGCTGGCGATGGAGATGCTGCGGGTGGCAACCCAATCAAAGGCGGTGGAAGTCACTGCCGGCGAGAGAGGCGTTGCGTCTGTGCAAGTGGCTGACCTGAGCGTTCCTACGCAGGGTAGTGGGGAAATCTGGTTGCATTTCGCCAAGCTGCACAGTGGCCTGGCCCGCTACGTGTCGGCGCAGGATGTGTTGCAGGGCAAAGTCGACAAGGATTTGCTGGAGGGCAAGCTCGTACTGATCGGGCTGACCGGAGCGGGTCTCAACGATATGCGCACCACAGGTCTGGGTGAACTGGTGCCTGGCATTGAAATACAGGCGCAGGTGATTGAGGCATTGTTTGATGGCAGCTTTCTGCTGCGGCCCTGGTGGATGAAATGGGCGGAGACGCTACTGCTGGCTGGCATTGGATTGACACTGGTCTGGTTTGTACCTCGCACCCAATCGCGGCTTGCCGCCTTGATTCGAAACCGCACCCAATTGGCACTGGGGCTTGTCCTTTTGGCCGATGCGCTTTTCATGCTGGCCGGTTTTCTGCTGTTTTCCATGTGGGGGCTACTGTGGGATGCGTCGGCCTTTGTCATGGTCTTTTCGGTCATTACTGCCAGCCTGATTGCCAGTGGCTTGATTGAGGGAATGGGTGAAGCGCGCACCCGATTGGCTCGATTGGTCGACAACGGAATCCTGCTGGGCCGCGAACACGATCGCAACAAACTGCTCAAGCAAACGCTTCTGAGTGCCAAGGAAATGACCCACTGCTTTGCCGCGGCACTTCTTCTCAAGACGGAGCAAAACACCCTGGTTCACGCGATGCAGACCGACCTAGATGCCCTGCCAGGGCTTGAGTTGCCGCTTATTGATGCCAACGGCAAGCCAAACCACACTTTGGTTGCACCCCATGTGGTGCTGACTGGCAAGACGGTGGTCATTGATGACATCTGGGCCAGCAGCGGCTTTGATACAAGTGCCATACAGCAGTACAGCAAAGACACCGGAAAGCACATTGTTTCTGTCTTGAACGTGCCTTTGCAAGCCGGCGAAGACAAGGTCATTGGGGTGCTGCAGCTGATGAACGCGCTAGACCCCCAAACCGGCGAGCCGATTGCGTTTGACCCGAAGATGTTTGGCTTTGTCGAAGCCTTGGCGGCGCAGGCCGCCGCCGCGATCGAGAACCGCAACCTGCTGGAAGCACAGACCAAATTGATGGACTCCATGATCCAGATCATCGCGGGAGCCATTGACACCAAGAGCCCTTACACCGGTGGCCACTGTGAGCGCGTTCCCGACCTTGCCATCATGCTGGCGCAGCAGGCCTGCGCCGTACAGGAGGGACCACTGGCCGAGTTTGCCTTCAAAACCGATGACGAGTGGCGCGAGTTCCGCATCGGGGCGTGGCTGCATGATTGCGGCAAGGTGACCACGCCCGAATACGTGGTGGACAAGGCCACCAAGCTCGAAACCATCTACGACCGCCTGCACGAAGTGCGGATGCGCTTCGAAGTGCTGCTGCGCGACGCGCGAATCGAGCACCTGCAGGCCCTGCAGGCGGGTGGCGAGGCGGCGCAGCAAGCCGATGAACGGCTGCAGGCGCGCAGCGCACAACTGGTGTCGGACTTTGCGTTTGTGGCCGAGTGCAATATGGGCGGGGAATTCATGGCGCCAGACAAAATTGAGCGCCTGCGCACCATTGCAGCCAACACCTGGTGGCGGCACCTTGACGACCGCTTGGGACTCTCGCACGAGGAACTTGGACGCCGTCAGCGTGAGCCTGCAAGCCCCTTGCCTGCGCTGGAACCATTGCTGTCGGACAAGACACACCACCTCTTTGAGCGGCCACCCGGCAAGGTGCTGGACGAGAAGTACGGCTTCAAGCTCAAGGTGCCACAACATCTGTACAACCATGGTGAGGTGTACAACCTCAGCGTGGCCCGTGGCACGCTGACGGAAGAAGAGCGCTTCAAGATCAACGAGCACATCATCCAGACCATCATCATGCTGGAGCAGATGCCATTACCGCCGAGCCTCCAGCGCATACCCGAATACGCCGGCACCCACCACGAAACGCTGATTGGCACAGGCTACCCACGCAAGTGCACGGCAGACAAGCTGTCGATTCCTTCACGGATCATGGCCATTGCCGACATTTTCGAAGCGCTGACCGCCAGTGACCGGCCGTACAAAAAGGCCAAAACGCTGTCGGAATGCATCAAGATCCTGTACTTTTTCAAGAAGGACAAGCACATCGACCCGGTGCTTTTTGACCTGTTCCTGACCTCCGGGGTTTACCGAACCTACGCCGAGAAGTATTTGCGCCCAGAGCAAATTGACGACGTGGACATTGCACAGTACGTGGCCTGATGTCGGCTGACAGTCGGGGATGGCGAGCTGGCGGATGGTGATGCAGCGAAATGACCGAGCCAACGGCAACTGCCTTTCGGCTCGTGTCAATCGGTTCAGGCCGCCGGCGCTCATGGGTGCAGGTTTTTTAGCCTGGCTTCGACCCGTGCAAAGTCGGGAGCCACGTCCATGAATGCATCGACCAGACGCGGGTCAAACAAGGTTGCGCGCCCATCGAGGATGACGCGCTCTGCCTCTTGCGTTGTCAGCGCCTGCCGGTACGAGCGCGTGCTGACCAATCCGTCATACACATCGGCGATCGCGACCAGCCGCGCTGCCAGCGGAATCGCTTCGCCGCTGAGGCCGTCAGGGTAACCTGAGCCATCCCAGCGCTCATGGTGAGCCTGCGCAGCTTCGCGAAACAACTTGAGGAACAGTGGCAGCGTTTCTGCGTCGTCGACAACGCCCAAGGCCTGCCTGGCGGTTTCCACGGCAATGTTGCCAACCGTGCTGCCCACGGTGGCATGTTGGCGCATGATTGCCTGCTCTTCGGGTGTGAGGTTTCCCGTTTTTTCCAGTAGTTCGGGTGCCACTCGGGTCATGCCCACGTCATGAAAAGGCGCGGCCAGGCACAAGGTATCAATGAGTTTGGGTGGCAACTGACTGGCATAGGCCGGATCTTGTGCCAGGCGCTCTGCCAGCAGCCGAACATAAGCGCGGATTCGCTCTTGGCTGGTGTCCGCTGCGTGATCGCTGTCAATCGTCAGCGATTTCTTCAGTTCGCCCGCGACCACGTGCGCTGCATCGCGCATGCGCTGGTGCTCTGCCGCCAGCAGCTTGGTCTGGCGATCAATCTCTATCATGGCGCTGGAGATCAGGCTGCCCATCACCCCCGACAACACCAGAAAAAAAGACGCGGCATCAAACAGCAGTCCGCGGTAGCGAAACAACAAATAGCCAGCGCTGATGAGGACCAGGTTGAGCGCCAGCGCCAGCCACATCGAGGCCCGCGGCACCGCTCTGAGAAAGTTCGCCAGCAGCGAGTCGGTCTGCGGCACAAACCAGACCATCAACAGCCCTAAGCACAGCAGGCCGACGGTCTCCAGCCATTTCATCCACCAGGGCCGCAGCAGAAACCGGCCGTCGAAAAAACTTTCCAGCAGTTGCGCCTGTATTTCTATGCCGGGCACGACTTCGCCCAGCGCCGTGGTGCGCATGTCATTCAGACCGGAACCGGTCAGTCCCAGCAACACCAGCTTGCCTGACAACTGCTCGGCGGTGGCACGGCCTTCCAGCACCTCCACCGCAGACAAGTATCGGTGGGCAGTGGAATGAATTGGCGCAACATGCAGCCAGACGTCGCCACCGCGTTGTGTGGGAACGCTCAGATCGGCCACGCTGACGGCCTCGATGCCATGGGTCCCGACGCTGGCTTCAACAGACTGGGAACCACTGGCCACGCGCAGCATCTCCATGGCCAGGCTGGCAACGGGCTGGTCACCTACAGCCGCAATCAGCGGAATGCGCCGAATCACGCCATTCTCGGAGTCCACACTCAGCAGCCCTTGGCCACTGGCCGCCGCCTGCAATACCGGCAAACTGGCCAACACATTCACGAAGCGGCGCAAATAGGGCAAGGGATCGTCACCCGACACCAGTACGGGCGCGTTTCTGAGCCCCGAGCTGCTGGTGAACGCGGCATAGTCGAAGCCAGCAAACCCCAAGACACTGGGTGCTGAGCGTAGCGACTCGGCCAGCTGCGCTTCGTGGCTGGGCAATGCTCTCAACCGCCGCGCTAGGGCTTTGGCGCTGGCAGGCAGGTTGTCGGCCACTTTGCCGGGCGAAGTCTGGTCCTCTTCGGGCATGTAGATGTCAAGCCCGATGGCGGCCGGTTGGTACTGGGTGATGGCATCCATCAGTTGGGCCAGCCGGTTGCGTGGCCAGGGCCACTGACCC
>JAIPCE010000212.1 GCA_021738345.1 Rhodoferax sp. | reverse complement strand
GGGGAGCGCGGTGTCCCACCACATTCCGTGGTCGCTTCGCAGTGCTTGTATTTGCGGCAGACCGCTGATTTGCCAGGCCCCGGATACAACATAAAGCAGCCCTTGCGGGGGTGCGGGTAGTTCCGCGCGGCCGCGCACCACATCGACCTGCGCCCGCACTGCCGAGCGCCGTGTCATGACATTGAAGTCGGTCGAGGCACCGGCTAACAGGTCGCATTGCAGCTTGGTCTCGCCCGCAAAGGCATAGGGGGCCAGTGGGGTGTCGAGGGGTTGGCTGGAACCATCCGCAGCGGTCAGGCGCACGCCACCCCCTGCTAGCAACATGATCACTCGGTCCACACCGGCAAACGTCGAGAACGGACCGCTCTGTGCAATGCTGGCAATACTGACGCGCCAAATAAACTGGTCCAGGCCAGCGCCAGCCGGCTGGCAGGCGATCTCGCGCGTGACACCCCCGCCGTTTTTCCACGGCGTGGCCGGCAGTGTGTGGCGCTGAAAAAAATGCACCGCCATGGCAAGCTTAACGGACCATGGGCAGGTTCAGGCCTTGCTTTTTAGCCGTTTCAATGGCGAGGTCATAACCAGCGTCGGCATGGCGCATGACGCCGGAGGCGCAGTCGTTGAACAGCACATTGGCCAGGCGCGCCGCAGCCGCATCGGTGCCGTCACAAACGATGACCATGCCCGAGTGTTGCGAGTAGCCCATGCCCACGCCGCCGCCATGGTGCAAGCTGACCCAGGTGGCGCCGCCCGCCACGTTGAGCATGGCGTTGAGCAGCGGCCAGTCGCTGACCGCGTCGGTGCCGTCTTGCATGCTCTCGGTTTCGCGGTTGGGGCTGGCCACCGAGCCGGTGTCGAGGTGGTCGCGGCCAATCACGATCGGGGCTTTGAGTTCGCCGCTCTTCACCATTTCATTAAAGGCCAGCCCTGCGCGGTGGCGCTCGCCCAGGCCCAGCCAGCAAATGCGCGCGGGCAGGCCCTGGAACGCGATGCGCTCGCGCGCCATGTCCAGCCAGCGGTGGGTGTGGGTGTTGTCAGGGAACAATTCTTTGATCTTGGCATCGGTCTTGTAGATGTCTTCGGGATCGCCCGACAGCGCGACCCAGCGAAACGGCCCCTTGCCCTGGCAAAACAGCGGGCGGATATAGGCCGGCACAAAGCCAGGGAAATCGAACGCGTTTTTGACCCCCTGGTCGAACGCCACCTGGCGGATGTTGTTGCCGTAGTCCACCGTGGGGATGCCCAGGCTTTGGAAGTCGAGCATGGCCTGCACATGCACAGCGCAGCTGCAGGCGGCAGCCGCCGTCAACTCGGCGTGTTGTGCCGGGTCCTTTTGTGCCGCCTTCCATTGCACTACCGACCAGTCTACTGGCAGATAGCCGTTGATCAGGTCGTGGGCAGAAGTTTGGTCCGTCACCAGGTCGGGTCGTATCGCAGTGCCCGCCTTGCAGCGATCGGCCAGTGCTGGCAATACGTCCGCGGCATTGCCCAAGAGTGCAATGGATACCGCCTTTTTCTCGGTGGTGTACTTGGCGATGCGCGCCAGTGCGTCGTCCAGATCGGTCGCCTGCTCGTCCACATAGCGGGTGCGTAAGCGAAAGTCGATGCTGCTTTGCTGGCACTCGATGTTGAGCGACACCGCTCCGGCCAATGTGGCGGCCAATGGCTGCGCGCCGCCCATGCCGCCCAGGCCTGCGGTCAAAATCCAGCGTCCCGCCCAGCTGCCTTGGTAGTGCTGGCGCCCGGCTTCCACAAAGGTCTCGAAAGTGCCTTGCACAATGCCCTGGCTGCCAATGTAAATCCAGCTGCCGGCGGTCATCTGGCCGTACATGAACAGGCCCTTGCGGTCGAGCTCGTTGAAATGCTCCCAGTTGGCCCACTTGGGCACCAGGTTGGAGTTGGCAATCAGCACGCGTGGCGCGTTGCTATGGGTTTTGAAGACACCCACCGGCTTGCCCGATTGCACCAGCAAGGTCTCGTCGTCGTTAAGCTCCTTGAGGGTCTCCAGGATGCGGTCAAAGCATTCCCAGTTGCGCGCCGCCCGGCCAATGCCGCCGTACACCACCAGGTTCTTGGGGTCTTCGGCCACCTCGGCATCGAGGTTGTTTTGCAGCATGCGAAATGGCGCCTCGGTGAGCCAGCTCTTGCAGCTCAGGGTGGTGCCACGGGGCGCGCGAATGACGCGGCTCGCATCAAAGCGGGGGTCTTGAAGGGTGGTCATGGTGGGTTTCTCTTAAAGTGAGTTCGCTGGAAATTGGAAGCGGGTTTAGCCGTCATTGCGAACGTAGTGACGCAATCCATGGCTCTAGAGGACCTGGATTGCCGCGCTGCGCTCGCAGTGACGACATGTGGTTCATGGTGTGTGTAGTAACAGGGGGCACATCAACTTATCTATTAATGCAAGCCCAGATAGGCCGCAGTGAGCGAAGGGTCGTTTCTAGCGTCGGCAGCAGAGCCTTTCCAGACGGTGCGGCCCGACTCGAGCACACACACGTCGTCGGCGACTGACAGCGCACGTTCGGTGTTTTGCTCGACCAGCAGCACCGTCATGCCTTCGCTACGCAAGAGTTTGAGGGCCTGGTAGCACTGGTCTATGACCTTGGGCATGAGTCCCAGTGACAGCTCGTCAATCAGGATCAGCTTGGGGCGGGTCATGAGCGCGCGGCCGATGGCCAGCATTTGCTGCTCGCCGCCCGACAAGTTGCCCGCCAGCGAGTCCATGCGCTCAGCCAGGCGCGGGAACAGGCCCAGCACGCGGTCGCGGTCCTTGGCGTGGACGCTGGTGGGGTGAATCAGTCCCCCCACACGCAGGTTGTCTGCCACCGACAGGTCCTTGAACAAGCGCCGGCCCTCGGGCGAAATGGCAATGCCCGCACGTACCCGCTCGGTGGCGGGCAGGCGGCTGATGTCTTGCTCGCCAAACAATATCTTGCCGGCCTGCAGCTCGACGTGGCCCGCCACACACATCAGGGTCGACGACTTGCCGGCCCCGTTGGCACCAAGCAGAGCAGTGATCGTGCCGGGTCGCAGCTTCAGGGAAAGGTCGGCGGCGGCATTGAACGCACCATAACCGCAAGACATCTGAATCAGTTCAAGCATCTTGCGTCTCCTTGGAACTTGCGGTGGTCTGCGGCTCGGCTTGCGGGTCGCCACCCAGGTACGCTGCCTGCACCACCGGGTCAGTCATCACGGCACGCGGCTCGCCGTCGCCGATCTTGTTGCCGTTGTCCAGCACCACCAGGCGCTGGCACAGGCGCATGACTTCGCCCAGGTTGTGCTCGATCAGCACCACGGTCATACCGCTTTGGTGGATATCGGCAATGGTGTTGGCCAGCGCGCGGGCCTCGCTGGAATTGAGTCCGGCCAGTGGCTCATCGAGCAAAAAGAGCTGGGGCTTGAGGGCCAACGCGCGCGCCAGCTCCAGTCGCTTCAAAATACCCAGCGGTTGGGTGCCCGGCATCAGGTGGGCGCGGTCGGCAATGCCCACTTTTTCGAGCATTTGCATGGCCTGCGCCAATTCGTCGGCGTTGGAGACATGGGTCAATGCACGCCATGGTGACACGGTCTTGTGCCCGCTCGCCGCCAGCGCCACGTTGTCCAGCAGGCTCATAGTGCGCAGCGGCTTGACCAGTTGCTGCGACAGTGACAAGCCCTTGCGAATTCGCCGCTCGATGGGCAGCCCCACCAGCGGCACGCCGCTGAGGTAGACCTCTCCTTCGGTGGCATGCACCACCCCGGTGATGGCGCGCAGCATGGTGGTTTTTCCTGCACCGTTGGGGCCAATCAGGCCCAGCAGCTCACCCTGGTGCACCTCAAACGAGACCTCATTGACGGCAGTCAGCCCGCCAAAGCGCACGCTGACATTCTCAACCTTGAGCAAAGGCGCTGTGCTGACGCTGGAGTTAGCTGCGTGCATGCTTGCCTCCGTCGGTCATAGCCTTGACCATGCCGGCCAGTCCGTGCGGCGAGAACCGCATCATGGCAAACAGCAGGCCGCCGTAGACCAGCAACTTGTAGTCGCCAATAAACTGGAACCAGCCCGGCAGGGCCGACAACACCGCTGCCGCCAGGGCCACCCACACCACGGAGCCAATGCCACCCACCACCACCATGGACAACACGGTGATCGACTCCACAAAACTAAAGCTGTCCGGCCCAATGAACTTGAGGTGGGACGCGTACAAGGCCCCCGCCGCCCCCGCCAGTGCCGTGCCAATGGCAAAGGCGGCGAGTTTGTAACTTGGCACGTCGATGCCGAGCACGCGCATCGTGTCTTCGTCCTCGGCAATGCCGTTGAACACGCGACCAATCCAGGCGCGTTGGATATACAGGCTTACCAACGCCGTGAACGCGGCCAGCAGCAGGGTCAGTAACATGAAGCCGGTTTTGCCCAGACCCGAATCTGGAAACCCCGACAAGCCCATTTCGCCGCCCAGCCACTCTTGCTGGCGCACCACGCCAATAAACAAAAAACCCACGCCCATGGTGGTGATGGCCAAAAAATCGGCCCGCACGCGCAGGCTGGCCATGCCAACGATAACGCCCAGCACCCCGGCCAAGGCCATCGACGCCGGCAAGGTCAGCAGAAACGGCAAGCCTGCCTTGGTCAACATGGCCGAGGTGTAGGCGCCGACACCTAAAAAGGCCGAGTGCCCCAGGCTGATCTGGCCGCAAAAGCCGGTAATCAGATTTAGCGACAAGGCAAACATGACGCTGATGCCTATCGTGGTGAGCAAAGAAATTTCGTAGTCCATGTCATGCCTCCTGTCGGGCCAAAACCAGGCAGCCCTGTACCTGGCAGGCGGAACTCAAATGACGGTAATGGGGGTTCATGGTAATTAGCGCTTTGCGAACAGCCCTTGGGGGCGAACCATCAGGACCACAATCAAAAAGGCAAACGCGATCGCATTGCGGTCTAGCAACTTGCCCAGGTACACCGTACCAAAGGACTCGACCAGACCCAGCAGCAGCGCCGCCATGAGCGTGCCACATACCGAGCCCATACCGCCCAGCACAATGATGGCCAGCGCCTTGTAAGACGGCACGCTGCCCATGGTGGGCTCGACCAGGTTATTGAGCACCGCCACCCAAACGCCCGCAAAGCCCGCCAGCGCTGAGCCCACCAAAAAGTTGAGGTCGCGAACGGTGTTGAGGTGAATGCCAAACGACTCCGCCATTTGCGGGTCAGACACCGTGGCCTGCGCCGCAATGCCGATGCGCGTGTTGGCCTGCAGCCAGGCCAGGGCACCCAGGATGGCAGCCGCACCCAGCATCACCGCGATTTCAGCCTGTTTGAACTGCAGGCTGCCGATCACCACCGCGCCTTGCAGTGGCGTGTGGGTAAACGACAAGCCCGAGGCACCAAAGGCGATCCGAAAGCACTCTTCTGCCGCAATAAAGAGGCCAATCGACGCAATCAGCGCCACATGCGGCGGCTGTTTGAGCAAGGGCTTGTAGGCCAGTCTAAACATGGCCACGCCCGACAGCCCTGACACCAGCATCGCCGCCAGCAGCGTGAGCAGCAGGCTGCCGGTGGCGTTGTAGGTCAGCACGCCCACGTAGGCACCCAGCGTGAACAGGCTGGCATGTGCGACATGCAGAATGCGCAGCAACCCATACACCAGGGTCAGGCCGAGTGCGATGAGGGCATAAATACTGCCTTGCACCAGACTTTGGGCAATGAGTTCAATCACGAACATGGTGATGCTTTCTAGGGGTGCGACTCAAAGTGATGTGGACTCTTATTCCCTCGCCCCGGCGGGGAGAGGGCTAGGGTGAGGGGTGGATGTTGAATCGCACCCGCTTTCTAGGCGAGGGCGGTGAACGACTCAGCGCGGCGATGTGGCTTACTTAGATGCCTTGGACGGTGGGGCCAACAGCACTGCGTCAGAAATGACCGAGTGACGGCGGAAGGCCTTGTCCTTGACGATCTGCACCTGGATGTCCTTTTGGACTTCGTGCAGGTCGTTAAAGCTCAGCTTGCCTATGGGCGAGTCGTAAGTGCCGGCTGCCATTGCGTCACGCAGCGCCGCGCCGCCTTTGCCGTCGGTCTTGCGCAGGCCTTCTATGACCACTTGCGTGGCGGTGTAGGTGGACGCGGCCACCATATCGGCTCCCGCGTTGTAGGCGGCCTTGTAGTCGGCCAAAAATGCCTTGGTGGCTGGGTTAGTCGAGTCGCGGTCGAGCGAGGTGGTCACCAGCACGCCCTCGGAAGCCGGACCGGCAATCTCAATAAACTTGTCGGAGTCGTAGCCTTCCTGGCCAATAATGGTGGCAGTGACCCCGGCGGCACGCAGCTGGTTGACCAGCGGGCCGGCGGTGTAAAAGTAACCGCTGGCGTAAATGACGTCGGGGTTTTGCGACTTGACATTGGTCACCAGCGCGCCAAACTGGCGGTCTTGCAGGCTGTATTCATGCTCGCCCAGAATGTTCAGGCCAAACTTGGCGGCACCTTCGCGAAAACCGGCAGCCAGCGACTGGCCGAAATCGTTCTTGATATTGATGAGCGCGACCTTTTTCTTGCCCAGATCGTTCACCAGCTTGGCGCCGCCACGACCCTGTACCTCACCCATGGCCGACACGCGGAACATGAAGTCGCCGGTCTTGGTGATGTCGGGATGAATTGCATAAGCCACTGCATAGGGCACCTGGGCGCTCTGAAATACCGAGGCTGCAGCGCGGGTGGACCCTGAGTAGCTGCCACTGATGGCCGCGACCACCTTGTCCTTTTCCACCAGCTTGGTGGCTGCAGGCACGGCCTCTTTGGGTGAGGCCTGGTCGTCATACACGATCAGGTCGATTTTTTCGCCCTTGATGCCGCCTTTGGCGTTGGCCTGGGCCACCGCGAGCTTGGCGCCGTCAAGGGCCGATTTGCCGTCCGCCGCTGCAAAACCTGTCGACGGCACCGTGATGCCCACCTTGATGTCGGCTACGGCTGCCCCGGTGGTGCCAAGAAACGAGGCCGCCAGAAGCAGGGACTGGGCCGTGTTGAGGTGGGAATAACGTGGGTACATGGTGCAACTCCTATGGATAAACGAATCGGATGACCCTGGAGGTGTTTCCAGGTTGGCATCAACTATACTTGTCTATACAAGTGCTTGCAAGCAAAAATGATCAGGGTTTTCACTAGGTCTTAATTGTCTATACAAGCGACGCCCAGTGCTTACAATGCGCCCAATGAAGCCCGCATACCTCCAGGTCAAAGAGTTCATTCAGCAGCACATCAGCTCCGGTGTGTGGCGTCCGGGTGCTCCAGTTCCCAGCGAAGCCGCGTTGATGCAGCAATTTGACATCAGCCGCATGACGGTGAACCGGGCGTTGCGTGAACTTAGCGCCGAGGGCATGGTCACCCGGGTGCAGGGTCTGGGCACTTTTGTGGCTGAATTGCACCGCATCGCGTCCAACTTGACCCTACGCGACATACAGGAAGAAGTGCTGGAGCGCGGCCACCTGCACAGTGCGCGCGTGTTGCTGTCGCAGGCCGAAGCTGCATCTGGCGAGCTCGCAAGCAGGCTGGGTCTGCAAGCTGGAGCGCAGGTGTTTCATACCGTGCTGGTGCATCTGGAAAACGGCGTGCCGATTCAGTTCGAGGATCGTTTTGTCAACCCGGCCGCTGCACCCAACTACCTCGACACCGATTTCACCCAGATCACCCCCACCCACCATTTGCTCAAGGAAGCGCCATTGACCGAGGCCAGCTATTCCATTGAAGCCTGCCTTCCCAGCCCCGAGCAAGCCAGACACCTTGCCATCTCGGCGGGAGAACCCTGCCTCGCCATGTCGCGCCGCACCGTCAGCGGCGCGCATGTCGCGAGCGTGGCACGCCTGGTGTATCCGGGCTCGCGCTATAGCTTTGCCGGAAAGTTTCAGGCCTAAAGTCGGGCATTTCCACCCCCTGTTTTAGTAGATCGGGGGGCCAGCCAAGGGGTCGCTTCTGGTAAATCCGCATTTCCAGGCTATACACTCATAGCAAGCTCCCCGCTCCAGCCCCATGCCGCATATGGACCATGAGCCAATCGCCGTCATCGCGAGCGAAACGCGGCGATCCCTACAGGTATTCGGAAGCCCTGGATTGCTTCACTACGTTCGCAATGATGGGTATGGTCATGGAAAGCGGTGAACAGCGCGTAGCGATGTTGCAACATCAGTCCTGCGAAATACCGGGATAAATGCGCGCTTAAGTCCGCAATTACTTGACACACGTGTTTCCCATTGCTAAACCAACTAACATGTATCGGTGTGTTGAAAAAGTGGCGAAGGCGGCATTCAAAGTGTTGGTGCGACAGTTGGACATGGCCGCAATGCGACGCGACGAAGGTTTATTGGGGTCGGATTCCGCTATCCATGCAAAGCAGCCGCTAGGGACACCCGACGGGTGGTGAATTTTGGCCAAACCCAAGTCCAGGACTTTGACTCCAATAAACCGGTGCACACCAGAACCTTGCCACTTTGGTATTCGTATTTTTTGAGACTGACAGTTGAAAGGTTTTTCTGTTCCTTTGGTTGTTTAGCGATCAAAAATCAGAACAAATCGTATGAATTGGGAGTTATCAGTGAATCGTTTAAGCAAGTTTTTTGAAGCCATTCAATCTACCAATCCCTTGGCGTGGCTCGCGCTGACCTGCCTGACGTGCACTGCTACCCACGCCCAATCCCCGCCAGATGCCGGCCGCATCCTGCAGGAAACCCAGCAACTCACCCAACCCCAGCCGCAATCGACCGGCGTAGCCCCCCCTATCACATTACCCAGCAGCCCGCGCGCTGTGCCACCGGCATCCACGCCCGCAGAGGCCCGCGTCAACGTCACCCAGTTTGTGTTTGTCGGTAACGAAGCCATCAGTCAGGACGTTTTGCAAAGCGCCGTAGCTAACTATGCCAACCGCGCACTCAACTTCGGCGAGCTGATGCAAGCGGTCGAAGCGGTCGAAGCGCGCTACAAGGAAGCAGGTTACTTTCTGGCCCAGGCCTATCTGCCGCCGCAAAAAATACGCGATGGCGCCATAGAAATCGTCATTGCCGAGGGCAAACTCGGCGAAGCCCGGCTAGAGGGCG
>JAIPCE010000211.1 GCA_021738345.1 Rhodoferax sp. | reverse complement strand
CTGTGAAACAGGGGCCGCCTCGGGCGCGGCCAAGGGCCCACCAGCGCAGCCCGCCAAAAACACCAGTGATGAGCCCATCAGGGTCAGTGGATTGCGAGGGTGATTTGTCATGTTTGCAGGTGCGTGGAGGGGTTTGACCAGAATCTGCTGCTGAAGATAACATGATTTTGGCAGCCTGTCCTACCGGTCTGTGCTTGCAAGTTAGCATGCGGGATGTATGCAACATCCCGGAAAATCTTGCACCTGACACGGGCCATCCCTGCGCTGTTGGTGGCTTGGGTGCTGGGGTCGTATCTGCAACTGCAGCAGTCGGAGCTCTGGCCTTGGCAGATTTATGCGGCACTGCTGTTGCTGGGCGTGCTGGGTTTAGCCGGTTTATGTTTGCGGGCGCTTGCGCGCCGTGGGTGGTGGGTCGCGTGGCTTTTGCTCGCCATGGTCGCGGCAGTCGGGCTGACGGGCTTGCGTGCAGGTGTGTTTTTGCAGGCGGCCCTGAGTCCCGACCTTGAGGGGCGTGATTTGCTCGTGACCGGCGTGGTGTCGGCCCTGCCGCAGCGTAACGAGGCGGGTTTGCGGTTTCGGATGGAGGTCGAAACAGCATTGCTGGCGGGCGAACCGGCGCGTGTGCCGCCACGCATGGATGTGGGCTGGTATGGCGGCGCGTTTTCTGCCGGACCTGCCGTGCTGGCATTGGCCGAAGATCGCGGTGGTGCCGGTGCGGTGGGTGCACCGCCAGTTGCAGCAGAAGTGAGCCTGAACCGGGTGCCGGCGGATGTTCGGGCCGGTGAGCGCTGGCAGATGAACCTGCGCTTCAAAGCGCCGCATGGCAGTCGCAATCCGCATGGTTTCGATTACGAGCTGTGGCTATGGGAGCAGGGTGTGCAGGCGACAGGCTATGTGCGCGCTAGCGCGAAAGACCCCGTGGCGCTGCGACTGGGGCAAACCTGGCGCTATCCCGTGGCCCTGGCGCGGCAGACCGTGCGAGAGCAGATTTTTGCGCGGGTCACGCAGCGCCAATTCGCCGGACTGGTGGCAGCGCTGGTGGTCGGTGACCAAAATGCCATAGAGCGGCCTGACTGGGACGTGTTCAGGGCCACAGGGGTCGCCCATCTTGTCTCCATTTCCGGTTTGCACATCACCATGTTTGCCTGGGGGGCTGCGCTCCTGGTGGGTACGCTCTGGCGGCGCTCTTTTCGCTTGTGCCTGGCGCTTCCGGCACCCACGGCCGCTTTGCTCGGAGGCCTGTTGCTGGCCAGCCTGTACGCGGTGTTTTCCGGTTGGGGTGTGCCGGCCCAGCGCACCTGTCTGATGCTTGCCACCGTGGCGGTGCTGCGCATATCCGGGGTACGCTGGCCCTGGCCGCAGCGCTGGCTATTGGCCTGCGCGGTGGTGGTGGCAAGCGATCCCTGGGCACTGCTGCAGGCGGGTTTTTGGTTGAGCTTTGTCGCGGTCGGTGTGTTGTTTGCGAGTGACCGCGCACGAGACCGCCATGCGGATGGTGCGGCGCACTTGCGTTTGGGGGGGCGGCCCCTGCAGAATATGCTGGCCAGCGCTGGTGCCATGTGGCGGGAGCAGTGGGTGATCACGGTGGCTCTGACACCATTGACCTTGTTGTTGTTTGGTCAAATCTCCTGGGTCGGCCTGTTGGCCAATACGTTGGCGATTCCCTGGGTGACCTTGGTGGTGACTCCGCTGGCTTTTTTGGGTCTGCTGTTTGCACCCTTGTGGGATATTTGTGCCAGCGCACTGGGACTATTGCTGATGTATTTGCATTGGCTTGCGGATTTGCCCGGGGCTAGCATCGCGTTTGCTGTGCCGCCGATCTGGGTGGGTGTGGCAGGCGTGCTGGGCGGTCTGGTGTTGGTGATGCCGCTACCGTGGACGATGCGCCAGTTGGGTGTGCTCTTGCTGTTGCCTCTGATGGTATGGCGCCAGCCCTTGCCGCCAGAAGGCCAATTCGAACTGCTGGCCGCTGACATTGGCCAGGGCAATGCAGTGCTGGTGCGCACGGCTCGCCATGCCCTGTTATTTGACACGGGACCACGCTACAACCTGGAAAGCGATGCAGGTAACCGGGTGCTGGTGCCGCTGTTGCAGGCCTTGAACACGCGACTCGATACCCTGGTGTTGAGCCATCGCGACACGGACCATGTGGGGGGTGCGCGCTCGGTTCTTGCGATGCAGCCACAGGCTGAAGTTTTGAGTTCATTGGAGGTGGACCACCTGTTGCAGCCCGCACGCAACACCTCACGTTGTTTGGCAGGGCAGCGCTGGGTTTGGGACGAGGTGGCATTCGAGGTGCTGCACCCGCTGTCGGGGGATTACAACCTGGGACTGCGACCCAACGCCCTGTCGTGTGTACTGCGGATTGCGGCAGCGACCCAATCAGCGTTGCTGGTGGGAGACATTGAGCAGCCTCAGGAACTGCGCTTGGTCGCCAGTGGCGTGGCGCTCGCTTCGACCGTATTGCTAGTGCCCCACCACGGCAGCAAAACCTCGAGCAGCGCCGAATTTCTGCAGGCGGTCGCGCCACGCTGGGCAATTGTGCAATCGGGCTATCGCAATCGATTTGGCCATCCGGGTGAGGCGGTCGTAGATCGCTACCGGGCGTACGGTATTGCGTTGCTGGATTCGCCGCATTGTGGTGCATTTTCCTGGAGGTCGTGGCAAGCAGATATGCACCAAAATGAGGCATGTTACCGTGTTCGGTCCCGGCGCTACTGGCACCATGAGGTGCCACATTTGCCGCCAAATTGATGTCCCTCAGCACTTTCTGGTGGCGCGAACCTTGCTAAAGTAGGGGCGGATTGTCCTGAAAGCGTTATATGCACAAATTTGACGAGATGTATACCCGGCTCCCCTATGAGTTCTTCACCCGGGGTGAACAGGTGCGGGAGCATTACAAAATCTACGACGAGTGGCTGGCACGGCAACCGGGCGACATGATGGCCAAGCGGCGCGAAGAAGCCGAGATGATTTTTCGTCGCGTCGGCATCACTTTTGCCGTCTATGGCGAAAAAGACGAGGAGGGTGCGGGCACCGAGCGCCTGATTCCGTTTGACCTGATTCCCCGCATCATTCCTGCGCATGAGTGGTCCAGCATGGAACAGGGGCTGGTGCAACGCGTGAGTGCGCTGAACCGGTTTATTCATGACGTCTACCACGATCAGGACATACTCAAGGCAGGCATCATCCCGCGTGACCAGATCGAAAACAACGCCCAGTTCCGCGCCGAAATGATGGGCGTGGCGGTACCCAACCAGATTTACTCCCAGATTTCAGGGATTGACATTGTGCGTGCGCCCAACGCGGCGGGCGAGGGCGAGTACTACGTGCTGGAGGACAACCTGCGCGTGCCCAGTGGTGTGAGCTACATGCTCGAAGACCGCAAGATGATGATGCGTTTATTTCCGGCGCTGTTCAATGCCCACCGGGTGGCACCGATCGCCCATTACCCTGACCTGTTGCTTGAGACCTTGCGCGCTAGCAGCCCGGAGACCACCGCCGAGCCCACGGTCGTGGTGCTGACGCCCGGCATGTACAACAGCGCTTACTTTGAACACGCCTTTTTGGCGCAACAAATGGGGGTCGAGCTGGTGGAGGGGCAAGACCTGTTTGTGAAAGACAGTTTTGTCTATATGCGTACCACCCGTGGCCCACGCCGGGTGGACGTGATTTACCGGCGTGTGGACGACGATTTTCTTGATCCAACCGTGTTCCGTCCGACCTCGACCTTGGGCTGTGCCGGCCTGATTGATGCCTACCGGTCCGGCCATGTGACGATTTGCAATGCGGTGGGCACCGGCGTGGCCGACGACAAGTCGATTTACCCGTATGTGCCCAAAATGATCGAGTTTTACCTCGGTGAAAAGCCGATCTTGAACAATGTGCCCACTTACATGTGCCGCAACAAGGACGATCTGTCCTATACGCTGGCGCACCTGAAGGACCTGGTGGTGAAGGAGGTGCATGGTGCGGGCGGCTACGGCATGTTGGTCGGTCCAGCAGCCACGAGCGCCGAGATCGAGGATTTTCGCCGGGCGCTGCTGGCCAACCCGAGCGGCTACATTGCGCAGCCCACTTTGAGCCTGTCGAGTTGCCCCACGTTTGTGGAGAGTGGCATTGCGCCGCGCCACATCGATTTGCGTCCGTATGTATTGTCGGGCAAGACGGTGCAAATGGTGCCAGGCGGCCTGACGCGCGTGGCTTTGAAGGAGGGTTCGCTGGTGGTGAATTCATCCCAGGGTGGCGGCACCAAGGATACCTGGATTCTCGAAGACGACGGGGCCGCCGAGGACTCTGAACCGTCGGCATCGACCCAATTCCAATCCTGAAAGGAAGCCCCACCATGTTGTCACGTACTGCAGACCATCTTTTCTGGATGTCCCGCTACACCGAGCGTGCCGAAAACACCGCACGCATGCTTGATGTCAATTACCAGACCGCGCTGCTGCCCCAGTCGGACGCGGTCGCTCAAATGGGCTGGCAGGGACTGCTGAGCATCAGTGAGCTGAGTGGCGCCTATGCCAAGCGCTATGGTGCCATCGAGGCGCGTGAAGTCATGGATTTCATGGTCAAGGATGAAAGCAATCCATCGAGCATCCTGTCGTGCCTGGGTGCGGCCCGGGAAAATGCGCGCGCTGTGCGGGGCACCTTGACCACCGAGGTCTGGGAAACGCAAAACCAGACCTGGCTGGAGGTCCGGCGCATGCTCAAGGCCGGCGAATTTGAGCGCGATCCGGCGCAATTTTTTGAATGGGTGAAGTTTCGCTCGCACCTGTCACGCGGCGTGACCGTGGGTACCATGTTGATGGACGAAGCCCTGCATTTCATGCGGCTGGGTACTTTTCTGGAGCGTGCCGACAATACGGCGCGGCTCGTCGACGTCAAGTTTCACGCCGTGCAAAGCGATTTCTTTGGTGCGGCCAGCGAGAAAGACCAAGAGTACGACTTCTACCACTGGAGTGCTATTTTGCGCAGCGTCTCCGGCTTTGAGGTTTACCGCAAGGTCTATCGCGATGTCATCAAACCCGAGCTGGTAGCCGAGCTGCTGATTCTCAAGGCCGACATGCCCCGCTCGTTACATGCCAGTCTGAACGAGGTGGTAGGCAACCTGGGTCTGGTGGCGAGTGACCCCTCAACCGAAACCCAGCGCCGCGCCGGCAAACTGCGGGCCGACCTGCAATACGGTCGCATCGATGAAATCCTGGCGACCGGATTGCACGCCTACCTGACCCAGTTTCTCGACCGAGTCAACGACTTGGGTGCCCACATCAGCCGCGAATTTTTGGTGCCAGCGGGCGTGTGACCGCGTTTGGGTGTGTTCCCTGGGTGCAATAATCGCTCCTCCCACCATCGAACGGAACGAGGATCGGTATGCAAGGCACGGCGCCCGCAAGGGCTTCATCGGACACGGATCGCGAGCTGGATCAGGCGCTTGCCTCGGGACCCTTGCGAGACATTGTCATTCCCCCTTGTCCCGAGCTGCTCGTTGCATTGCGCCGGGAAATGCACCAGACCGAACCCGATCCCGCCGTGATTGCGGGTATTGCGGGGCGCGATGTTGCCATGGCAGCCTCGCTGATTCGCACTGCCAACAGCCCGTTTTACGCGCGCGCACGCAGTGCCACGTCGGTTGCCGAGGCGGTTGGTTTGCTGGGAATGCGTATGTCCGAGCGTTTGCTGTCGACTTTCTTGATGCGCAACACGATCCGGATCAGTTCACCCTTGCTGGAGCATTTTTGGGAAACTTCCACTCGGCGGGCACTGGCCATGCAGTACATTGCGCGCCAACTGTATGGCGTAGATCCCGATCTTGCCTACACCTGCGGCCTTTTCTACCACGTGGGCATCCCGATCCTGATGCAAGGGGTCCGCGGCTACGCCGGCACCCTGGCTGAGGCCCTGGCGCGCCAGGATCGCAGTTTTACTGCCACAGAAAATGCTGCGCACAAGACCGACCATGCGGTGGTTGGCGCAATTGTGGCGCGCACCTGGCGGCTGCCACCTTCGATCTATCTTGCAGTGCGCCTGCACCATGATTTCAGTGTGCTTCACGTTGAAAGTTTCTCGCTGGAGGCGCGTACCCTGGTGGCCATGGCCCTATTGGCCGAAAAACTGGTGGCTACGCATGAAGGTGTCAAGGAGCAAAAGGAATGGCTGCGCTTTAGCGCACTCTGCCTGGGCTTTCTGAAGGTGAGTGAGGTTGAAATGGATGCCTGGACCGACGCGCTACATGCCCCGTTTGAGGGCGTGCATTTCGCCTGAGCGGCACGCACCTGCCCCGTTCGCCAGCGCTACGTCGGACCCGATACGCCAACCCGGCTAATCTGCTATCGCAGATGGCGCGACCTCCAAGGTACATCAGCTATTTCCGCATCCCTTATTTATTGGCTGATGATGACGGCGTCGAGTGGTATGGCGTGAATTTTCTCTACTGCGTCTTGCGCCTCGGCACGGGTGGCAAACGGGCCGACGCGCACGCGGGTCCGAGGCCCTTTGGACGTGCTGAAGCTTTGCGTAGTCGCGGGCAGGCCGGCTGCCCGCAGTTGGGCATAGGCTTTTGCCGCGTTGCTTTCGACCGCGAACAAGCCCACATTGACTTGGAATTGCGCGGCCTTGTCTGCTGACCTGGGCTGGGGTGCGGTGTTTTGGGGCGCCTCACGCTGTGCCACGGGTTTGGCGGCGGGGGTTTGCACGCGTCCCTGTGTGGAGCGGCCGGACGCAGTGGCCGTGGCCGCACTTGAGCTGGGTGCTTTGTCTGCTGTTGGGGCGGGCGCTGGGGCAACGGCCGCGGTTGGGCCCGAAGGAGTCGGCGCAGGCGAAGCAGCGGCCGGCATGATCGCGGCCGCTGCACTGGCCACGGCGGTGGGTGCAGAGGCGGGAAGTGTCGGCGCGCCGACGATGCCACTGGCCGTGGGTTTGGCATCGGCGGCACGCGGCAGTGCGCTGGCCGCGGTGCCCAGTTCGGCCCATTGCAGTGCGGCCACTGCGGCGAGCCCCAGAACCAGCGCATTGGCGCCGGCCAAAACCCCCATCTGGCGGCGCGTGCTGGCCTGCAGTTGCAAGATGCCACAGGCCTCACGTTCGGTATCGCTGCTCCGCAATGCGGCTGTCATGCGGCGACGGCAGTCGGCGTGCAGCACACCGTTCCCAAACAGACCGGGCAGCAGCACCCAAAAAATGCCAATCACACCCAACAGGATGAGCTCAAGCGGCTCTGAAAATTGAAATACCAGGCGTCCGATGCCAAAAACAAGCAGCACGGCGGCAACGACGGCGCCACTGTAATAAAGGGCGGCCTTCCACAGATGGCGCCAGAGCAACCAATTGAGAGTGAACAGGCCGGCGGCCCAATTCCAGCGCGGTTTGACACGCTCGGCGGCGTCAAAGGCATTGAACAGGGGCAGGTAATAGTTGGCCCCGATCAGGCCTAGCGCTGCACGGTACAAGGCCGTCGTGCCGTCTTCTGCGGCGACCGGCCGTGTGCCAATACTTGCTGGAGGGGCAATGGGGGTGTCTGAGGGCATGCGCTATTTTGGCATGGCGTCAGCGACCGCTTGTCCCAGTTCTATCACTGCAAGCGCGTAGTAGCTGCTCCAGTTGTAACGGGTAATCGCATAAAAGTTCTCGGTGCCCGCGAGGTAAAGGGGCTCAGCGCTGCCATTCTGCAATTCGACCAGAGCCAGTGGACCAATGTGCTGCAGGCCGGCCGCATCGAGTTCTGCACCCAGGGCGCCAAAGGCTGCCGGTGTGAAGGTGGGGAGGATGTCGGGGAGCAAAAGCGCAGCCTTGTCGAGTTTTGCAAGATTGAACTGCACCGGGTAATGCGTGGGCATGCCGCGCTGCCAGCGAAAGGTCTTGAGGTAGTTGGCGACCGAACCGATCACGTCGGCATGGCTCAAGAACAGGTCTACACGGCCATCAGCGTCAAAGTCCACGGCATATTTGTCCCAACTCGATGGCATGAACTGGGGCAAACCCATGGCACCTGCATAGCTGCCGCGCAGCGCTTTGGGATCGGTGCCGGTGCGATGGGTCAGTTTTAAAAATGCCTCCAATTCCGACAGGAAGAAGGCACTGCGCTCGGTGGCCCGGGGGTGTTCCTTGGGAAAGTCGAATGCCAGGGTACACAGCGCATCGATGACGCGGTAGCTCCCTGTTTGCTGCCCGTAAATGGTTTCCACGCCGATGACGCCGACCACAACGGCGGCCGGCACGCCCGTCTCTTGCTCGGCACGTTCGAGGGTATCGCGGTTGGCCTGCCAGAACTTCACGCCGGCGCCAATGCGCACGGGGTCAATGAAGCGGCTGCGGTAGACGGTCCAATTTTTTGCCGTGCCTGCCGGTGGTGGGGTGGCGGAGCGCGCAATCGACGCGGAATAATGCGCCAAACCGATGGCGCGGCGGGTCCAGGAGGGGTCGATTTGCAGACGCAGGGCAATCGAGTTTGCTGCTTGCATTGCGTCTGGCCGGTTGGCGTAAAGTGGTCCGGTGGCCTCTTTTGCACGCGCAGAGCTGGCCGTCTTGCCCTCTTTTTTTACCAGAGTGTTGTGGCGGCTGGTTGGTTGCGGCGATGCAGTGGTGGCGGCTGTCGTGCAGGCACACAACGCCAGGCCTAGGCAGGCGGCTGCCCCAGTGAGTGGGCGAAAATAGAATGGGTGGTTCATGCCAGACGTTTGGGCCAGGGCAGTTGTCGAAATTCTCTGCGCAAGCCTAGCAGTTGGCGTGCTGCCGTGTCTGCGCTGGTGCTGCTTGCATAGCGCCATTGTTCCATGCGCAAGAGCCAATCGGTCAAACGCCGGGTCTCGGGCGTGCTGGCGCGCAGCTCCAGCATCTGTGCAATCCGGCGCGGTGGCGCACTGTCGGGCAGGACAAGACCCGCCTTGCGTAACTTGACCATCGACGCATGCAATAGGCGCAGCCAGGGGTCCTGGCGGTAGCGCTCCCAGAATGTCCAGGCGGCACCTAGCAAGCTGGCGACCACCACGATGCCAATCAGCACATAGCTCAGGTCTTGCCGACTCGGAGAGTCAAAACCGATATTGCGCAGCAAGTCCATTTGCTTGGCCTGCGAATAGTTGAGTACCCATTGTTTCCAACGGTTGTTGACCG
>JAIPCE010000210.1 GCA_021738345.1 Rhodoferax sp. | reverse complement strand
TGTCAAGGACCAAGAACGGCCAGCCTGCCCGCATGCAGCGACTTTCTCCGCTCAACGCTTGGCAGTCCACTCCTGGGGATTGACTTCATCGATCTGCCAGGGATCCAGAAACTCCTGGGCATAGCGCTTATAGATGCCCTGATTCAGGAAGATGTCAAACAAATCGGGGTCAATATGACCACCGCTTCGGAATTTGTACATGATGCCCATGGCTTGCGATAGTTTCATGCCGACCTTGTAGGGGCGGTCTTTGGCGGTCAGTGCCTCGAAAATATCAGCAATGCCCATGACCCGCGCCTGCACCGACATCTGGTCACGCGTCAAACCCTTCGGATACCCTTTGCCGTCCATACGTTCGTGGTGGCCGCCGGCATATTCAGGGACATTTTTCAGATGTTTTGGCCACGGCAGTTGCTCTAGCATCTTAATCGTTGCCACAATGTGGTAGTTGATGGTGTCACGCTCTGCCGAGGTCAGTGTGCCGGCACGAATCGTCAGATTTTCAATCTCGTCCGAGCTCAGGAAGTCGGTTTCCAGTCCATCCGCGTTGCGCCAAGTGCGCTTGAGCCCGATGTCCCGCACCCGCTGAATGTCGGCATCTTTCATGGCCTCGCCGCCGGTGTTGGAGGCACGCAAAAATGCGCGGTCCGATTCCAGGGCTTCGATATTTGTCCGGCATTGCGCCCAATTGGCAAGTTCGGCCTGCATGTCCACCTGTTGGCGCAGGGCGAGCTGGGCGCGCAAGGCAGCAATTTCCTGGTCGCGCTTGAGTACCTCAAAGCGGGTGTCGATGAGTTGGATACGATCAAACAGAGTTTGCAGCTTGGTGGCCTTGTCCACCACATGCACCGGGGTCGTCACCTTGCCGCAATCATGCAACAGACCCGCAATCTTGAGCTCATAGCGGTCACGGTCATCCATCGAGAATCCGGCCAGGGGTCCCTCATGCATGTCGCTCGCTGCATCGGCTAGCATCATGGTCAGCGCCGGCACCCGTTGACAATGGCCTCCGGTGTAGTGCGATTTTTCGTCAATCGCCAGGTTGATGAGTTTGATGAAAGACTCAAACAGTGCCTCCAGCTGCGACATCAAATTGCGGTTGGTAATCGCAATTGCGGCCTGCGATGCCAGCGACTCAGCCAGACTTTGATCGGCGCTGGAGAATGTCAGCACTTTCCCCGACAGCGGATCTTTCGCGTTGATGAGCTGCAAGACCCCGATGAGGTCGCCCTCATGGTCCTTCATCGGTACGGCAAGAAACGATTGAGATCGATACCCGGTGCGCTCGTCAAACTGGCGTGTGCCTGAAAAATCGAAATTGGCCTCGGTGTAGGCGTCCGAAATGTTGACCGTGACGTTGTGGATCGCAGCATAGGCCGCAACCAATGAGTCGTTGGGTTTGCCCTGGCTGTCGATCAACGGTAAATTTGGGAAATCGATGGGACGCCCGGACGTGCCACCCATGGCAATTTTGAGCGAATCGGTTCTGAGAATCTCAAAGCGCAAGGCCTTGCGGTCATTGGTGACCCGGTACAAGGTTCCGCCGTCGGCATGGGTAATGGTCTTGGCCGCTACCAAAATACTCTCGAGCAGGCGGGTGATGTCCCTCTCTTTGGAGAGCGCAGTGCCGATGTCATTGAGCTGCTCGAGCCGACGTAACAGATTTTCGACAGAGTTCACTGCATTTACCCCTTGGAAACTACTTTTTGAGTAGAACTTTCAACACATTTTGCAAGCGACGGCCAAGTGCCGCATCGCACGCTCCAGACAGAACCGCAGCCGCATCCTGACCCCAGGTTTGTGCTGGGGATGGATCATTGCGTCGGGTCAGCAACTGTAATTGCAAATTGCGCCGTGCAGCAATATCTTCAGCCGGTGTAGGGACTTCCGCTGCCATCTCCAGGCGCAACAGCGCCTCATGCGCCGCCGCAGCCTTGGGCTGAGGCTTCCAATTGCCAGCGATTGCCTGCACCCACGCGTTGCGCGTTGCGGCATTCACCCGGTGGCCAAGCTCTTGCACAGCCGGTACCAAACTCGTATCGCGTTTCTCCCAAGCGGTCAAAAGCTGCGTGAGTGCTTCACCGTGGGCCTGGGCGGCCAGCTTCTTGAGTGCCAATTGGGCATTTTCCAAGGCCTCCCGCTGGGCGCGAAAGGCGGCATCGCCCAAACGGGGAGCTTCCTGCCAACTGGTATTTCGGCCACGGCCGTCCGCGTCCGGGCGTTCACTGTTGCGCTCGCCAACCCTTGGGCCAGGTTTTGCGTCGCGTGGGCTCCGTGCCGCGTCCTTTTTGTCGCCCCACTTGCCGCCGCGCCCCACCACTGGCGCAGGTGCTTCTTTGCGCATACCGGGCCGATCGTCGCCGCGCATGGCAATGACCGGCTTGGCGGCTGGCTTGACGGGCACGCTGGCGGCGGCGGGCGCTTCCGCCGTGCCGTCGAGTGCTGCGCCGTCAGATGCCGTGTCGTCAGCGGCGAGCGGGCTGGTCGAGACAGGTGCCGAGTCAGGGCCTGAACCCTGTGACTCCGATGCCGCCCTCGCCTCGTTTTCTCGTGACCCAGCGGCACTTACCTCGGCTTGCGCTTGCGCCTGGCCGTGCAAGGCGGCGTCGAGTGCGGCCATGGCAGCGCGAATCGCTTGTGCATCGCCCGTGGCATTCGCCGCCTCCAGTGCCTTGGCGGCCTGCAGCACCGTGCGATCGCGGGCGCCAAGCGCGGCCTCGGCACGTTCCCGCTCCTGGGTCTTGCGGTTAAAGGCCTCGTCGATAGGCTTGCGAAATGCATCCCAAAGTTTTTGCTCCTGGCGCCGGTCCATGGGAATTTCGTGCGCCTGCGCTTGCCAGCGGTGCTGTAAATCGCGCACGGCATCCATGCGCAGCGCCGGGGCAGCCCCGAGTTCGATGGCTTCCTGGATCATGGCCTGACGTAGCACGAGGCTTTGGGCCTGTACTGTCTCAAGCGGTGCTGCTGCATTCGCGATCGCGGCCTTCCACAAGGGTTGCAACTCGGCAAACGCCTTTTCACCCAAATGACCGGAGTCGCGCCAACGGTCTCCAAACTGGTGCAGTATGCGGTTAAAGCCCTTCCAGTCGCCGTCCAACGCTGTGCGGTTGGCGGCAGCCCAGGTATTGAGCTCTTCAATCAACGCCAGCCGCTGGGCCCGGTGCTCGGCCGACTCAGCCTTGACTTTGTCCAGCCAGGCCTCTACAACCTTGTGCGCCTCGTTGCAGGCCTCATCAAAGCGCTTCCACATCGCATGGTTGGGGACACCCCCCTGGTCGGTCTGCTTCCACTGCTCGCGCAGCGCGCGTAAGGTCTCCTGCATCTTTCGCCCACCAATGGTTTGGCCTTCGGGGCGACGCAGCAAACCTTCTGCTTGCTGAACCAGGGTGTCGCGCAGCTGGTCGGCGCGCCAACGTTGCCAACCCTCGAGCTCACCTGCAGCCGCAAGCGCGGCATGGGCCTGGTTTTCGAGCTTGTCGTCAATGATCTTGCCGTACTCTTTAAGTGCCTGCCGCAGCGCTGCGGCAGCGCCCGCACTGGCCTTGCCGTGCCCCTCAGAAATCTGCTGCTCCAGCGTAGAAAGCACCTGGTGAACCGCAGCATTGGCGTCAGCCCGCACCTGCGGGTCGACTTTGGGTCGGGGTTGCTTGACTGCCGCTGCCTCGATTGCTACACCGCGCGCGGCACGCAACTCGTCAGCCCACACTGGCACCGGCGGCAAGGCAGCGGCAGGGTCCTCGGCAGCGGCCATTGCCAACAACAGCGCCGCCTGAAACGCGTCCCACACCACCAGCAATTGCGAGCGCGAAGCATCAAGCAAGGTCGGAAACTTCACGTCCACACTAGCCCAGCTTGCGTCCATCACCAATTCAGATGCTTGCTGCTGCCAATGGTCCACATCCACGCGTAAGGCTTCGACCACATTCTGTGCATCCTGCCACGACTTGGTTGACAGCACTTCAATACGCTGGGCCAGCAAGACCGCCGCTTCCCGCTGCACCTGAACCCTGCGCTGCAGGTCCTCGATGACACGCACACGGTCCACCAGGCGGGTCTTCAGCGATGCCAAGGGTTCACGGCTCAGCGGGGCGCCAGCCTTTGCAGCATCGCGCTGCCACGCCATGGCGTCTGCGATATTAAGCTTGGCCACCGCCAATAAAGTCTCGGCTTTGCCGGCCCATTCGGTCGCAAGGGCCTCCTGACCCTTGGCACGCTTAGCCTCATCAATGCGCTCACGCACCGGCTTGGCAGCACCTTTATCTTTGACGCTCAACTCCTTGAAAACATCGGCAAGCTGCTCATGCGTCGGGTTAGTTGCCAGCCACTCCCGGACCCGTGAGGCACGTTCACCCGAAGTAGGGGCAGAAAAGGCACCACCAGTCAGACTGTCTAAATGGGCAATATCGTTGTGTTTTGCAGAGGAAGTCGACGTCACGTTGGAGCTCAGGAAAAAGTTGATACGAAAAGCGAGAACGCGTATTTTCGCCGCTAAATGGACCGGGTTCTCAGGTTTTTACCATGTAGCACTCGACAGACCCCCTTCAAGAGATGCAGAAACACCTAAAAGGCGATAAACCCGCTGCCTTACAGACCAATCGGTCCGTGGCACCAGAACGTTTGCCTGAAATCGCGTCTTTCCCAAGCGGCCATCATTTTTCTTCTTGTTCGGCCCGAAGACAGTCGCGCTAATGGGTGCGCTGCGCTTACCGACCACACAAAACCTCACAAACGCCTGCAATCTTTATACACAAATAGACTTAAAAACCTATTTCATATTGTTGACTTGGTATATCCAAGCCCCCTAGAATCCGCACTTCCCTAATTTAACTAGGGATAACCCGAATCCGCTGCCGAACCCGGCATATTCAAATCGCTGCACATGTCGAATCGACGCCGCAGGATATTGATAGCGTACCAACCTAAACGAGGGAACCTAACGCAAGGCGTTGCCAGCAGCGCAAGCCCAGGAACTCCCGCCTAAGAAGGATGAGCTATGACAGCGAAGGAAAAGTTGACTGAAGGTTTGCGTGTATTTATTACCGACGTAGCCCAAGGTTTTTTTGCAATTACCCACAACGGCTTGGCCCTTTTGGGCGTTTCGGTCATGTTTGCCGTGGTCACCCTCACGGCACGCCCCGAAATACGCCAGGCCGGAGAAGTGTATTTGATGGGCTGGCTGCAGACCCGGCAAGCTGCGGAATCTGTCATACCCGAGGACGTAACCGCAGTGGAACGTACCACAGCCACCCATCTTGGCGACTTGCCAAAACCGCAAGCGGCGGTGGCGTCCTGGCTGAGCAAGAAGTATGCGGTGGCACCCGAGCCCTTGGCTGCACTGGTGGCAGAAGCTTTTGAAACCGGCGCACGCGTCAAGCTCGATCCCACGCTCATTCTCGCCATCATGGCGGTCGAATCGGGTTTTAACCCCTTTGCGCAAAGCCCGGTCGGAGCGCAGGGCCTGATGCAAGTCATGACCAAAGTACACACCGACAAGTATGCCGGTTTCGGCGGCAAGCTGGCGGCTTTCGACCCCATCAGCAACCTGCGCGTTGGCGTCAAGGTGCTTCAGGAGTGCATCAGCCGTGCGGGGTCACTCGAAGGTGGCCTTAGGTTTTATGTGGGTTCAGCCAACATGGACGACGACAATGGCTACACCGCCAAAGTCATGGCCGAACACGGTCGTCTGCAGATGGTCGCAAGCGGACGCAATGTGCCCACCTTTACCCAGGCAGTCGCACCGATTGCGCAACCGGTCAAACCGGCAGAAGCCGGCGAGAAGGTCGCCAGCCTTTTTGCGTCCTGACGGTCGTCGGGTAAAATCCGCCGGCTCGCGACTGGCGATAGGCCCCAAGATTGGCTTGTGGGACTGAAGTGGGTCACCACTGGGAAGCGTGCCGCAACGCCGCTGTCGGCGCTGCGATTAGCCGTTCGCCTGGGCAGCCCTTGCCTCATACCATCTGAGCAAGGTTCATTGTCTTTAAGGACTGCCATGTACCAACGCACCACCCTCGTAGCACAAACCGACCCCGAACTCTGGGCCGCCATTCAGGCAGAAGATGCCCGGCAAGAACACCACATTGAGCTGATAGCCAGCGAAAACTATGCGTCGCCCGCTGTCATGGCGGCCCAAGGCAGCCAGCTCACCAACAAATATGCCGAGGGTTACCCCGGAAGGCGTTATTACGGCGGTTGCGAGCACGTGGACGTGGCAGAGCAACTTGCCATCGACCGTGTCAAACAGCTCTTTGGTGCACAGGCGGCAAATGTGCAGCCACACTGCGGCGCATCCGCCAACGAAGCCGTCTTTTTGGCCTTTTTAAAGCCTGGCGACACCATCATGGGCATGAGTCTGGCAGAAGGCGGACATTTGACGCATGGCATGCCCCTGAACATGAGTGGCAAATGGTTCAGCGTCGTCAGCTATGGCCTCGATGCCAACGAAGCCATTGACTACGACGCCATGGAGCGCAAAGCCCACGCGACCCGCCCCAAGCTCATCATTGCGGGTGCCAGCGCCTATTCTTTGGCCATTGATTTTGAGCGCTTCGCCAAGGTGGCTAAAGACGTAGGAGCCATTTTTATGGTGGATATGGCCCACTACGCGGGCCTGATTGCGGCTGGCATTTACCCTAATCCGGTGCCGCATGCCGATGTGGTCACCAGCACCACACACAAAAGCCTGCGCGGTCCGCGTGGCGGCATCATCCTTATGAAGTCTGAGCACGAGAAGGCCATCAACAGCGCCATATTTCCGGGCTTGCAAGGCGGACCGCTGATGCATGTCATTGCCGCCAAGGCCGTGGCATTCAAGGAGGCTCTGTCTCCAGACTTCAAAATCTACCAACAGCAAGTCCTGAAAAACGCACTAATCGTCGCCCAGACCCTGACCGAACGCGGCCTGCGCATCGTCAGCGGCCGCACCGAAAGCCACCTGATGCTGGTCGACCTGCGCTCCAAAGGCATTACCGGCAAAGAAGCCGAGGCAGTGCTGGGCAGTGCCCACATGACCATCAACAAAAATGCCATCCCAAACGACCCCGAAAAACCCATGGTCACCAGCGGCGTGCGCATTGGCACCCCGGCCATGACCACCCGCGGCTTCAAGGACGAAGAAGCGCGCGCCACGGCCCACCTGATAGCCGATGTACTCGACAATCCGCGCGACCCAGCCACCATCGACACCGTGCGCGCCAAGGTACACGCCCTGACCTCGCGCTTTCCGGTCTACGGATAACGCAGGCGCATCCGCCATGAAATGCCCGTTTTGTAGCCACTCCGAAACCCAGGTTGTCGAAACCCGGGTGGCCGAAGACGGAGACTTCATCCGCCGACGCCGCCAGTGTGGTGCCTGCGAAAAGCGCTTTACCACCTACGAGCGCCCCGATGTCAACTATCCGGCGATTGTCAAAAAAGACGGCCGCCGCATTGAATACGAGCGCGCCAAGGTACTCGCCTCGATGAACCTGGCCTTGCGCAAGCGCCCGGTCAGCACCGAGCAGATCGACAGCGCCATCGAGCGCATCGAAGAAAAGCTCCTCAACCTGGGCCTGCGAGAAATCCCCTCGGGCCGCATCGGCGAACTGGTCATGCGCGAGCTAAAAAAGCTCGACAAGGTCGCCTACGTACGCTTTGCCAGCGTGTACCGCAGTTTTGAAGATATTGATGAATTCAAGACCCTGGTCGATGAGGTGCGGCGCTAGGCTGGGAACTGTAACGACCCCAGACGCGTAGCTTGACAACAGGAAGTGCCTGCTCGATAGTTTTATAATGATCCATATTTGGGTGCCAAGAAGCCTTAAGCACTCTAATTTGGATGTCAAATTATGCAAGACCATCCTATGCCACTTCCCGTTGAGCGCGCCATGCGCCAAGCCGGGCACAACCTAGCGCTTGCCCGCCGCCGCAGACACCTGTCCCAGGACGCATTGGCGGAGCGTATTGGTGCCTCTGTGAATACGATTCGGCGCATGGAAGACGGCCACCCAGGTACTGCCCTTCAACACTTTGTTCGTGCGCTTCAGGTCTTTGGTGAGCTCGACAAGTTCGAAAATCTCATGGACACGGCCCAGGATTCAGTAGGACTGACCCTGATGGACGAGAAACTCCCGCAACGGGTTCGCACCCCACGCCGCACGCCTGAGCCTGGCGGTTTTTAGGTAGCTACAGAAATTCTCCATGTCCACCAAGACCACAGAAAAAAAGGCCATTGCCAGATCAGCCTCCAAAGTCGAGTTGGACGTTTGCCTGGGTCAAGTCGGCATTCCTGTTGGTACGCTCGTTCACGTCAAAGACGGTCCACGTGAGTTCTCGCATTTTGCCTACCAAGAGGAATGGCTGGTGAATCCTGTCGCGTTCGACATCTCTCCTGATCTATCCCTCGTTCTTGGGTACCAGTTGCGCAAAGCTCCTTCCAAGGACGACTCCTGCTTTTTCCTCGCGTTAGCCGACACTGAGCCAGACAGTTGGGGACGTCGTGTCATCGCGCGGGCGCACGCCAAAGAACGAAAGCTGAACCCGACGCTGCGCGCTCTGACAGAGGTCGACTATCTCTGCGCAGTAGATGATTTCAGCCGCATCGGAGCGCTTAGGTTGCGAGACCACGCACAGACCTACCTGCGCCACGTCGAAGAAGGCAAGCGCGCTACCCCGGCGTTCCTGGAGCTCGAAAAAATCATGGCGGCCTCGCGCGCAGTAGAGCTGAGCATAGAGACCGCCGAGGATCTCAAGTACCTCCAGGGAAAAGGAACCTAGTTGGGCGGTATGCGGCCCAAATGCACGGTACTTGATGAAGATGGATCACTCGCCTTGGGGAAGTTTGCCAGCGTCAATGACGAGCGCAGTGTCACCCGTGGCGAGATACTGGCGCTGCGTCTGTCCAAGCGAGCCGGGATCGACACGGCACAAGCTCGCATCGTGATGGTCCAGGACTCTCCGGTAGCCATCATCCGTCGCTTCGACAGAACACCGAACCAAGGCCGCATCCCCTATATGGAATTCCTCCGCAACAATTGTCACTCTTGCGCGAATGTTGAAGCCAAATTGAATGCACATGGAAAGTCCACGTCATGCAGGCGAACAGCGGCCCACATGGTTCGAACGCCTTGTGCACTGAGCCGATACAGGCGT
>JAIPCE010000209.1 GCA_021738345.1 Rhodoferax sp. | reverse complement strand
GGCGTGCACCAGGCAACTCACATTCAAACCTTGGTTGTTGAACTGGTCTACCAGTTCTAGCGCGCATACCACATAGCCCAGCGCACCAATCGGGTTAGAACCGCCGCCAGGGATGATGTAGGGCTTTTGACCCTTGGCGCGCAGTTGGTCGGCCAGTGTGGCCATCGCGGCATTCATGTCGGTCCCGCCGGGCACTTCCTGCACGTTGGCGCCATACAGGTGATCGAGGAAAACGTTACCCGAGTGCTTGTAGTTTTCAACGGTAGAGCCGGTGCGGTCTTCCAGCAAAATCTCACACTTCATGCCCATCTTGGCGGCAATGGCGACCGTCTGGCGGGCGTGGTTGGACTGGGTGGCCCCCTGCGTGATGATGGTGTCGGCACCATGCTTCACCGCATCGGCCATAAGAAATTCGAGTTTGCGGGTCTTGTTACCGCCGGTGCCCAGACCGGTGCAGTCATCACGCTTGATGTACAGGTTGGGGCCGCCCAGCGCTTCGGTCATGCGGGGCATGAATTCAAGCGGTGTGGGGCCATGGGTAATGCGAACGCGGGGGAAATTGGTGAGTTTCATGGGTGCCTTCTTTTGTGGTTTGAAATGAATATTTAACTTGAGGTCAGGCCACTGCACAAGCGAGCGCGCTGGCCGTCGATACAATTTTCCCGATCAAGACGCAGTCTTCCTCGGTCAGTGACAAAGGCGTGCGCAGATCCAGCAATTGATCCAACACCGCTTTGGAGTTTGGGATGTCTGGCTTGCCGGTCAGGTAATGCCAGTGCTCATAATTGCTCGTGAACGCAACGGGGGCCGGCGTGCCAAACCATTTGATATAGAGCCCCCGCAGATCGCACTGTTTCAGAAAGTGCGCGATTTGCTGCGGCTTTAAATCCAAAGTGAATTGAATCGAGCTTGCGACAAACTCTTCTTTGGCATCGCGCGCTGGAATCGACACGCGCTCCGCTTTTGTCAACTCTCGTTCCAGCGTGGCGTAGATATGGTTCCAGCGCCGACCACGCTCTGCCAGCATCCCAATCTGCGGGCGCAGCAACGCGGCAGCCAGGTTTGACATACGCATGCTGAAATTTGGCGTGACGTACTTCCAGCGTTCAAACACGGCAGTGCTGGGCTTCAAGAGGTGCTGGTCGTACATCATGTAGCAACCCGACATCAATATGGCCTGGGCCGCCACGTCCTCGTCGTCCGTCACCAGCAAGCCGCCTTCGCCAGAGTTGATGTGCTTGTAGGTCTGTGCGCTGTAGCAGCCTACTTTGCCCCAGGTGCCGGTATGTTTGCCATCCCACTTCGCACCCATGGTGTGCGCACAGTCTTCCACGATGGTGATGCCGTAGCTGTCGCAAACGGCTTTTACCGCGCGCAAGTCAGCAATGTGGCCGCGCATGTGCGAGAGCAAAAAAACCTTGGCACCACTACTGGCTACCTTACGCTCCAGGTCAGCCATGTCGGTCAGGTAGTCGGCATCGGTCTCTATCAAAATCGCCTCTGCACCCGCATGCGCAATGGCGCCCGGCACTGGGGACAGCGTGAAGGTGCTGGTCAACACCTTGTCGCCAGCCTTCACACCCAGCGCTTTGAGGGCAATGAACATGGCTGCACCGCAGGAGCTGACGGCCACGCAATACCTGCTGCCCAGGTAGGCAGCGTATTCTTGCTCTAGCAAAGAAGGCTCAGGGTAGCCTGAGCCTTGCTCGCCATAGCGGTGCAATCGGCCCGAGCGCATCATCGCGACGGCGCGCTCAATCGCCTCTTGAGGTATCGGCTCGGGTTGGCTCAAGTCTTTGCCAAACCAAAGGCCATCAGGCTCAGGCGTCGCGGCTGATGACGGTGTTGTCACATTTGAAAACATGGCCAAATTAGCTTTGATTGCCCGCGAGCCTACCCAGCTCAAAGACTTCTTGTGGGTAATATTTCTTTAGCCGAATGTCACCTGTGCGGGCGTGCCCTTCCATGCCTTCAAGACGTGAAATTCTGGCAGCAACCTGGCCGACAGCGCGGCTGGCACCTTGTGTCAGGCGCTGATAGGTCACGGTTTTGATGAACTTGCCCACGCTCAGGCCGCCCGAGTACCGGGCGGCACCACGGGTTGGCAAAATATGGTTGGGGCCGGCGCATTTGTCGCCATACGCCACGGTGGTCTCCTCACCCAAAAAGAGGGAACCGTAGTTGGTCAGATGGGCCAACCACCAATCAAGGTCTTTGGCAAATACCTGTAAATGCTCGGGAGCGTACTGGTCGCTGATCTCGACCATTTCTTCCCGGCTTCCTACAAGCACTACTTCACCATAATCACGCCAGGCCGCAGTGGCTGCATTGCGCGCCAACTCGGGCAGAGCCGCAATTACCGAAGGCATGATCTCCATCACTTGCATGCCCAGTTCGCGCGAGGTGGTGTACAGCCACACGGGTGAATCCGGGCCGTGCTCGGCCTGGCCTGCCAGGTCAGAGGCAACCAGGTTCACGTCAGCGGTTTCATCCGCAATGATGGCGGACTCGGTGGGTCCGGCAATAACATCAATACCGACACGGCCAAATAAAGCGCGTTTGGCCTCGGCCACAAAGCGGTTGCCCGGTCCGACGATCACATCGGCGGGTTTAGGTGAATACAAACCATAGGCCATGGCCGCAATGCCTTGCACGCCGCCAAGCGCCAGCACTACATCTGCACCGCAAAGCTTCATGGTGTGCAATATGGCGGGGTTCACCCCCACTTCTTTGTGGCCCGGTGAAGTGGCAACAATGTGCGGTACTCCAGCCACTTTGGCAGTGCATACGCTCATGATGGCCGAGGCGGCATGTGCATAACGCCCACCTGGCACGTAGCAGCCCGCCGTATTGACTGGAATCAACTTTTGTCCGGCGATCAACCCGTCAATCAGCTCAACTTCAAATTCAAGCAGTGAGTCCCGCTGACGCTTAGCAAAGTCCTTCACGCGGGAATGTGCAAACGCGATGTCGTCTCTGGTACCTGGGGACAGGGCCTTGCTGGCTTTAGCAAATTCGGCATCGCTGATGACGATAGGTCCATGCCAACCGTCAAAGTCACGCGCATATTTCTCAACTGCATCACGGCCATTCTTTTGAATGTCCATTAACAAGCGCGCGACTGTTTCTGATGTCGCGTTGTCAATCGCCTCTTGTGGCGGTGTGGCTTTCTTCAAATATTCAATCGTCATGCAATGCCTTCAAGATGGTTTGAATCAACCTCGGCCCTTCCAAGGCACAACGCGACGTTCAACAAAACGCACCAAATGGTCAAAAGCGTAGGCAATCGCCGCTATCACCACAATACCCATGATGACAATCGGAGTCTGCAAAAATCTCGACGCCGACAAAACCATATAACCCAAGCCGGAGGTAGCGGCGACCATTTCGGCGGCCACCAGTGTGGTCCAGCCAAATCCGATGCCAACACGCATTGCGGTAAATATTTCTGGCATGGCTGAAGGCAAAATTACCAGGCGAATCACTTGCCAGCGCGTGGCGCCAAACGAATAGGCGGCATGAATCTGCTCAATGGCTGCGGACCTGACACCCGCTCTTGCTCCCAGGGCCATAGGCGCCAGTACCGACAGAAAAATCAGCAATATCTTGGACAACTCATCGATGCCAAACCAGATGATCATGAGCGGCAGATAAGCCAGTGGTGGAATCGGGCGATAGAACTCAATAGGGGGATCAAAAACGCCGCGTGCAACCGGGCTCATGCCCATCGCGATACCAAGCGGAATACCTATGACACAGGCCAGCAAGAATGCGCCAAAAACCCGCAGTGTGCTGACCCAGGTATGTTCCCAAAAACTGGAGCCGGTAAAACCGTCTTTCAAGATATTTAGAAAGGCTTCTATCACGCCCATCGGCGACGGCAAGAAAAGCGGCTTGATGAAGCCGGCATAGGTAATGAACCACCAAAAAAATATCAGTCCGACGATCACCACTGCGCTGATGGTGAGGCTTTCGCCTTGGCCTGGTACGCCATAGATTTCACCTGGCTTAGCAGGTTTGGCTTTCATCAAACCGCCCAAGAGGCTGCTGCCAGTTTTTGAAGGGGTGTCATTCATCATCGGTTCCTGCTTCGTCGGTAAAGATGATCTGTAAAATTTTTTCTCTGATAGCAATAAACTCCGCGGAGGCTTTGATCTCACGGGCATTGTCAGTCTCAAAATAGAGTCGACTAAATGGCAGGTCGAAAACATGTGAAATGCGACCCGGGCGAGGCGACATCACAATCAACTTGGTACCCATAAACAGCGCCTCTTCAACGCTGTGGGTGATAAAAAAGACCATCTTGCCGGTGTCTCGCCAAACTTTCAAAATCAACTCCTGCGCCCGCTCACGCGTCAGCGCATCAAGCGCGCCCAGTGGTTCATCCATGAGCAAAATTGCCGGGTCACTGGTCAGTGCTCGGGCAATGCCAACGCGTTGTTGCATACCACCAGACAACTCGTAGGTGGCCGAATGTTCAAACTGCTCAAGCCCAAGCAGCTTGATGAAAGCTCTGGCAATTTTCTCGCGTTTACCTCTGTCGTGTCCCTGAATTTTTAACCCAAACGCCACATTGTCCAGAACATTCAGCCAGGGTAACAGGGCGTGTTTTTGGAAAACCACAGAGCGATCTGCGCCAGGTCCGGTCACAACCCGTCCGTCAAGTGAAATTTCTCCTTCACTGGGCGCCATGAACCCGGCAATCAAATTGAGCAATGTTGATTTGCCGCAACCGGATGCACCTAGCGCCACCACGAAGTCTTTGTCATGAATCTCAAGGTTGATATTCTCAAGCGCATGGACCGACGGTTTACCGGGTACTGGATAAAAAACCGACACATTTCGGATAGCAAGTGCAGCCATTGGAAGCCTCAAAGTGAAAGTGCGCTGTGCTGACCCGACCCGCGCAGGTCAGCACTTCAGGACAACGCGGGATTACTTACCAGCCGCCGCTTTGGCAAACTCGGGATTGACGAATTTGGCGTAGCTGTCAGCCGCTGCGCTGATACGGCCAGCGCCCTTGAGGAAGTCGGCGGTGGACTTGATGGTGGTGGCTGCACCGCCGCCCATCCAGGCTGCCGACATATTCAATTCACCATCAGGGTAGATTGCGCCTTCCAAGGCCGACACAACGGCAGCCGGAGTGATACCGACATTGGTGGCAACGGCTTTGGTTTTTGGCGAATCTACAGTCCACGCGGCCTTGTTTTTGCTGTAGTCGCCATTGATTTCATTCATGGCTTTAAGGAAGCTGATCAAACCTGCGCGGTTGGCCGCGGCAAATTTGTTAGTGGCGACCCAGCCATTGAAGGTGGGGAAGCCAGTTTTGGCAACGGCACCGGCTGTCGTCATGACCTTGCCGTTTTCACGCAACTTGGCCTGGACTGGATACCAGACAAAAGCTGCGTCGACCGCGTTTTGAGCCCAGGCGGCCGCAATTTCAGCGGGCGACATGCCGACGACCGTCACATCTTTCTCCGTCAAGTTGTACATCTTCAACGCGCCCATCAGTGAGAAGTGGGCCGTGGAGCCGATTGGCACCGCAATGCGTTTGCCTTTCAAATCCGCTGGCTTGTCAACACCTGCGCCGTTTCGTGTCACCAAAGCCTCTGAACTATCAATGACCTTGCCCACGGAAATCATCTGATAGTCCAAGCCAGAGCTCAGGCCTGCTGACAAGGGCGAAGAGCCAATCTCGGAGATCACAATGCCACCAGAGGCCATGGCCGCGTTGACCTCAGCGCCAGAAGCGAATTGGCGCCACTCAATAGTCCAGCCCGTGGCCTTTTCAAGACTTCCGTCGGCCACGATGGATTTGTAGGGTGCCGGGTCGCCAAAATGGCCAATCACCACTTTGGTTTGCGCCACAGCCTGTGAAGCCAGGGTGAGTGCAAGGGCCGAACTGACGCATAGTGCTTTAAGCAGGTGTTTCATGGGGTCCAATCAGTAAAAAGTTGCAGATATCTTGGCTAGTTGAGGGGTCGCTCACACGCAGCCTGGCACGTGAACTGAGCGGATAATAAGTAAAGCCAATTTTTTAAAATAGTGCCAGATTGATTTTTTTTTGGTGCCAAAATAGAAATTCGCAGATTCGCCACAGCGCTTTGAAGCGATGCACCAGACCGGCGCTCAAAAAGTTCAGGGTATACCCTTTGTTGGTGCAGAACATCAAAATGGTGCAGCGAATCTGTCGTTTCAAAAGGATGGCAAACATGCGGCAAAAGCAAGAAATCACCGATATTTGGGCCAAGCTGTTTCCCAAGTTCTCGGGCAGCAGTGCAACCCTGCAAGGGCGTGTGCGAGAGATGATGGTGCATTCCATCCTGAAAGGCTTGGTGCCTGCGGGTGCCAAGGTGCCGCCCAGCCGTGCAATGGCTGTTGCGCTGGGTCTGTCGCGCAACACCGTGTCGCTGGCATTGCAGGTGCTGGTGGACAAAGGTTTTTTGATCTCTTCTTCGCGCAGCGGGCTGGTCGTCAATGGCGATATTTTGTTGGGCCAAGCCAATCAGTCCGCACCGGCTGCTGCGGTGCAATCGAGCTTGCAATGGGAGACGCGGCTGGTTTCGCGCCTGGGGCATCAGCGCAACATCATCAAGCCCGCTAACTGGCATGACTACGCCTATCCCTTCGTGTACGGACAGTTTGATGCCAGCCTGGTGCCGCTCAAAGACTGGCGCGCCTGCTCTCATCAGGCGCTGTTTGTGCCTGCCGTCAAAAAATGGGCACAAAACCATATTGACCGCGACTCTGAGGCCTTGGTGGATCAAATTCAGCATCGGCTTCTGCCGGCGCGCGGCATCATGGCAAGGCGCGATGAAATCCTGATTACCGCGGGCTCGCAAATGGCCTGCTATCTACTGGCCAATGTGCTGGTGGACCGCAAAACTGTGGTGGGGATTGAAGACCCCGGCTACCCGGATGCACGCAATAATTTTTTATTGCGCAGTGACTTCGTCAAGGCACTGCCAATTGATGCCGATGGCCTGATCGCGTCACGCGCCATGGGCCAGTGTGCTTATGTTTTCGTGACGCCGAGTCACCAGTGCCCGACCACGGTCACCATGCCACTGAAGCGCCGGCAGGAGATTCTGGAATTGGCCAAAAAGCGCGATGTCGTGCTGCTGGAAGATGACCACGAAAGTGAACTGAATTTTTCAGGTCGTCCCCTGCCAGCGCTGAAAAGCCTGGACAACGATGGCCGGGTGATCTACCTGGGAAGTCTGTCCAAAACGCTGGTGCATGGCCTGAGAATTGGCTTTATCGTGGCGCCCACGGAGCTGATACGTGAGCTTCGCGCCTTGCGGCGATTGATTATGCGGCACGAGCCCAGCAACAACTCGCATACCGCTAGCCTGTTTATTGCACAGGGACACCATGATGCGTTTATCCGCAAGTTAAACGTGACCTACCGTGAGCGGCGCGAAATATTGACCAGCGCCTTCGCAAGATATTTGCCGGAGTTTCACATCATGCCGTCGCTCGGGGGCTCTGGCGCATGGATCAAGGGGCCTGATGGTTTCAATAGCCAGTCATTGGCCGAGCACTGCGCTGCGCGGGGTGTTCTCATCGAGCCTGGTGATATTTTCTTCAGTAAATCTTCCCACAGGAACCAGGCACACTTTCGCCTGGGCTATTCAGCCATCCATGGCAGCTTGATCGACGCCGGTGTGCAGGAAATCGATCGTGCGTATCGAGAAATTCGAATTTAAGGGCGACTCCCAGCAGGTTGTCCAGCGCTTTGGCGCAGGTGATTCTGGGGAGTTTCTCACGCATTGTTTGCTCCATTGAGTTTGTCCCATTCGGCCTGGATCAGTGGTTTGTTGGCCCACGCCCAGTCAATCGCTTTGGCCAGCAGCTTGCGGTTGGCATGGCATGCCAGCTCGGTCATGCTGACCAGATCAACGGCTGAATCGCCATCGGGTGATCAATGTCATGGGCCGGTCTTTGATCAGGCCAGTTGGCAAAGACCGGTGTCGCTGATTTGGAAAATACCTTGGTCAGGTATCTTTGTCAGATTGTTGGGCATGTTGGGTAGGTTGATCCCGGATGTCGTGTTGCGATAAGAGAAAACTACAGAAAATCGTTCTCGCGCTGGTGCTTCATTCGCAGGACGACAACTGTATCTCCGCCACGCTCAAATTGGTAGCGAATGGTGTATCCAAGCGCACCAAATTTCACTTGCATATCGTGCTGATGCTTTCTATCCGGCACGGGTTTGTGGATGCCAGCTTGCGTGGAAAGTTTGCCAATTTCCGCGATGATTGCTGTTTTTGCCTTAAGCCAAGCCTCTGGACTTTTGCCTTCTAAAAATTCATGAAGACGTTCGAGATCGCTGAGTGAATCGGCGGAAAAGCTTAAACGTGGCATTTAGGCTTGGGTAATTCATTCGAAGTGCCCCACGAGTCAATCCACGCAAAAACTTCCTCGCTGTTCGCGTGTAACCCTGTTTCTTGATAGTGCTGCCATGCCTTGTCAGAATCTTGCGTGAATTGTTCTCGTGCAAGCTCTGTCTTGACGTACGCTTCAACCGCTTCGCGGGCCAGTGCATGCGCAGGTCGTTTTTTAATGGTCGACAGCGATCGAAGTCCTTCGCGGACTTCACTGCCGAGCTTGAGCGACATCGGGGCAATTGCTGTGAGAGCCATAGTTTTAGTGGTTAAGCCTTAGGTGGTCTCCAGTTTATCGCTGGACTACTTTTTGTCAAATTCGGTCTCCCCGACTTTTTCCAGAGAAATTCACCCATTGCTCGAACTCGGACACTTTGTAAAGTTGGTTCCAATCGCACGCCGTCCAGGCGGATCCACGTCCAGCGTCACCACCGGGACACCGTTCAACACCACCGTCTGAATGTGCTGCCGTAGTTCCTCAAAAGATTTTGGCGTTTTGTGGCATTGACTCAAGTGCCTTTAGGGCACATTGGGCAACAGAAGGGCAGCGCTGTCTCGCAAACGCCCCCAAGCCTCCTGTTGCCACAACCAGCGCGCCGCCGGTGTCATGCCCTGCACGCGCAATGCTTCTTGCAGCTCACGTTCGGCTTGGTGATCAGACATGGCCTGCGCTGACTCGAAACTTATTGCACCCACGGTTAACTCCTGTTTTGTTGGCGCTAGATTAGCATGCCATGTTCGATGTGCATCACGCT
>JAIPCE010000208.1 GCA_021738345.1 Rhodoferax sp. | reverse complement strand
TTTACCTGCCTGAAAATCGACAAGACCTTTGTGCAGCAAATGAACCAGTCGGATCGCAGCGTGCATATCATTCGTGCGGCACTCGAATTGGCGCGCTCGTTTGAGTTGACCACGATTGCCGAAGGCATTGAAGACGCAAACGTCGCCGCACAGCTCGCGGCCATGGGCTGCACCCACGCCCAGGGATTCCATTTCGGCAAACCCATGCCCAAGGAAGCGGTCGGCGCCTGGTCCAAGTCCAGAACCGTGCAGTAAGCCGGTCCTGTCCTTGCATTTTTTGCTTCTCGCGCTTATGTCATCCGCACCCGCAGAGGATCCAATCCTTCTACCCCGCCTTCGAGCAGGTCGCCGCGAACCACTGCGCCCACGCCCTCGGGCGTCCCGGTAAATAGCAGGTCACCGGGCTGCAGGGACCAGGCCAGCGACAACTGGGCAATGGTTTCCGAGATGTTCCAGATCAGCTTGGCGATGTTGCTGCGTTGGCGGTCGACACCGTTGACCTGCAGAACAATCGAGGCCTGCCCGATGGCTGGCACCTGATCGGCCACAGTAATGGTGCCAATTGGGGCAGAGTGGTCAAAACCCTTGCCGATACACCAGGGCCGTCCCAGCTTTTTCATGTCATTTTGCAAATCGCGGCGTGTCATGTCCAAACCCACTGCATAGCCAAAAATGTGCGCTGCTGCGTCTGCCACAGCAATATTTTGGCCCCCTTTGCCAATCGCAATGACCAGCTCGATCTCGTGGTGCAGGTTGCTGGTCAGAGTGGGGTAGGGCATGTTGACCACCTGTCCCTCGGCGGCCACCAGCACTGCGTCGGCCGGCTTCATGAAAAAAAACGGTGCTTCGCGCCCGCTGTGGCCCATTTCCTTGGCGTGGTCTTCGTAATTGCGCCCGACGCAATAAATTCTGTGCACCGGAAACAGTTCGGCGCGCCCGCGCACCGGGATGGCAGGTGTAGAGGGGGATGGAAAAACATAGGACATGGTGAGCGACGCTTCCTTAATTGTGCTGATCACGCCGACTTGGCCACCAGATCAAAGTGCTCAACCACCGGCGCGCCGTTAAAAAACGGACCAATGACCGCGCGCCACTGGGTAAAGGCTTCGGATTGTCTGAATCCAACGGTGTGGTCTTCGAGCGTGTCCCAAAAAACCTGCAGCAGATAGCGCTCCGGGTTTTCCAGGCAGCGATTGATCTTGTAGCCCTGAAAACCCTTGGCTTTGGAGAGAATGGTCTGCGCTGCGCGGGTGATGGCCTCTTCAAATGCGGTGTTCTGGCCCGCTTGAATACGGAAGTCGGCAAGTTCAAGAATCATGAAAAGTCTCCAGTTTTGGGTTCAAAAAGAGTAAAACACAGCGCTGCACACCGTTCGGGCTGAGCTTGTCGAAGCCTTGCCCATGTGCGACATGCACTTCGACTGTTCGACACGCTCACAGATCAGTGCGAACGGAATCATTGAATTTCACCAAGATCTGAGTAGTTACCAAAAGGATGTGCAAGAGCGCTCAATGTTAACGGGCTTGAAGCTGTCCGGCGCGCTTGGCCTTTGCGATATATTCTTTGGGCATGAATCCTACTTTACTTGGCCAATTTCACCCCCTGGATTGGGAGGCCCTCGATGGCAGCGCCGACTGGCTCGTTCCGCAGTGGCCAGCTCCGGCGCATATCAAGGCCTTTTGCACGACCCGGGGCGCTGGATCGCTAACGGGTCCATATGCGAGTTTCAATCTGGCTACGCATGTAGGAGACGACGCGCTGCGGGTAGCGCGCAACCGCGCGCAGTTTGCACGGGCAATGGATGCCAGACCGGTTTTCCTGAATCAGGTGCATGGCACAACGGTGGTCGAAGTCCGCGCAGACAGCGCCCAGGACGCGCCGGCTGATGGCGCCTTTACCCGCGAGAGGCGCGTCGCCTGTACCGTGATGGTTGCCGATTGTCTGCCGGTGCTGTTGTGTGACACCGCCGGTACGACGGTTGCAGCGCTACACGCTGGCTGGCGTGGCCTGGCCGGGGATGGGGGACAGGGTGTGATTGAGGTGGCGCTGCAGCAGCTGGCGTCGCGGGTAGCGCGCACTGCCCCAAGCGCAAGCGTGGATTGGATCGCCTGGTTGGGTCCGTGCATTGGACCCCAGGCCTTTGAAGTGGGTGACGAAGTGCGCGCGGCGTTCGTCGCAAGCCAGCCCCAAGCGGCCGCGAATTTTGTGCCCTCAGGCGCTGGCAAGTGCCTGGCCAACTTGCCACAACTTGCGCGGCAGCGTCTTCTAGGCGTTGGAGTCAACCGGGTGTATGGCAATGACGGAACCTTGCCCTGGTGCACGGTGGGTAATCCGTCAAAGTTCTTTTCGCACCGGCGGGACCGCATCAGCGGCCGCCAGGCTGCCAGCATCTGGCTGGACTGAGCCCTCATCGGGATCGGCAACGTGCGCGGCCGCCTCGCGCTGACGGATGGCGCGCCGTCGCGCCGGTGTCCCCATGAAGTAAAGTATCAGCGCAATGGGCAGCAAGCCATACAACATAAAAGTGATGACGGCGCCCAGGATGCTGCCGTTGGAGGCGTTGGCTTCGGCCACCGCCATCATCAGCGTCACATAGAGCCATGCAATGGGAATGATGTACATACCGATAAGAATAGGGGATGTCAGGAAATCGTAGGGCGAAGGCTGCGATACTTGGCGGCTTAGGCTATTTGATTATTGGCAGATTATTTGATGCAAAAGGTGAAGGTGTGACGCAAAACGTTCCTGATTTTTTGACCCAGGCCGCCCAACAGCTCCAAAGTTCCATGACCGAGGGCTGGTCCAAGGCGCTTCAGTCCTTTCAGGGCATGGGTGCCATCGGCGGTGATGCATCAGTCGCTGGTGCCAAATTACCCGAAATCCGTTTCAACCCGGAAAAGCTTCAGGCGCTGCAAAAGCAATACGTGGAGGAAGCCATGGGGCTTTTTGGGCAGGGTTTCCAGCCCCCCAAGCTCACGGACAAGCGTTTTTCCGATCCGGCCTGGGGCAATAACCCGGTCGCAGCTTACGCAGCTGCCGTTTATTTGCTCAATGCACGCACCATGCTGAGCCTTGCAGACGCCGTCGAGGCCGATGCCAAGACCCGCAATCGGATTCGCTTTGCGGTTGAGCAATGGATGGCGGCTGCGGCACCCAGCAACTTTATGGCGTTCAACGTCGAAGCACAGCAAAAGGCGATAGATACCCGGGGCGAAAGCATTGCCAAGGGCATGCAAAATCTGATGCACGACGTGCGCCAGGGCCATGTGTCAATGACCGATGAGAGCCTGTTTGAAGTTGGCAAAAACGTTGCCACCACCGAAGGTGCGGTGGTGTTTCAAAACGAATACTTCCAGCTCCTCGAATACAAGCCAACGACGGCCAAAGTGTATGAGCGTCCGTTTTTGATGGTGCCACCGTGCATCAACAAGTTTTATATTCTGGATTTGCAGCCCGAGAATTCTCTGGTGCGCTATGCGGTGGAGCAGGGGCATCGTACGTTTGTGGTGAGCTGGCGCAACCCGGACCAGTCACTCGCCAAGGCCACCTGGGACGACTACATCGAGAAGGCAGTCATCAAGGCGATTGACGTCACGCGTGACATCACGGGCGCGCCCACCATCAACACCCTTGGTTTTTGCGTTGGCGGCACGATGTTGGGCACGGCGTTGGGCGTGTTGGCCGCGCGCGGTGAAGCGCCGGCTGCCAGTGCCACACTCCTGACCACTTTTCTGGACTTCTCCGACACCGGTGTCCTCGATGTATTCATCGACGAGGCTTTTGTTCGGTACCGTGAAAATGAAATGGGCAAGGGTGGCCTGATGAAGGGCAAGGACCTTGCCTCTACTTTCAGCTTTTTGCGTCCCAATGATCTGGTCTGGAACTATGTGGTGGGCAACTACCTCAAGGGCGAAACGCCGCCGCCGTTTGACTTGCTGTACTGGAACTCTGACGGCACGAATTTGCCCGGACCCTATTACGCATGGTATTTGCGCAACACCTACCTAGAAAACAACCTGATCAAGCCGAACAGGGTGACCGTGTGTGGTCAAAAGCTGGACCTGGGTCGGGTCACGATTCCTTTTTACATCTACGGTTCGCGCGAGGACCATATTGTTCCCATCAATGGCTGTTACAAATCGACCCAACTTTTTTCCGGTGAACGGCGCTTTGTAATGGGTGCCTCCGGCCATATCGCCGGGGTGATCAATCCACCCGCAAAGAACAAGCGCAGTCACTGGATTCGTGCAGATGGCAAGCTGCCCGAGACCCACGCCCAGTGGCTAGAAGGCGCACAAGAGTATCAGGGGAGCTGGTGGAATGACTGGGCCGGTTGGCTTAAAAGCCATGCCGGCAAGCAGATTGCGGCGCCCAAAGCCTATGGCAAGGGCAAATACAAGGCGCTTGAGGCTACGCCCGGCAGCTACGTCAAAGCGAAAGCCTAGAATTTTTGCGGTGGCGACCCGCCACCCCGTGAATTGTTGTAGATTGAACTTGAGGAGTAGAGAAATGGAAGATATTGTCATCGTCGCGGCCGCGCGTACCGCCGTTGGCAAGTTCGGTGGGACTTTGGCCAAGACGCCTGCGACGGATCTCGGCGCGGCGGTCATCAAAAACCTGCTGGAGCGCACCAAGCTAGGGGCTGACCAGATCGGCGAAGTCATTCTGGGCCAGGTGCTGGCGGCAGGGGTGGGACAAAATCCGGCCCGCCAGTCCTTGATCAAAAGCGGCATCGCCAAGGAAACCCCGGCTCTGACCATCAATGCGGTGTGCGGATCGGGACTCAAGGCCGTCATGCTCGCAGCACAGGCGGTGTCCTTCGGCGACAGCGAAATCGTGATTGCAGGTGGTCAGGAAAACATGAGCCTGTCGCCCCATGTGCTGTTGGGTAGCCGCGACGGTCAACGCATGGGCGACTGGAAAATGATCGACTCCATGATTGTTGACGGCCTGTGGGACGTCTACAACCAGTACCACATGGGCATCACCGCTGAAAACGTGGCCAAGGCCTACGCAATCACCCGTGAAATGCAAGACGCCTTGGCCCTTGCGAGCCAGCAAAAGGCCGCTGCAGCCCAGGATGCCGGCAAGTTTGTCAATGAAATTGTCCCTTTTAGCATTGCCCAGAAAAAAGGGGATCCGGTGGTGTTCGCTGCCGACGAGTTTCTGAACCGCAAGACCAATGCAGACGCGCTAGCCGGGCTGCGTCCCGCCTTTGACAAGGCGGGTGGCGTGACCGCCGGTAATGCATCGGGTATCAACGATGGAGCTGCCGCAGTGATGGTCATGAAAGCCAGCAAAGCGGCAGCGCTGGGCCTGACACCCATGGGGCGGATTGCCAGTTTTGCCACCAGTGGCCTCGATCCCGCCCTGATGGGCATGGGACCCGTTTCGGCATCGCAAAAAGCGCTGGCACGCGCGGGCTGGAATCCCCAGGATATCGATCTGCTGGAGATCAATGAAGCATTTGCGGCCCAGGCCTGTGCTGTCAACCAGCAAATGGGCTGGGATACCAGCAAGGTCAATGTCAACGGCGGTGCAATTGCCATCGGGCACCCGATCGGCGCATCCGGTTGCCGTATTCTCGTTACCTTGCTGCATGAAATGCAGCGCCGTGACGCCAAAAAGGGCATAGCGAGCCTGTGTATCGGTGGTGGCATGGGTGTCGCACTGACAATCGAGCGATAATTTCAAGCGCATTTTTTAGTACGTTAAACCAAAGAGGAGTTCTGAATGAGCCAAAAAGTAGCATATGTAACCGGTGGCATGGGTGGCATTGGTACCGCAATTTGTCAACGTCTGCACAAGGACGGTTTCAAGGTAATCGCGGGGTGCGGCCCGACGCGTGATCACGTGAAATGGATCGCTGAGCAGGCTGCGCTGGGCTATACGTTTTTTGCCTCGGTGGGCAATGTAGGTGATTGGGAGTCCACCGTGGAAGCCTTTACCAAAGCCAGGGCCGAGCACGGTGTGATCGATGTGCTGGTCAACAATGCCGGCATTACCCGTGACCGCGTTTTTCTGAAAATGACGCGTGAAGACTGGGACGCTGTGATCGATACCAACTTGAACTCCATGTTCAACGTGACCAAACAGGTGGTGCCCGATATGGTCGAGAAAGGCTGGGGTCGCATCATTCAAATTTCGTCGGTCAACGGCAACAAGGGTCAAGCCGGCCAGACCAACTACTCGGCGGCCAAGGCCGGCATGCATGGTTTTTCGATGGCACTGGCGCAAGAGATGGCAACCAAAGGGGTGACCGTCAATACCGTGAGCCCGGGTTATATCGGAACTGATATGGTCAAGGCAATTCGTGAAGACGTGCTCGCCAAGATCGTTGCGACAGTTCCCGTGAAGCGTCTGGGTGAACCCAGCGAAATCGCTTCCATCGTGGCCTGGCTGGCGAGCGAAGAGGGTGGCTACGCGACTGGCGCAGACTTTTCAGTCAACGGTGGCCTGCACATGGGTTAACCGGGACATATTCGGTCAAAAAATCCCGCATTAGGCGGGATTTTTTTTCACCCACAATGGCCGCACGCGGTAGAAACTGATACGCTGTGGTCTGTGAGACAAGGGCATTTGCCCCGTTTGTTGTTTGATCGCCCAAGTGAGTCCGCATGCCCCTTGACTTGACCGGTTCTACTTTTTCAGCGCCTTGTGATCGTGCTCCGGTTCACCAGTACCCCATCTCCATCATGACCGGGGCTTCAGAATGAAGTCAAAAGATGTGCCTTCCGTGGAGGTTGGAAAACTTCGTATCGGACTGTTTGTGGAGCTTGATATAGGTTGGATGGCTCACCCATTTCCCACCAGTAGTTTCAAGATTTCCAGCGCCAAACAAATTGAGACCCTTCAAAGTCTGGGGCTCGCCCGGATCAGGTATGTGCCCGAGAAGAGCGATCCAGCGCCTGAGTCTCCCGCAGTCGCAGCGCCGACCGTGACCGCAGCGGCCACTGCCAGTCTGGCACTGGCCGCGGGCGACGCCCAGACTTTGGTGCGAGACCAGCAGCGGGCCCGTCGCGTCGAACTATTGGCAGAGCAGCGGCGTAGTCTGTTGGTCTGTGAACGCCGCTTTGGCGAGGCCCTGCGGCAGTACCGCAAAACCATTGAACTGGTTCATACCCAGCCCAGGGTCGTAGCAGAGCAATGCGCCACGATGGTGACGGGCTTTGTCAATGAGATGAGCATGGAGGGCGAGTCCGCCATCCGGCTGCTGTCCGAGACCAGCGGCGACAAAGCGGCGCTGCATCCGGTCAATGTGACCATCGTTTCGCTGTTGCTGGGTCGCGCCATGGGCTTTCCCGAGGAAGAGCTAGTGGATTTGGGCGTTGCTGCGTTTCTGCATGACATTGGCAAGGTCATGTTGCCTGACCGTGTGCGGTGGCTTGAGGACGGCTTCTCGACTGCAGAATTCAAGCTGCATCAGGAGCATGTGGCCCAGGGTCTGCACCTGATCAAGGGCATGGGTCTGTCCAAAGGCGCGGAGTTGGCGATTGCGCAACACCACGAAATGGCGGACGGGAGCGGCTATCCGGGCCGTATTCGCAACGATGCGATGTCGCCTGCCGGGCGCTTGCTGTCCTTGGTCAATCGCTATGACTCCCTCTGCAACCCCGTTCGACCGGCATTGGCGATGACTCCCCACGAAGCCTTGTCGATGATTTTTGCACAACAAAAGAGCCGCTTTGACAGCGCAGCATTGAGTGCGTTCATTCGCATGGTTGGGGTTTATCCACCTGGTTCGGTCGTGCAATTGGTCGACGATCGGTATGCTTTGGTGGTGTCAGTGAATTCGGCCCGCCCACTCAAACCCCGCATCATTGTGCACGAGCCTGGCCTTGCCAAACATGACGTATTGATTCTTGACCTTGAGCGTGAACCCAACATGGGCATACGGCGCAGTGTCAAACCCGGCGCACTGGGCAGTGCAGAGATGGATTTTCTGGCCCCGCGTCAGCGCATCAGCTACTTTTTTGAGGCCGTCAAGCAAGATAACCCGACCCAAGAGAGCGTCGAGTCCTGATGCCTGATGTCTAACGGCAGCCGCTAGCCCCACAGACCCTTGATCAGCATGTAGATTGCAAGGCTGTAGAGCACGAAGGCAAATACTTGCTTTAATTTTGCCACCGGCATGCGGTGCGCCATTTTTGCGCCCAGGGGTGCAGTCGTGACACTGCAGCTTGCGATCACGGCCAACGCGGGCAACCACACATAGCCCAGCGAACCGGCAGGCAGGTCAACCATGTTGTTGCCGCTGATGACATAGCCCACCGTATTGGCCAGCGCGATCGGAAAACCCAGGGCGGCGCTGGTAGCTACTGCATTGATGATCAGCACATTGTGTGCCACCATAAAGGGCACACTGACAAAGCCGCCGCCGGCTCCGACGAGGCCTGACAGGAAGCCAATCACGCTGCCCGCAAGCAACTGTCCCGCAGTGCCCGGCATTTGTCGGCTGGGTTTGGGCTTTTTGTCCAGCAGCATCTGGGTTGCCGAAAAGCCCACGAACAGCGCGAAAAACAGCGCCAGCCAGGTGCCTTTGAGCGCGGCAAAAACACCCATGCTGGCCGCCGCTCCCCCGATAACTATGCCGGGTGCCAGGCCCTTGACAATGTTCCAGCGCACTGCGCCGCGCTTGTGGTGCGAGCGCACGCTGGAAATTGAAGTAAACATGATGGTGGCCATGGACGTCGCGATAGCCATTTTTACCGCCAGATCAGCACTTAGGCCTTGCGCAGACATGATCAAGGTCATGAAGGGACCGATGACCATGCCGCCGCCAATGCCAAGAAGACCAGCAAGAAAACCGGTGACTAGGCCTAAAGCGGCCAGTTCGAGGAGAAGGAGTGGATCAGGCATGGAGTGATGGTGACTGCGGTAAGGTGATGCGAAAAGTGCTGCCGACGCCGGGCTGGCTGCTGACCGTCAGGGTGCCGCCATGGCGCTTGACAACTTCCCACGACATGGAAAGGCCCAGGCCAGTTCCCTGGCCGACGGGTTTGCTGGTGTAAAAGGGTTCAAAGATTCGCTTTTGAACCTCTTCTGACATGCCACAGCCGGAATCTTCTATCTCGATCCACACCGCTTGCGCGCGCAGGCCCGAGCGCAGGGTGATGGTGCCCCGGTCGTCCATGGCCTGAGCTGCATTGAGCACAAGGTTCATGAAGACCTGGCTGAGTTG
>JAIPCE010000207.1 GCA_021738345.1 Rhodoferax sp. | reverse complement strand
GAATCCTGCTCGGCAGTCGGTCTGCGCACTGATGGCGCACCCAGCCAGCTTAGAGCCGGTTCGACATACCAAACTTGTTGCTCCCAACGCGCCAGTTCCACCCAGGCATCAGGTTTGCGCAGATCAAAGGCCCGCTGCAAGCCCGCACGCCGTTGCCAGAGCAACAGTGTCGCGCGCGACACCGGCCGAGCGGAATGGCCCTTGAGGCTGACTTTTTGTCCGAGCCAATGGCACCAGCGCGGCGCCAGCAGCGGTGCCAGTTCGAGCGTGGGTACACCTTCCAGCAAAAACCAATGCAGATAATCGGTTTGCCCGTTTCGGGTCCGCAAATCAAAGCGGGTCTGGAGTTCGGCCGCGCAGCGCCAGACAAAAAACATCAACCACGTGAGGGCAGGCTGGTCGACGCTGGCGGACGGCTGCAAGGGCAAAAAAGGAGGCGTCAGGTCAAGCTCGGCCAGCGTCGTCTCGTCGATACCGTCAATGATGCCGGCCTCGCGCACGCCATGGGTAAAAAACCAGGCAATTGCCTGCCATAAACCAGACGGGTTTGACACCGCAAAGGCCTGCTGCAGATCGGTCCGGCGTTGCCACAAATAATGCAGGGCGCGCGTCATGCCAAAGCGCCGATAGTTCGGCCAATTCGGGACCAGCTCGAACAAGCTCTCCCGACCTGAGCTGGCGTGCCCAGCCCAGGCGGGGTATTCACGGCGTCCCTCGATGCTCCACCAACAGCCAAACCAATCGGGAAGGGTCGCATCGGGCGCTTCGTCGCCACGCAAGTCTGCCCGCACCAGCCATGCCAGGCGAACGATTTGGTTTGCAGGCACGTCAAGCCGGTCGCACTGCGCCTCGACTTCACAGGCCAGGGCATCGCCCGTCACGCCATCGCCTTTTGGACCAGCAGGGTATTGGACACCGCGTTGACCGAGATGCCAATGGCATCATCTTCGCGAATTTCCAGGACATTGCAGTTTTGCCGGGCCAGCAAACTCAGCAGCGCAGTTTGCGGAAAATAGTGCATTTCCATGTGGGTTGAGTTTTTTTGCTCAAGATACTCTGCAACAGTGAACCGGTAACCTGCCTTGTAAGTAGGCACCTGAAAAAAAGCCACTCCCGAGGGGCGCAGCTTGGCCAAAAGTTGGTTCAACAACAGAGCAATGACCGGTGGCGGGTTATGCTGCAAGACGATACGTGAATACAGTACATCAAACCCGTTAACGCCTTGCAAATCGGCAACACTTGTCAATTGCCAGAAATCGACATTGTCAATATTGAATCCAGCCAGATGGGAGCGGGCCAGTTGCAAATGTGCCGCTGAAATATCTACTGCCTGCACAGTTTCGAAGCGGCTAGCCAAGGCTGCCGTCACGCGGCCCACACCACAGCCAAGCTCCAGACACCTGCGAAAATGCGTGGTATCCACGCCGGCGCGTGATAGGACGGCATCGAAGGACTTTGCTTCGGCTTCGCCACTTGCAAAGAATGCGGCACTGTTTTGGTCAAAGTTTTCCTTGAGATAGCTCTCCAAGGTCAGCACCGACCAGTGGGGCTCGGTCGCACCGAGGTAATGCCACTGCGCACTCACTTTCGCAAGCAGTGCACTCAACTGATCAGGAGGCGCTGTCAGGTCAACTGCCATGGCAGGCCCACCGACGGGCACCCGCGGTTGACGCGGCGCGATCAAGGACTCAATTTTTGCGCGAAACTCGACCGAATTGATAAACAATTCGCGCAATTCAAAACGGCTACTGACCTGAGAGGCATGTTGCCTCAGGACCTCTTCGTTTTCCGGTTCACGACCCAGTAGCAACCGATAGGCATACAAAACATCTTCCTGGCTTATCACTTGAGCATCCTGCATCTCCGGTTCGGAAAATCCGGCTATTATCCCAGTTGGACATCCCAGAGAGGCCGGCTATAAGCCCCGCCGCTTTGCAAGTTGCAAGACTTGTGCGCATTTCGGAGCCAGATGCGAACCCAATGCACCCTACATCCTCAGCGACTTTGACCTCACGCTGCCACCGCACTTGATCGCCCAGCATCCGGCCGCCAAGCGCAGCAGTGCCCGCTTGGTCGACGGCCGAACTCAGCCTGCAGTGGACTACAACAGGGAGAACGTGGCACAGCTCGCCGCCACAATGCCCTGCATGCTCAGACGCCCAGAGTCGGCCAATCACCAGCACCGACATTGGCTGTTTCCGCATCCCTTATCATTGTCCTGACGGGAGTCTCAGCAACATCAGACCCTATTTTGGCGCAGACGGGCACACAAAGGTTTCACACACCCACGGAGTTCGCGCTGGCGCAGAGATAACCTGCAATTTTTGACGATCTGAGCCTGCGAGGCGCAAAGGGCTAGGTTCAACACCATGGAGACAGTGTTTATGTGGATGCAACACGCCGGACGGGGGTGGTGGACCTCGCTGGTATGCCTTGGTCTGACATGTTTCATGGGCGTGGCACGGGCGCAGGCCGTCAGCAGCTTTCATTTGGGCCACCAGTTTCCCATTGGCAGTATTCCTGACCGCGCCGCACAAAAATTTGCTGAACTGGTGCAACAAAAAAGTCGCGGGGCGCTGCAAATTCAGGTTCATCCGGCGGCAACCTTTGGTGACGAGCGTGCGCATCTCGCCTTGCTACGCAAACAGGCGCTGGATTTTGCCGTCACCGGCGACCTGGTTGTAGGTAGTTTGGGCGGTCACTACCTGGTGGTGAATCTGCCGTTCCTATACCGTGATGCGGGCCACGCGCTGCGCATCTACAGCAGTGGTCTGGGAAAAGCCATGCGCGGCGAGTTGAAGAGCCGGGGCTTGGTCGCCCTGTCCTGGCACCATGTGGGCGTGCGCATGCTGACTGCCAACAAGCCGATTCACAGCCACAAGGAACTCGCCGGCCTGAATTTGCGCTTGCCGCAAGACGCTGCCTGGACTGCTGTCTGGCGCGCTCTGGGCGCGGTGCCCCGACAAGTGCCGTTTACCGATTTGCCCAACGCATTGAAGCTGGGGCAAATCGATGCACAGGAAAATCCGCCCAACTTTATTCGGGCAAGCAAGCTCTATGCGCACCAGAAGTACCTGATGACCACCAACCACATGCCGCAGCGGCAGTTTATTTTTGCCTCAGCGCAGGCCTTGGGCCGCCTGACATCGGCTCAGCTTCGCATCGTGCAGGATGCGGCCACCGAGGCCTCCAGCCATGCGGCAGGTATTGCAGACGCAGAACACGCCCGCGACCTCGCTTGGCTCACCGGCGAAGGCGGCATGGTATTGATCGACTTCGACCCCACTGGGATCGCCGATACCTTGAAACCCGTCCCTGAAGCCTTGGCGGGCGCTGAAGGTGTAAGGGTTTATGGCCAGATTCTGGCACTTCGGTAATGAAGGGAGCACTGCCCTGGTTGCCCGCCTGGTTGACCGCCACACCCATTCAGATTGCGATTGCGTTAAATAGCCTGATTGCTGCACTGGTCATTGCCGCAGTGGCTGCGCACCTGCATGGCCGGCGTGAGCTGTATGTGAACGAAGTTCAGGCCAAAGTTGCCAGCATGGCGCGCGCGCAGGCCGTACAGATCGGCGATCACATGAGAAACTACGCGCTGTTGCTCGGGCAGCTGGAGACTCGACTGCAGGTAGACCGCATCCTCAACTCTGACGCCAAGCCGGTTAAATCGCCTGGCGACTTGCACCCCGATGGTGCCAAAGTGCAAGAACTGTTGCGGCAATTTCAGGACCTGGTTCCCTTGAGCGTAGACCTGTGGATGCTTGGCGACGACCAGCGTCTTGATGCAGCCTCGGATTTCCTGAATAGCCACAGCCTGATCACACATTTTTGTCCAGCGATGTTGCAATACCGACTGGGCGACGCGGCAAATCGGCTCCAGGTTTTTTCCGACACCGGCGGTGGACATTGCCCGCCCCCAGGAACACTCATCATGGAAAAGCGCATCTCGACCCTGGGTCAATCTCGGGGCGCGACCCTGTGGCTTTTGGTCGGTCCCGAGGTGCTGGAGACCTCGCTGTTGCAAGACCTGCCCTTGCTGCCTGCACCCTATCAGTATCGTGTGATCGGCGCGGGCAACAAGATACTTCGAGCCTCGGCACACACCGACCCTGCGTCTGCCGCACTGCAGTTTCCCGTTGCCTTGGACGGTATGGCGTCGGGTGGTGAATTGGTATGGCAAGACCCCGTCAACGGCCAAAACAATGCGGGCGTGCGCGCCAACGTCATGGGTACCGACATGCAGGTGCAGGTGGTCTATTCGGCGCAGCAGGCCATTGCGCCGCAGTGGGGCCCCTATGCGCGCCTATGGATCGGCGTGGCCTCGCTTTTTCTGCTGATCTGGTGGTCGGTGTCCTACCTGGTGATTCAATTGATTCGACGCCACCAGTGGACGTTGATGGTCAACGAGCAGCGTTTTGCCACCAGTCTTGACTACGCGGCCGTAGGCGTCTGGGAGTGGAATGTAGCGTCAGACACGGTGTTCTGGTCCGGACGTGTGGCACCGATGCTGGGTTTCAAGAATGCAGACCAGCACCTTACATGGCCTGAATTTATGTCCCTGATGCACCCGCAGGACAGGCACCAGTTCGAGTCGGCAATGCAGCAGTGCCTGACCGACTGGATCCCCTTGGTGCAAAGCTTTCGCATCGAAGACGGCGCGTGCACGTTGCGCTGGCTGCAGGCAACTGGCAATGCCCTGCGCGACAGGCACGGGGTCGCCGTCAAGGTCATGGGCGTGTTGCAGGACATCAGCGAGCGGGTGGCTTCTGAAAATCGGCTCCGCGAGCTCAACGAAACCCTTGAATTGCGGGTCCATGAGCGCACCCAGGCGCTCACGGCTTCCCTGGAAAGCGCCGAGCAGGCCAAGCGCAGCCGTGGTGAATTTTTGGCCAAGATGAGCCACGAGATTCGCACTCCCATGAATGCGGTGCTGGGCATGGCTTACCTCGCCCTGCGGACACAGCCTGCTCCCAAGCTCAAAAAGTACCTCGACAAGATTCGCAGTTCGGGAGAGCACCTGCTGCGCATCATCAACGACATTCTGGATTTTTCAAAAATTGACGCCGGCAAGCTGGAACTGGAACTGACAAATTTTGACCTCGACCATGTACTCGATAACGTGGTTCAGCTGTGTGAAGGCAGGGCGATCGAAAAAGGCTTGCGCTTGCGCATGGAAGTTGACGACTCCATGCCGCGCTCGCTATGCGGTGACTCGTTGCGCCTGGAGCAGGTGCTGATCAACTATGTCCACAATGCGGTCAAGTTTACCGACCATGGCGGCATTGTTGTTCGCGTTCAAAAGGCAGACGACCCAGCCGAGGGCCTAGGCAACTGCAAGCTGCGCTTTGAAGTGGAGGATACCGGCATCGGACTTAGCCCGGCGCAAATCCCCCGGCTGTTTGCGTCTTTTGAGCAACTTGACAACTCCACCACGCGCAAATTTGGCGGTACCGGGCTGGGTCTGGCCATCTGTAGCCAGCTTGCGCGCTTGATGGGTGGCGAAGTGGGAGTGACCAGCCAGCTTGGAGTCGGAAGCATCTTCTGGTTCACAGCACGGCTACAGATTGCAGATGATCCGGACTCCGTCATAAGCAACCACCAGACCCAGCAAGAAGTCCGCGCATCCCTGCGTGGCAAACGGGTTCTCGTGGTCGACGACAATGAACTTAACCTGGAAGTTGCACAGGAAATTCTGGATTCGGCAGGCATGCACGTCGACACCGCGACCAATGGCGTACAGGCGCTTGCTGCACTGCAGCTCAAAAAATTCGATTGTGTGCTGATGGACATGCACATGCCTGTCATGGATGGCATGGAAGCCACCCGTCGCATTCGGGCGGATGCCAGCCACGGCAAACTCCCAGTCATCGCAGTGACCGCCAATGCGCGGCATGAAGACCACACCGAGTGCTTCGCTGCCGGCATGAATGCGGTGGTGATCAAACCGTTTGTGCCCGACAAACTTTTTGGGGTCATTGCCGAGTGGTTGCTCGCAACGCAAGCGTCAGAGCCCTGGGATCGTCTTGGCATAGTGGACATTCCCCTGATTGACAACGCCGAAGGCATCGAGAACGACGATGTGGCCGATTTCTCCGCCATCGCGGTCTGGGATGCTGCAGTGTTGCCGCGTTTTGTCGGCAACGATGGCACGGTGCAGCGGCGCTTGATCGAGAAGTTTCAACGGGCGACCCCGGATTTGCTTGACTCCATGCAGCGGGACCAGATGGCGAATGACTGGCTGGCGGTGTCGGCCACCGCACACAAGCTCAAGTCCTCTGCCAGAACCATTGGTGCCTTGCGCCTGGGTGCCGTGTGCGAAGGGTTGGAGCAAGCGGGAAAATCCACCGACGTGCCCAAGTGTCGCTCCTTGCTTGGCAGGGTAGAAACAGTGCGCGCCGACACCCAGGCACACATCAGCGCCTGGTTGCAACAAACCCAAACCTAACCCACTACGCGTGCCAAGGACAGACTGTCATGGCGTGGCGAGCTCGCCCCAGTCATGGCGTGCCACATAGTCAGACAAAAATTCAAAAAATCGCTGCGCTGCCGGCGACAGTGGTCGATCGCGGCGGTTAAAGACAAAGAACTTGCGCTTGACGATCGGGTCGAGTAAGGGCCGACTCTGCAACTGGTAGAGCTTGATCAGGGTGCTGGCATAGGGCAGACAGGTCGTTACACCTTGTCCGGCCCGGACCAAGGCCAGCGCCGTGGTCATGAAGCTCACCTGGTTGGCAGGGTTAAGCGCTTCGTCGTGCAGGGACGCGTGCAGATCGACGCGCAAGCGCTGGGTAAACTGCCCTTGCAAGGCGATCAGTGGATGGCTCAACGCATCGTCCCAACGCACTTGAGACAGTTGTTCCAGCGGGTGCCCACTCGGGAACACCACCACAAACGGCAGTTCAAACAAGGTCCGCGCCACAATGTCGACCGAAGGGTCGCGCTCAGGACCAATGCCAAAATCGACCTCACCACTGTGCACCCGCGGCAGCACGCTCTCTACCAGACTGTCGAACAGTCGTACCTCAATGTCCGGACACGCCAGCTTGAAGCCAGCCATCGCATCAGGCAGTACCGAGCAGGCCATGAGTTGCGGTGCCGCAATGCGCACCACACCACGCTTAAGCGCCTTGAGGTCCGCCAGCGTTTCCAGCGCCCCGTCCAAGTCTTGCAGGATCTTGATTGCGAGCGGATAAAACTCGGCGCCGATTTCGGACAGGCTCACCTTGCGTGTGCTGCGCTTGACGACCTGTACGCCCAGCACCTGCTCCAACTCCTTGATGAGTCCACTCAAAGCCGACTGCGTGACATGCAGACTGGCGGCGGCTTCGGTAAAACTGCTGGTGCGGGCGAGAGCACAAAAGGCGCGGAGCTGACGGAGCGTGACATTCATCAGATTTCAATATAAATTCATCATAAAAAGTCGCTTGTATGATAGATCAGATCGGTCTCTAATCGACGCACCCATCCACCCCACACAACAACGGATATCCCATGCTGATCAAAAAAATTCACCACGTAGCCTACCGCTGCACCAATGCCAAGGAAACGGTCGAGTGGTACGCCAAACATCTTGACATGAACTTTGTGCTGGCAATTGCCGAGGACGAAGTTCCCTCCACCAAGGCCCCCGACCCCTATATGCATGTGTTTATCGACGCCGGTGGCGGCAATATCCTCGCATTCTTTGAGCTTCCCAACTCCTTGCCCATGGACCGCGACCACAACACGCCGTCCTGGACCCAGCATCTGGCCTTTGAAGTGGGCAGCATGGACGAATTGCTCGCAACCAAAGCGCGGCTTGAGGCTGCCGGCATCGACGTTGTCGGCGTCACCGACCACACTATTTTCAAGTCGATCTACTTCTTTGACCCGAGCGGCCATCGCCTGGAGCTGGCCTGCAACACCGCCACACCGGCCATGATGAAAGCACTGGACGATGTCAAGTGGGACATGATCAACGCGTGGGATCGCACCAAAAAGGCACCCAAGCACGCGGCCTGGATGCATGACGGCACGGGCTTTGTCGGCGCCTGAAAATCCCCGCTGGTCTGCTAACCCATGTTTGTTCGCCTAACGGCTGGTGTCACCCGCACGCTTGAACTCGTCATCGTGGCCTGCCTGGCGGCGATGGCGCTGCTGGTGTTTGGCAATGTGGTATTGCGCTACGGTTTTGATTCAGGCATCGCGGTCTCAGAAGAGCTGGCACGCCTGCTGTTCGTCTGGCTGATATTTCTGGGCGCGATTCTGGCCTCGCGTCAGCACGCCCATATTGGCTTTGATGCACTCGTCAAGCGCCTGCCCGCCAAGTGGAAGAAAGCTGCCATTGCCAGCACCGGCAGCCTGATGCTGGTAGCGTGCCTGATTTTTATCGTGGGTGGCTGGCAACAAACGGTGATCAACCTGGACAACAGTTACCCGGTGCTGGGCGTGTCCTATGCGTGGCTCCATGGTTCTGCCATCGTGTTTGGCGTTGGCATGGCCATCAGCATTCTGTTTAACCTTTGGGACGCGCTGCTGCAACCGCATACCGATGCCGAGCTGAAAATGACGCTGGACCTGGGCGACCGCATTGCGCGTGAAATGGAACATGTCGCCAAACCGCCGCCCCCCGGAGACAGGCCATGAGCGCGGTGATCTTTCTTGGCGTGTTGCTCTGCGCCATCGCCATTGGCATGCCGATTGCTTTTGCGCTGTTGTTTTCTGGCATCGGCATCATGCTGTATCTGGGGCAGTTTGACATCCAGATTGTGGTGCAAAACACCATTGGCGGTGCCGACAATTTTGTGCTCATGGCGGTGCCGTTCTTTATTTTGGCGGGCGAGTTTATGAATGCGGGCGGCCTGTCCAGGCGCATTGTCGAGCTGGCTGGTGCGTTTGTCGGGCATTTGCGCGGCGGGCTGGGATATGTCGCGATCATTGCCGCGATGCTTTTGGCCAGTCTGTCGGGCTCGGCCGTGGCCGACACTGCAGCCTTGGCCGCAATTTTGGTGCCCATGATGCGCTCGGCCGGGTACGACGTGGGGCGTGCCTGCGGCCTGATGGCGGCTGGTGGCATCATCGCGCCGGTGATTCCGCCGTCGATTGGTTTCCTGCTATTTGGGGTCGTAGCCAATGTCTCGATCACCAAGTTGTTTTTCGCCGGCATGGTGCCGGGCTTGCTGATGGGCTTAGCGCTGGTCGTTGCATGGTGGCTGGTGTCACGCAAG
>JAIPCE010000206.1 GCA_021738345.1 Rhodoferax sp. | reverse complement strand
ATCGGGTACGTAGCGCAGTCACCCATAAATGCAAAATATCCACCCCTCAACCTCACCCTCACCCTCACCCTATCCCTAACCCTAACCCTAACCCTAACCCTAACCCTCTCCCCGCTGGGGCGAGGGAATAAGAGCCCTCATCACTTTGAATTCGCACCCGTCCTGGTGGATTTTTGTCTACCGCGTCCTCGCCCCGGTAGCCCTTGATTTCGACCACCCGGTGTGCGATAACAAGTTATGGGTGCCAAGCCTGCATGACCCCGGCAAGCACCGGGGTTCTCCGATGCGTGCCGCTACACTGTGCAGAAGCGCTTTGAACTGGGTACACAGCGCGGTGGTGGCTGAACTTTTGAAGGGAACCAATATGCATTTCAAAGCGCTCACTTTCGATACCGGCGGCACCATTCTGGACTGGCACAGTGGCGTATGCAGTGCCTTTCAGACGGTGGGGCTCCATCACGGCATGTCCCTTGACTGGCACGCATTCACCAATGACTACCGCCGCCTCGCCATGAAAGGCATTGTTGGGCAGGTTCAACCGGCGTTCAACATGGACGATGTACATCGCTCGGCTCTCGATGAGGTGTTGGCGCAATATGGACTGCTGCAATTGGATGCTCAGGAACGTGGGCAGATTTTTCGCGCGTGGCACGAACTCGCCTGTTGGCCGGACTTCCCGGCGGCACTGGCGAAAATCCGACAGAAGCTTCCGGCGATTTCGTTCACCATGCTGCCCCTGTCCCTGGTGCTCGACGTCTCGCGCAAGAATGCACTGGATTGGGATGCCGTAATTTCCTGTGAAATGATCGGAGTCTATAAGCCCAACCCGCAAGCCTACTTAAAAGCGGCGCAATGGCTGGGCATGGAGCCTTCCGACATTTTGATGGTCGCCTGTCACAACTTCGATCTGAATGCGGCGCGCGCCTGCGGTTTCAAGACCGCCTTTGTGCGCCGACCCGAGGAATGGGGGCCAGCAGGACCGCCAGACCCCACACCACACCCCGATTGCGACATCGTCGTCGACGGGTTTGAAGAGTTGACAAAAATCTTAGGGGCTTGACGCTGCCCGTCAGGTTTTAACGCATGTGATGAATGTGATTTTCTGGCCTGAGCCAGAATTGCAGTGTAAAAACTCGTGCACCGCCTTCGACTAAGGGGTGCTACAGGGCGATGGTTTGTTGCCCAACAACAAATCCAACAAATTTGGGCAATCCATGAAAAAAACACTGATTCTTGTCACTGCTGCCCTGCTGACCGGTGGCTTCTTTGCACTGGATTTGAACCAGTATTTGACCCTGGATGGCATGAAAACCAGTCTGGGGCAGTTTGAGGCGCTACGTGCGGGGTCACCGTGGGCTGTGGGGATGGTCTTTTTTGCGGTCTATGTGGTGACCACCGCCTTGTCACTGCCAGGCGCAGTGATTTTGACCCTGGCGGCGGGCGCGCTGTTTGGTCTGGGCGTGGGCACGCTCATTGTGTCATTCGCGTCCAGCATCGGTGCCACTTTGGCTTTTCTGGCATCGCGCTATGTGCTGCGCGATGCCATTCAACGCCGCTTTGGCGACCGGCTCAAGGCCATCAACGACGGCATGGCCAAAGATGGCACGCTGTACCTGTTCACTCTGCGACTGATCCCCGTATTTCCGTTTTTCCTGGTGAACCTGCTGATGGGTCTGACACCGATCCGGACCGTCAGCTACTACTGGGTCAGCCAGTTGGGAATGTTGGCTGGCACTTTGGTGTACGTCAATGCGGGCACCCAACTGGTTCAAATCACCAGCTTGTCAGGCATTTTGTCGCCTGGCCTCCTGCTTTCTTTTGCCCTGCTCGGCATCTTCCCCATGCTGGCAAAAAAATTCATGGGTTTTCTGCAAAGCCGGCGCGTCTATGCCAAATGGCAACGCCCAAAGACGTTTGACCGCAACCTGGTGGTCATTGGAGGCGGTGCCGCAGGCTTGGTCACGTCCTACATTGCTGCGGCAGTCAAAGCCAAGGTGACACTGGTCGAAGCACACAAGATGGGCGGTGATTGCCTGAACTATGGCTGCGTGCCCAGCAAGGCACTGATCAAATCGTCCCGCATTGCCCACCAGATGCGTCATGCAGAAAACTATGGTTTGAGTGCAACTGACCCGCAGTTCAGCTTTAAAAAGGTCATGGCGCGCGTTCATGAGGTGATTGCGGCTGTGGCACCGCACGACAGCGTGGAGCGTTACACAAAGCTTGGCGTGGAAGTGCTTGAAGGTTACGCCAAGATCGTTGACCCTTGGACAGTTGAAATCAAATTGAATGACGGTGGTACCCAGCGTCTGACCACCCGTTCCATCGTCATTGCCGCCGGTGCCCGTCCTTTCGTGCCACCGCTGCCGGGACTCGATGACGTGGGCTATGTCACTAGCGACACCCTGTGGGACGAATTTGCCAAACTCGACGCCCCGCCAGCGCGGCTGGTGGTGCTAGGGGGTGGCCCGATTGGCTGCGAGTTGGCACAGAGCTTTGCCCGCCTGGGCTCCCGGGTGACGCAAATCGAGATGGCGCCGCGCATCATGATTCGCGAAGACATGGAGGTCTCTGACTTGGCCCGTGATTCTTTGGCACGGGATGGCATCGATGTGTTGACCGGCCACAAGGCCATGCGCTGCGAGCGACAAGGCGAGCACAAATACATCTTGGTCGAGCATCAGGGCGTTGAGAAGCGCATTGAATTCGATGCCCTGCTGTGCGCTGTTGGCCGCGTGGCCCGCCTGCAGGGCTACGGATTGGAAGATTTGGGAATTCCTACCCAGCGCACTGTGGCGGTGAACGATTATCTGGAGACTCTTTACCCCAACATCTACGCGGCAGGCGACGTGGCTGGACCCTATCAATTTACCCACACAGCAAGTCACATGGCCTGGTACGCGGCAGTCAATGCGCTGTTTGGAGACTTCAAGAAGTTCAAGGTGGATTATTCTGTGGTGCCTTGGGCGACCTTTATTGAACCTGAGGTGGCGCGCGTGGGCCTCAACGAGCAGGATGCCAAAGAAAAAAACATTCCCTATGAGGTCACCAAGTACGGCATTGACGACCTCGACCGTGCCATTGCCGACGGCACAGCGCACGGTTTCGTCAATGTGCTGACGGTGCCAGGCAAAGACCGCATTCTGGGCGTGACCATCGTTGGCGAACATGCAGGTGACTTGTTGGCCGAATTTGTGCTGGCCATGAAGCATGGACTGGGTTTGAACAAGATTTTGGGCACGATTCATACCTACCCGACGCTGGCTGAGGCCAATAAGTATGTGGCTGGTGAGTGGAAACGTGCTCATGCACCGCAGAAAGTGCTGGCCTGGCTGGCACGTTTTCATGCCTGGAAGCGAGGTTAGGTTTGCCATGACACTTTCCATCGTTGTTCCGGTACTCAACGAAGCGCTGGCCCTGCCAGTATTGTTGGATCGGCTTCTGCCTTTAAGCCGCCATGGTTGTGAAGTGCTGTTTGTCGATGGCGGCAGTACGGACGAATCGGTCGCGATGATCGAGTGCGCTGGCTTTAAGGTCGTGAATTCTCAACCTGGGCGTGCAAGACAGATGAATGCCGGTGCAGCGCAAGCGAACGGCCAGACCGTGTTATTTCTGCGCGCCGATACAGAGTTGCCAAGCGGTGCGGTTGAATGCGTCCACCAGGCGCTCGCTGGTGGCCTACACCGTTGGGGCAGATTTGATGTCTGCATCTCAGGCCATCACTGGATGCTGCGCGTCGTGGGTCACATGATGAATCTGCGTTCGCGCTGGACTGGCATCGCCACCGGCGACCACGCCATGTTCGTCAGCCGTGCGGCGTTTGATGCCGTGGGGGGCTTCCGGGACCAACCCCTTATGCTTTTCAAGCAGGGCTGTGCTGCCAATCGCTGATTTCAATGACCCGGCCCCCTGGCTGAACATCGGCCAGGTCATGTGTGACCAACAGCGTGGGGATGCGCTGACGCTCAATTTGCGCGAACACAAAGGCACGAAACTGGGTGCGCAACACGGCATCCAGTTTGGAAAACGGCTCATCCAACAACAAGGCCTGCGGCTCTGCCAGCAGTGTGCGCATCAAGCTGACCCTTGCCCGCTGGCCACCTGACAGCGTGGCCGTGTCACGGTGATGAAAACCGGCTAAACCAATGTCGTCCAGCGTTTGCTCCACGCGCTGGCGACGTGCCTTGACGTCCCTAAACTTGCCTGGCAGCGCGAATGCCAGGTTTTGTCCCACGCTCAGGTGGGGAAACAACAAATCATCCTGAAACAAGAGACCCATGTGGCGAGCCTCAATGGGCAAGCTATCGCACTGCACGTCGTTCAGCCATAGCGCACCTGTGGCGACAAAGCTGGGGTCCAGGTCCCCAATGATCCAGTTCAACAGCGTCGATTTGCCAGAGCCGGACACGCCTGTGATGGTCACGACCTCACCCTGATCGACTGTGAGCGATAAGTCGGTAAAGAGTGTCTTGCCCCCGTGTGAGATCGTCAGGCTTTTGATGTTCAACATGTCAACGCAACCCTTTTCGATGTCGACCAAGCCATAAAGCCGCGAATGCAGCCAGACCGAAAGCTGCCATGGGCAAGGCGATTTGCAGCAAGGCCTGCACCGCCAGCACGCGCCGGTTACCACCCGCACTCAGTGCCACGGCTTCGGTGGTCACGGTGATAAAACGGCCACCGCCGGCAAACAAGGTGGGCAGGTATTGCGCTACGCTCACCGCAAAACCAACGGCCAGTGTCGCCAGAATCGGGCGCAACAACACGGGCCACTTCATTGCCAGGCAAGCCCGCCACGGTGAATAGCCCAGGGCTCGCGCGCTGGTCATCAGGCGTGCATCAAACGCCCGATATGGCCCGATGAGTGTGAGCACCATATAGGGCAGCACCCACAGCAGGTGGCTCCAGACCAAAGCCACCGCCGTACCGTCCAGGTGCAGATGCAGCAAGGTGGCATATTGCCCGGCCACCAAGGGCAAGGCGGGCACAATCAGCGGCAGGTACAGCAGCGCATTCAGATGCTTGGGCCCCCACTCCAGCCAAATCAGAACTGTGGGCAAACACAGCAAACTCGCCGCGATGGCCAGCCACATGGTCGTCCAGAACGGTGCCCAGTCTGCCAGTTGCCAACTCTCCAGTGATACGGCGTCGGGCAATAAGGCCGGGAAAAACCATGTCTGGGCCACCGACCACAGCAGCAGCACGGCCACCACCGCATAACCTGTCACAAACAAAGGCGTGTGCAATGGAAGCCAGCGCAAATTCGCAGTTGGCTTGCGCTGTCCTATCGGGTAAGGCTGAATCTGTTTCAATAACCAGCCAAGGCCGCGCACAGCTAAAACGCAAGCCAGCAACACAATCAGAAGAACCAAAGATGCCGCACTGCCGCTCGCCTGCAGTGCAGGATCGGGATCGGTCAACCAGCGCCAGATCAACACTGCCAAGGTTGGCGGCGTACCGGGTCCCAAAATGATGGCCATGTCCACCACCGACAGGCCGTAAGCAAACACAGCCATCACTGGCCACCTCAAGCGCGGCAACAACTGCGGCCACAAGATCAGCCGCCAAGTTTGGGTGCGGCTGTAACCCAAGGATCGAGCCATCACCATCTGGCGTGACACCGCCTGCTCACCCAACACCGCCGCCAGCACCCACAATAAGAACCAGCTCTCCTTGATGGCCAGTGCAAGCGCCAGACTTAATCCATAGGGGTCTTGCACCGTGACCCAATCGGGCGGGCTGGTCCATTGGAAAAAATGGGCGATGACCCTTGCCAGCCAGCCAGAAGGTGCGATCAAAAAAAACAGGCCCACCGCAAAGGCAGCGTGCGGTACGGACAGCAGCAGGGGCAAGCGGCGCTGAAGGGACATCCACACCCGGCTGGGGTAGTGCAGCGTGGCCGTCAAGGCCGCCATGCCACAGGCCAGCACCGTGCCGAGAACACTGGAAATCAGGGTTGAGCGCAGGGCATGTGGCCACTGAGCATCCGTCCACAATGCCTGCCAAACCACAGCATCCATAGCCGGGCTCAATGCCCAATAGAGTCCCGGCAGCAAAGGTCCAAAGATTAGTATGACCGGCATAGCAGCCAGCCATTGCCCGGGCAGGCCAGGGCGGTTGTGAGGGACCAGTGGCTGAGACCGCTCTATCGCGCGCCGTAACGCTTGAGCCACTCGGCCTCCAAGGCTTGCACCCAAGTGGCTTGCGGTTCAGGCAAGGTTGGCACAGCCTCTGCCAAGGCTCCGGGTGCTGCTTTGCGAATCAGGGCTTGCGAAGCGGTCGGCAGTTTGCTGATGTCCAGCACCGTGCCATCGCCCCACACGCTGATGTCTGCCTTGCGGGTCTGCGCCTCAACAGAGAGCAGGAAGTTGGCAAACACCTGAGCCCCGGCCTTGGCGCGTGCATTGACGGGTATGGCAACAAAATGAACGTTGCCTATAGTGCCACCCGTGAAGCCAAAACTATAGGCGCTGGCGGGAAGTTGTTTGCTGGCGATCAGGTTGGCCGCCTCGTTGGGGTTGAAAGTGATCGATATTTTGAGCTCACCATCGCCTAACATGCGGTGCATCTCGGCGGCGCTGGCCGGAAATGTTTTGCCGTTGCGCCACAGGCTGGGGTGCAACTGGTCCAGATAGGCCCACAGTGGTTGGGTTGCGGTGGCAAACGCCCCTGGGGTGGCAGGCTGCTGCAATACCGCTTTGTTGGGTGTCAACTCCAGCAGCATCTGTTTGACGAAGGTCGTCCCATGAAAGTCAGGCGGTTTGGGATAACTGACACGCCCCGGGTTGGCCTTGGCAAAGCTCAGCAAATCGGCGGCAGAGCGCGGCGGTGCGGGTGTTTTGGCGCTGTCTGCAATAAAGGTGAGTTGTGCCGTGCCCCAGGGCGACTCGTAACCCTCGGTGGGCACCGAGAAGTCCGTGCGCACGGGTTTGTTCAAATCCACCAGGCCCCAGTTGGGTAAGCTTTGCGCCCAGGGGCCGAACAGCAAACCGCCGTTTTTAAGGTTACGAAAGTTTTCGCCATTGACCCACATCAGGTCGACGGAGCCGTCACTGGTGCGCCCGGCCGACATTTCAGTCTGCACCCGTTTCACCACTTCAACGGTGTCAGTGATTTTGACATGCCGCACGTCAATGCCGTAGCGGGTCTTGGCCTCATTGGCAGCCCAGGCAATGTAGGCGTTGGTCGCCTCACTGCCACCCCAGGCATTGAAATACACCGTCTGGCCTTTGGCCTCAGTTTGAATCTGGACCCAATCGGCGTTGGCCCAAGTAGACACACCCAGGGTGAGTGCGATAGTGGCGAGATTTGAAAGCTTCATGCAGGAGAACTCCATTCGGGGTCGATTTTGCTACTTTGTCGCAATAAACCGTCAAATCCTTACACATTGGAATATCGATTCAGCGGGAATGGACAAACAGACGATCCAGCGCATTGAATCACACGATCCAATCGCGGGACATGACCACAGGCGGCAGTGCGTTGAAAGCAAGCCGCCTCATAGGCCAGGTTTTCTTGCGGTCCGAGATCCATCTGGCTCTGCTTCGGGATTCTTGCCAGTAGCCCTGTTTCCTTCAGTCGGAAATGCCAATGCGGCAAACCCTTGTCCTCCAATCGGCAAACATCGATCTCAGGTTGAAGCGTGCGCTGAAGCTGAACTCGTAAATTGCAAGGAATTTCCGCAGTCAACATAGGTTCCTGCTGCGGGTGCGATTCAAAGTGATGTGGTCTCTTATTCCCTCTCCCCGCTGGGGCGAGGGGGCAAAAACCGAATTGCCACATCACTTTGAATCGCACCCGTTCGGGAGAGCTTGTCGTAGCGTTCTTGGCGCTTCGACGAACTCTCTCAACATTTGAGAGGTATCACAATCAGTCATGCCTTTTGCGCGCGCAACACCTACTACTTGGCCCCCGTGCGATCGAGCTAAATCCTCATTGGCCAAGACTAAAGTGGATAAGCGCAGCGTATCCACCAGCGTTTCGTTTGCTGCTTACACAATGCGCTACATGCCCAAAGATGACGATGCCTCTTACTCAGACACCGGCACACACGAGCAGAACAGATTGCGGTCACCATAAACATTGTCAACTCGTCCGACCGGTGGCCAGTATTTGACCGCTTTAAGTGTCGACAAGGGGAACGCTCCTATTTCTCGTGCATAGGGTTTGTTCCAGTCGTTAGACAAGAGGCTGGCTGCCGTGTGGGGTGCATGCTTCAAGGGGTTGTTGTCCCTAGGCCACTCACCTGACTCTATTTTTCTCACTTCTTCACGGATGGAGATCATGGCGTGGATGAAGCGGTCCAGTTCGGCCAGGGTTTCGCTCTCGGTAGGTTCCACCATCAGGGTGTTGGGTACCGGAAACGACAGCGTAGGGGCATGAAAACCGTAGTCCATGAGTCGCTTGGCGACATCTTCGGCCATCACTCCGCTGGTTTCCTTGAGATCGCGCAAGTCGAGAATGCACTCGTGTGCGACATGGCCGTTGGCGCTGGCATAGAGGGTAGGGTAGTGGTCCCTGAGGCGGGCACTGATGTAGTTGGCGGCCAAAATCGCCGCTTCGGTGGCATGTGTGAGGCCCTCGGGTCCCATCATGCGGCAGTACATCCAACTGATGGGCAGCACGGCAGCATTGCCGAGCGGTGCGGCGGATATGGCCCCCACGCTCGTCGCTGCGCGTACATCGCTGCTTGTTGCCGCGCCAGTGACGTGGCCGGGGAGAAACGGGACCAAGTCGGCGACTACGCAGACCGGGCCTACGCCGGGGCCGCCTCCGCCGTGCGGGATACAGAATGTTTTGTGCAGGTTGAGGTGGCTGACATCGCCGCCAAACTCACCGGGGGCGGCGACGCCGACCAGGGCATTCATGTTGGCGCCGTCAACATAGACACGACCACCGTGCTGGTGTACCAAGGCGCACAGTTCCTTTACGGTGGTCTCAAACACGCCGTGCGTGCTGGGGTAGGTGATCATCACCGCGGCCAGATGGGCACTGTGCTGTTCGCACTTGGCCTTGAGGTCGGCCATGTCCACATTGCCACTGGCATCGCAGGCGGTTACCACCACTTGCATGCCCGCCATCTGGGCGCTGGCAGGGTTGGTGCCGTGGGCGCTGCTGGGGATCAGGCAAATATTTCTGTGCGCTTCGCCACGTGAGGCGTGCCAGGCCTTGATGACCAGCAAGCCCGCATATTCGCCCTGACTGCCTGCGTTGGGTTGCAGGCTGATGCCCGCATAGCCGGTGGCCTGGCACAACCATTCACAGAGCTCGGTATTGAGCTG